>JANPBK010000131.1:0-7046 GCA_031430395.1 Cyclobacteriaceae bacterium
TTTTTCCAGTATCGAAGTACCTGCAGAAAAAGTGACATGGATTTTTTTTATTGGCGCAATACTCATCGTAAGTGGGCTTGCTTGGGGACTGGTATTTCCTCTTAACAAAGCATTATGGACGAGCAGCTATGTGCTCTATACAGGTGGTATCGCTATGCAATTTTTGGCGGCCTGCTACTGGCTTATTGATGTACAGGGAATCAAAAAGTGGTCTACACCATTCATCTATTATGGGATGAATGCCATCTTCGTTTTTGTTGCTTCCGGTTTTCTAGCAAAGTTCCTGATCCGAACAAAAATAGGTGAGGGCGAAAGAGAGACTTCCCTATGGTCTTATTTGTATCACAATTTGTATGTAAGTTGGCTCAGTCCGATGAACGCCTCCTTGGGTTTCGCCCTGACCCTCATTCTTTTCTTTTTGGTGATTCTTTGGCAAATGTATAAGCGTAAGATTTTCGTTAAGGTCTGATTCTAAACCGCCTCTAAAAATTGGGCATTTTTGTTCCCAATTTGAAGCCTTTTATAAGGAAATCAATCAAATTATTTAAGTTATTTTCCTGCCCGTGCAACCCCTTGGCACGTATATGCATCTTGTGACTGAAATCGCTTCAATGAGTTTACAAATTTACCGGGCCAAAGAAAAAGATTGGATAGAAGGCTGCAAACGGCAAAACCGGGAAGCTCAGCATGCCCTTTACACCTTCTTCTCTGGCAAAATGTACACTCTTTGCTGTCGATATATCAAAGATAAAATGGAAGCGGAGGATGTACTTGTGATGGCCTTTACCAAAATTTTTGAACGGATCGATCAGTACAAAAATGAGGGAAGCTTTGAGGGCTGGATCAGGCGCATTATGGTCAATGAATCGCTTAGTTACTTGCGTAAGAACAAAAACATGTACTTAGAAACGGATATTGAAGCGGCCGATCGGGAACCCAACTATAGCCAAGCAGAAAGTGAATTGGAGGCAGCGGACTTGATGAAGATGATTGGAGATTTGCCCACCGGCTACCGGGTGGTGTTTAACCTCTACGCAATAGATGGTTTTTCACATCAGGAAATCGGAGATCAATTAGGAATTAATGAGAGCACTTCAAAATCTCAATTGAGTAGAGCCAGAGCACTTTTACAAAAGCGACTGTTAGAAGCTGAGCAACAGCTTTCACAAAAAATTAATTGATATGGAAAACAGGATTGACGAATTATTTAAGAGTAAACTGGAGCATTACTCAACGCTACCCAGCACAATAGCCTGGCAAAAAATTGAATTAAACCTTATAAAAAAAAGTAGCCCTATTAACTGGTTAAGAATAGCTGCTGTTTTTTTTCTGTTTGGTTGCTTAATTACTGCTCTGTATTGGATGCAAACAAACCAATCCAATAAAATAGCGCCTTCCCTATCTCAACAAAAAGAAAAAGTAGATCCACCAAAATTAATCTCGGAAGAAACAAAAACCAGACAAGAAAAAAATAGCGCAACAACATTCAAGTCAAGTCAATTCCAAAATAAAATAGCGAAACGCATCCCACAGTCAATTCCAGTTCTGAAAAAAATAGAAGATGTTTCTTCAGTTAAGATCGAAGAAGCCAAACAGGAGAAAACAGAAGAATTGATGATTCCTGTGCCAGAAGTGGCCAAGATAGAAGTGACATCGGTAACAATAGAAAAGCCCATTGTTCTGGAATTCACGCTCTCTCCCGTTGAAAGTGTTGTGTTCACTAAAATAGAAACGAAGAATTCAGGTTTGCAAAAGTTCTTTACGAAAGCGAAGGAAATAAAAAATGGCGAAGGTGGGATTGACCTCGCAGAATTGACCAGCAAACTTTTCGCTTCCAATCACAAACAAGACAAAACAAATATTAATTAACTCATAATATGAAACATAAATTTATCCTCAGTACTTTATTCATAGCGGGTAGCCTATTCGCTCAAGCGCAAAAAAAAGCAGATACACTCATTATCAAAGTAGGAGAAGGCAGCAAAGTGATCTTCGCTATCCAAGACAAGAAAGATCTGGAAACATTGAAGCATTATAACTTCCAATCGTTGATGGATGACATGATCACTAAATTAGATAAAAGAGATACAGCACAAATTGAAAAACCCTCTTCCGCCTATTTAAAAGATACTACCAAGGAGAATTCTACTAATCCAGAAACAACCGTTTCCACTAATGAAGAATGGCCTACCGAAGCAGATCGTAAAAGATATCGGTACAACAATTGGTCAACTGATAAATATTCCAGAAGCTCTCGCAGAAGTTCTTCGAACAAAAGAACCTATAGCTCTTTTAATATCGACTTAGGGACCAATAATTACTTATCGAATGGAGGGTTCCCCAATGAAAGTAACAGTATTTATGCAGTGCGACCTTGGGGATCATGGTACGTAGCGCTTAATTCTATACAACGTACACGGCTGGCAAAAAAATTCTTTTTGGAATGGGGAGCTGGTGTGAGTTGGTACAATTTCAAATTTCAGAATGACAAAACGCATTTAAGCAAAGATGACTATGGGACTTATTTTAATGTTGACAGCCGAAATTTAGATTTTACAAAAAGTAAACTCACCGTTGTTTACTTAAATGCTTCCTTAGTGCCGATGATCGATTTTGGCGACAATTCCAGAAAGTCAGGATTGTTTAGCGGGCGCCAATCACGTTCATTCAGGTTTGGTGTAGGACCCTATGTGGGTTATCGGATTGATAGTTACATCAAACAAGTTTACGAAAAAGAAGGAGATAGTAAATCAGAGCATTACCACGATCCTTTCTATTTGGCCAACATACGGTATGGTACTCGCGTACAGTTCGGATTTAAGAGTTTAGACTTCTTTTTTAACTATGACATGAATGAACTATTCATAGCTAATAAAGGTCCTCAATTGAATGCCTTTAGCTTTGGAATTTCTTTTTAACTAGCTGCGTTGTAACAATCCCTTATTTAATGTTCATGATTTGAGATGCATTAGAACCTTCTTAAATTATGAACATTTGCTTCCTCTCATTTAAACGCTTCTCCCTTGGTGAGTACCATTTTTTCTTCGTCTCCTTTCAGCCTAAGGTCTCTACACACTTTACGTGGATTCGGCCACTGAAAAAAAAGCCAAATAATAAGGCCTAAAAAGTAAACCGGAAACAATTCGTGGGCGGTAATGAAGAGTCCTGCTGCCATAAAAATAGCACTGGCCACGATAGCCGTAATCCGCAGCGAAATAACGGAGAAGTACTTTTCTACTTTTATTCCCAAACTCACTTCTTTGGCTAACAACAGAAGCCTTTTACGCACTACCAAGTGAACAATCGTTAGGTCTAAAATCACTAATATAGGGAATGTGATAAGTATCCCCTGGATCACACTTTCACTTTGAATAGTTGGATTTATTTTACCGGTAAGTAGCAGGTAATAAACAAAGAGAAAGATTCCAATAGGGATAAACAACATCAACAAGCAAATATTGTAGATTTTGTAGAAGTATTCTGCGAGTGAATTAAAATTCATTTTGACTTCATTGTACCTTCAAAGCTAATTATAATTTATCTTTGTTAACTTAGAGTGAAATTAGAATGATAGAATCCATTAATAATCTTACTAGAAAAGAACAAGTCATCAGAAGTGCAGCACAATTATTCCGTGAAAAGGGATATGCGGCATCATCCATGCGTGATCTGGCACAAAAGTTAGGTATTGAGGCCGCTAGCCTTTACTCTCATATCAAATCAAAAGAAGAGATTCTACAGAGTTTATGTTTTGATATGGCTACTGAGTTTCGAAAGTCGTTGGAAGAGGTAGAAAAACAAAAATTATCGGCTAGCGATAAACTCCGCAAAGGAATCATTGGACACATCCAGGTTATGGCCAAAGACCTTACTGCCTCCGCTGTATTTATGAATGAACATCGCCATTTAAGTCAGCCTTTCTTACGTGATTTTTTGCTGCTTCGAATTAACTATATCAACCGATTCAAATCGATGATAGAAGCGGGGGTATTGACCGGAGAATTTAAGGAAACTATTGACAAAAAGCTGGCTGTCATGACGCTTTTCTCTTCATTGAACTGGATGCCCATGTGGTATGATCCCAAAAGTGATATCGATCCAACTGAACTTGGTCAACAACTTTCAGATATGTTGGTAAATGGGCTAAAAAAGAATCACTAGCTTTCATCCTTTCTTGTTGTCCTGTTATACAATAAGCCTCAACTGGTTTACGATTTAGTAAAAAACACTACCTTGAGCTAAAATCAATTCCATGATTAAGTTTATTATTAAGGCCTTAAAAAGGTTTGCCTGGTTCAAACGATTCAATGCCAAAATTACCTATGAACTCCTCGCAAAACATATTCCGGCAGAAGATTGGCACTTCATGAACTATGGGTATACTCCCAATGTCGATGAACCTACATTAGATTTACCGAATGACCCAAAAATTCAAAAGTATTCATTGCAGATGTATCATTATCTCGCTGCCAAAGCTGAGCTGCAAGGCAAACAAGTATTGGAGGTGGGAAGCGGCCGGGGTGGTGGCGCCAAGCACATTGCCGGTTATTTTAAACCCGCTAGTTATACAGGCTTAGATATCGCTTCCAGTGCAGTAGAACTGGCGAATAAGATTCATCACGTACAAGGTCTTACCTTCATTGAAGGAAGCGCTGAAAAAATACCACTAGCTGACTCGAGCATAGATATTGTAATCAATGTAGAGTCAAGTCATGGGTATGGTGATGTTGATCTCTTTTTGAAAGAAGTGAAGCGCGTGCTTAAAACAGGTGGAAAATTACTGATGGTCGATTTCCGTAATAGCTTGGAAAATATGGCGATCTTCCAAAATCAAATAAAAAATTCCGGCCTTCAACAGCTGTCTCAAGAAGATATAACCCCCAATGTAGTGCAATCTATCGAGGCTGAAGACGAATCTAAAAAGGATCGAATCAAAAAACTGATTCCGGCACGCTGGCAGAACCTTTTTAATGAATTTGCCGGTGTAGTGGGTTCAAAGTTCTATGCGACTTTAAAAAACGGTACCAGACCATACTATCGTTTTGTATTGGTGAAAAACTAGTATGTAGCATGGCGTTGAGGGCCACATGCTATTCAATTAAATCTCTATTCCACCCACTGTTACTTTCTAAAAGTAGCTTTATCTGAAACATGGCAGCTCAAAATAGTTGCTGCTCCCATTGGCCTGAAAACCACCCGCCCTATAAGTCTAAAAAAAGCTAACATCTTCCCTACTTCTTTGTTAAATTGCAAACGATTGTTAGGGGTGGCTCTAAGTCGGTCAAAACAACTTAAATTCTCATATTATGTACGGTGGAGGAAATACGTTTGAAGGTATTAAAACAGACGATGTAGCGCAAGAAGACCCTATTTTATTGGCTGCCTTTGAAGCGCGCATTGCCAGGGGTGAAAAGATAGAACCTACCGACTGGATGCCAAAACTTTATCGTAAGCAACTGATTCGCATGATCGAACAACATGGGCACAGCGAAATCATTGGAGCACTTCCAGAAGGTACCTGGATTACAAGAGCACCGGGTTTCAAAAGAAAAATGGCGCTAATGGCCAAAGTACAAGACGAAGTAGGACATGCACAATTACTTTACAGCGCTGCTGAAACATTGGGTAAATCGCGCGAGCAAATGATTGACGACTTGATTACCGGCAAATCAAAATACTCTAACATTTTCAACTATCCTACCTTCACCTGGGCAGATTGTTGTTTCATTTCCTGGTTAGTAGATGCCGGAGCAATCGTTAATCAGTTGGCAAATGCAAAGGGCAGTTACGGCCCCTATTGCCGTGCGCTTGATCGGATTTGTGCAGAAGAATCTTTCCATTTAAAATACGGACATCATTGTGTAATCTATTTAGCGAGTGGCACTCAAAAACAACGCGACATGTTTCAGGCAGCCTTGAACCGCTGGTGGCCACCGATGATGCATTTCTTTGGTCCTTCGGATAAAATTTCTGTTCACACAGAGATGCTGATGAGATGGAAAGTGAAAATGGGAACCAACGATGACATGCGCAACCAATTTTTGGATATGTATGTACCAAAGATTTGGGAACTAGGCTTTGTCATTCCTGATCCTAACCTGAAGAAAAATGAAGAAACGGGTCGCTGGGATTACACAGAACCAGACTGGGAAGAATTCAAGCGAGTGATCAATGGTGGTGGCCCCTGCAATAAAGAAAGACTAGAAGTAAGACGAATAGCGGAAGAGCGCGGTAGATGGGTGCGTGAGGCATTGAAAACTCCAAAAACACAATACGTTACTCCGTTAGCATAGTCATTCAAAATTCAAGGTTCAAAATTGATCGTCCGAATCTTGAATATTGAATATTAAACTTTGAATCAAATAAAATGAACTCCCTAGATCCCCGCGTAACCCGATTGCCTCACATTGGTGAAGAAGGAAAAATTGTCCCGAAGGCTTCGCTGGATCAGTTTGGAACGTATGAAGTATTTGTACAGCCCAAAGAAGGCAAACCATTTCAACATGAAGGTATTGTACATGCACCTAATTTAGAGTTAGCGTATGTGCTAGCCAAAGAAGCATTTACGCGTAGGTTTACTTGTACCTCGCTGTATGTTACTGACACGCGCGATGTATTCGTATCACCACTAACGGAAGGAAATGAAAATGCTTATGATCAGATTAAATCTTCAACATCGACTTCCGGAATAAAAAAACAGTTTGAAATCTACCATTTACCGAAACGAGGCAAACAACACATCCATGCAGGCAGTGTTCAAGCAAGTTCACCGGAAGAAGCGATGAGTGAAGCGAAGCTAAAATTCAATCAGGGAAAAATAGTTTTCAACATTTGGGCAATAGAAACAGACAAGATCAGATTCACTTCTTCAGAAGAACAAGAGTTGTGGTTGACCTTACCCGATAAAAAATTTAGAGATGCCGCAGAATATAAAGGAGGCGATAAGCTGAAGAATTTTTTGGAAAGTAGAATTGAGAATTGAGAATTGAGAATTGAGAATTGAGAATTGAGAATTGAGAATTGAGAATTGAGAATTGAGAATTGAG
>JANPBK010000132.1:0-10474 GCA_031430395.1 Cyclobacteriaceae bacterium
GCTTGATTGATGACTGGCGAGGATGGGATTTTGTGAGCTTGAATAACGATGTGAGGAGCCCTGGTGTTTCTCATGGAACTATAGTTTCTGGAATAGTGTCAGCCAAACTGCAAAATAACAGGGGAGTGTCAGGTATCGGGGGTGGAAATAACAATAGAGGATTGGAGTTGATGATGCTAGGTGTTGGGAAAACAGAACCAAGTTCAGCCGCCCTCGATGATGCTATCTTATACGCTGTTCAAATGGGAGCAGATGTCATTCAAATGAGTCTGGATGTTCCGCAAACCTCTGCAATTGATAACGCTATTCAAACTGCGGTTAACAATGGTATCCCTGTTGTATGTGCATCAGGGAACAATTTACCTGGAGCTCCATCGGCAGTTTTATACCCTGCTACAAATCCTAATGTAATAGCTGTTGGTGCAACTGATTTGAATGATGTGAGGGCTTATTTTTCAAATTTTGGGCCTGAATTGTTTATATCTGCTCCGGGTAATCAAATAGTGAGTACTCAATTAAACAATACCTATAATCAAGCTAGTGGCACTTCATTTGCTGCCCCCATAGTTTCGGCTGTTATTGGTTTACTTAGATGCATCAATCAAAACCTAACAATTCAACAGATCAAAGATATTTTGAGTAGCACTGCCGCTAAAGTTGGCTCTGAAAATTATAACTACAACCCTACAAGACCAGGCCATTCGCTTGGGTTGGGCTATGGAAGAATAAATGCGGATGCTGCATTAACTGCAGCACTTCCTGTGATATCGGGTTTAAGCACAGTTTGTACAAGTGCCCCATATACTGTAAACAATCCACAAGGCACAACGGTTTCTTGGTCAACCTCCGATTCTAGTGGTTTAAGCATCGATGCAAATACCGGTATTGCTACGAGGATCAACAATTTTATAGGCAATACAACAATCATTGCTAAGATTACTAAACCAGGGAATTTCTCATATGAAGTGCAAAAAGCTACTTATGTACTTGGGATTCCACTTGCATCAAGTACTACACTAATTTACCCAAGTGGCCAACGTGGAATTGACCCAGTAACTCTTTGCGCTAGCTGTACCTACAATTTCTTTGTTGACTTTGTGCCAAATGCATCTTCTTATACTTGGTTGTTACCACAAGGTTTTTCATTTGTTAGCGGCAAGAATACCTCTACTCCAGGGATAAAAACATCGGCAACTTCCGGAACTTACACTTTATTTTGTCAGATTAATAATTCATGTGGTTCGAGTTTTACAAATAGCTTGGGCATAAATATTAGTGGTGGCGGTGGGCAGCAGCAAAGAGTAGTGGTTTATCCCAATCCTGCATCAAGTAGTTTGACAATTGAATCGACAGGATCGAGTATAGAGATTTCCGATACTAATTCGAATGGACCAGCAATGATAAATACAGTTGATTATTTTTCAGCGAAAATACTGGATCAGTTTAATGTGGAATTGTTAAGTGGAGAAAGCCAAAATGGTAAAATTTTAATGGACGTTAACAACGTACAGAATGGATTATATTACTTACAGATAAGGACAAAACAGCAGTTAATTGTAAAACAGATTGTTGTTAGTAAATAGGTTGATAGTACTATAGGACTTTGTTGTTTTTAAGCCTAACACCAGTACCTAAATTTTTATAACCTTTTGGTATATCATCAAAAGAATTTAAATATCTGTGGAAAACTCATTATTGAATCGAACTTAATTTAAAAATCACCTCATCAATAAACAGCCAACCGATGCTATATAGCTGGACATTTTTTTAGTATTCCAGATTAAGACCCCTTTAAGTTTGGGCAAACCAACGAGCGTTTGAGTTAAACCTTCCTATCTCATTCCTTTCCAGAGGAAATTAAATCAGTAGCCCTATACTTAGCAATAAAATGAACCATGTTTTGTACTTTGGCTTCATAAAATGAAAAAGCTCATCGCCCTTACTGGAGCTGGCATTAGTGCCGAAAGTGGAATTGCGACCTTCCGCGATTCAGGCGGACTATGGGAAGGACACAAAGTCGAAGACGTTGCCACGCCTGAAGGATGGCAAAGAAACCCTAAGTTGGTATTAGACTTCTATAACGAACGGAGAAAAAAGGCCATGGAAAGCAAGCCCAATCGCGGTCATGAAATATTAGTTGAATTTGAGCAAGATTTTGATGTCACCATCATTACCCAAAATGTAGATGATTTGCATGAGCGAGCAGGTTCGAGAAACGTCATCCATCTACACGGGAAATTATTTGAATCGAGGAGTACCATTGACCCATCATTGGTTTATCCAATAGATGATTGGGCGTTAAATCTTGGGGATAGATGTGAGAAGGGCTCTCAACTTAGACCAAACATTGTTTGGTTTGGAGAAGCTGTGCCGATGATTGAGGTAGCTTCAGTGATTACTAGTACGGCTGATCTATTTTTGGTAGTAGGGACCTCAATGGTAGTTTACCCTGCAGCAGGCTTGATTGATTATGTTCCAGAACATGTAAAGAAATTCGTCATCGATCCGAAGAAGCCGGATGTTCTTCATGTTGCCAACCTTGAATTCATCGTTGAGAAGGGGAGTGTTGGGCTTGCAAGACTCCAGAAGCAGTTGACCAAAAGCGAAAATTCTTGAGATCGATCGCTACCGTTTTTCCTCTTTCAACTGCCGCAAGAATTTTTTGAATTTAGTTGAATTGAAATTTGTAGTGCCGATTTCTTTCGCGGCTATTTTTCCATCTTTACCTATGATGAAAGTTGTAGGAATGGCTGGTACGCTCAATTGGGAGGATAAATAACCCGATGGCAAGAATACAGGAAATGTAAATTCCTTATCACGGATGTACTTTATAACTTTTGCTTGGTCTTTATCTTTATCTAATGACAGCATTACAAAAGAAATACTATCACCTGGAATCATTGATGTATAAAGCTTTTGGATACCTGCCATCTCGGCTCTGCAAGGACCACACCAAGTGGCCCATAGATTTAAAAAGATGACCTTACCTTTATATTTATCAAAGGAGTGTTTATTGCCTTGCAAATCCTTGATGGTGAAATTATAATCGAAACTTTCAGATTCTTTACTATCAAGATGAGGATCTAGTAATCCAGACTCCAGCGCAGCAGACTGGGCCACAAAAGAGATACTACTCATTAGACCTGTATACTTAAGTGCAACTAGAATTATGACCAGACCAATACCGGTTTTTACTACTTCTATCGCTATTTTCATCTTGTGTATTCTATTTGGCTCAGTTCTTGAACAGGTTTTTACAAATGTCTATAATTTGATAACTTCGAACAATTTAAACATCGAAATGTATCTGAAAGTTGCTTTTGCCTTTTTGCTGATAATTGGGACGTCCTCCTATTCCTATTGCCAAAAAATAAAATATAAGGACCTTATCCTGCTTTTGGATGCTCGGCAGTTTGAAAAAGCAGAGCCATTCTTAAAACGATACTTAAAAGACAATAGTGACAATCCCAGCGCCTATCTTTTTATGGGCATTACCTATCAGGAAAAGGCACTTTCTAACGATGTATTGACGCACACTGAAATTTTAATTGCGAATTGTGACTCGGCTGTACTATTTTTTGACAAAGCTTACAATACCATTACAGAGAAAGAGTTAAAAAGAAATGATGAGAATTACCAAATGTACAGTCGTAGAGACCTGCGTACTGGTGATTTCGGCATTAAGCTATCAGATGTACGTTTGGATTTAGAAACAAGAGTAAAGTCAACTAAGGAAAGAAAGGAAAGAGTAAAGGAATTGAATAAGTTTTTTGTGGAGTCGAAGACGCTTTATTTCAAGGCTAATTCGGTTTTTAAAGAAATCGAATCAAAATATGAAACAGAGAACTCCTTATACTTGCAGTCGGATGAAGCATTAGTGGCTAGCCTAAATAAACTTGCGCAAACTTTTGATTCCACAATGTCTGCCTTTACCAACTATAAATCTGTCCTTAAGCAGATTGGCAAGACTAACTATAATCAACAATTGAATCTTCAAGAGATCATACACCTTAAAAAGCATGGCACTGGGATCGCAGATTTTACTATTGATGATCTAAAAATATGGGATTACAAACGGTGGGCAAAGTCAGCTATCGAAACAATCGAGAAAGTAATTGATCCGCTGCGCGATAGAATGATTAGTTATGATATCGCATTGAATAAAATACGTGATAGGATAAAAAAGGATTCAGTTTCCGTTGTTTCTGAGTTGATTCAATTGGAAGACAGATTACTGTATTCGCAACTTCAGAAATTCGATCCGGATCCATTGCCAATTGCTATTTTTGAAATGAAGAAGGCCGAAATGAAATATCAATCCGATGTCATTTCTCATAAGCCAACACGCGACTCAAGCAATATCATGTTGAAGCTTTCTTACCTCACCAACGAACTTGCAGATATACATATATTAGATAGCATTACATCAAAATTAGTCAAGCGCGATCTGGACAAGGAAGGCGGCAATTATCATCATTTTATCAGCAAAGCGTACGGGACGAAGGCCGTGCTAAGCAGTTTGATCAAAACGACACAGGATTTCATGAATCGGGAGAAATTAAGAAAGGAAATTGAATGGGAGGCAACGATACAGGCCACGAAATGGGCGATTAATGGATCAGATTCAATTCCATTGTTCTTTGAACAAACCAGAGATTTGAATTTTAAACCATTGGTAATTGTGGATGAGAAGTTTACGATCGGGCTTACCTATAAGGATTCCTTGGCCAGTGGATATTTCTATTCAATTACTCCTACCAGGATTCCCGATGTGAAGGCGACCTTTACAGTTGAACAGAGCAGTTTCACAAAACGTAACTTGCCTCTTATTAAATGCATTTCGTTGGTAGAACCTTCGGGGCAGGTCTTTTTCTCAGTTATTTTCTCTGAAAGTAAAACAGAAGATAAATTCCCGGTTACAATAACGAAAATATATAAGTCGGATGGATTAGCCTGGAGTAATAATTATAGACTGGATTTACTTCCAACAGAATTAACGTATGCTGCAGATAGTGGTGAGTTATCCATCAAAACATCAGCTGGAGGGGACAGTAAAATAATAGTCCTCGACAAGAACGGAAAGCAGGTTCAGTAATTAGTTGCCTGTTAATTTTCGCCAATCTTGAAACCGCATTGACATCCTCACCTTCATCTTTTCATAATGCTCCCAACTATCTACCACGTGGTAGATACTGGGCAATGCTTTCACCAAAAGCTCATCGTAGTCGGCACGATAAAGTCCGCCTCCATAGTAATAGTAGGTAAACATATTACCCACACGACTAAAGAGTTCAAAGCCCAGGTAGCCATCCCAAATTTCACTTAGTATTGTGCATGAAATTTCTCTTCGTTTAAAACGGAATATTTGACCGGAAGCTTCTTCTTCAAAATACTCTGAATACAGATCCATGTCAATGATCCAACCAAGATACATCCCGATGTGTACATAGGCTTGTTCAATGGGTAGTGAGTCAGGGAAGTTGCCCAAGAAGTGCGACTTCGCATTATCATAAATGGTTTTCTGTATTTCAATTTTCTTTTCCATGCTTCAATTTTAATGAAAATAGTTGATACCAATGACTATTTAGTAGGGTCTGTGTAAGGTTTTAATTCAGATAGTATCAACTTGTTATTCTTTCGGTTAATATCAGCCATTCGCATACTGGGGTCTATTTCAATACTTTCGATCTCATTGATCTTCTTATTGATACTCAAGGTGTAAACGGGATTTACCCAAGGCCATGTTTCTTTGACTGTTCGCTTAATATTCAAATTTTCTGCAGGCTTTGTCCCCATTAATTCATTCATTGAAATATAAAATAATTCCTTGTTGCCGTCTTTATAAGTAACGACTATATCAATAGGCATCGGAAATTCGCCAATGCGATGAATGTCAACCAATGTTGAACCTTCACTTTCTACGAGGTTGCCAACGGCATAGTCTATTCGCTTTGTTGTATTAATCCAATAGCGTAAATACCAATGCAATTGTAACCCGGACGTCTTCTCCATTACCCGTATAAAATCATTTGGCTCAGGGTGCTTCATCATCCAGGAACTATAATAGCGTTTCATTCCTTTATAAAAATTCTCCTCACCAATCAGATATTTTAATTGCTCAAGAAAGACAGCTCCCATACTATATGCCATGGTACTATACGCTCGATTTGTAGTAAAATGATCGGAGTGTTGATTGGCAGGTTCTTGTAAACCGCTATTGACTAAGCTAAAATAGCTGGAATAACTACTTTGATGTGGCTGACTTGTTTCACCTAGAATTGATCGCATCGCTTCATCACTTGCGAAATCAGTGAATCCCTCATCCATCCAAGCATGAAGACTTTCATTGGATGCCAGCGTCATTTGGTACCAGCTGTGAGCTACTTCATGAGCCATTGTGCCACTTAAACCAGCAAGGCTTCCTTCACCCAAAATGAGGGTGCACATAGGATATTCCATGCCTCCGTCACCGCCTTGAATAATCGAATAACTACTGAAGGGATATTTTCCAAAGTGCTCATTCAAATATTGGAATACCTTCACTGCATACTCTTCTGTTTTCTTCCAGGTTTCAGTTGTTTTTTCATTTTTCTGATAAAAGAAATGAAGCTCGGGCCCATTGGGTACACTCACTCGATCATGGGTATAATCTGGGTCAGCCGCCCAGGCAAAATCAATTACATTTTTAGCTTTAAAATGCCACGTTAAATCACCACTTGATTTTGTTACAACTCCATTCGAATAGCCATGTCCTATTTTTTCTGCATTTTGAAGAATGCCAGTGCCTCCAATGACAAATTTTGGATTAATGGTAATCTTCACATCAAAGTCACCCCAGGGACTGTGAAACTCGCGTGCAACATAGGAATAGGCATGCCAACCCTGATAATCATATTCTGCCATCTTTGGATACCATTGCGTCATCGAGTAGGAGATGCCCTCGCGATTATTCCTTCCACTTCTACGGATCTGATGAGGCACTTGCGATTCAAATTTCATCTCAAAAACACTCTTCGTTTTTGGAAGGATTGGTTTTTCGAGTGTTACCTCCAGAATGGTTCCACTTACTTTATATTTTAGGATTTTTCCATCTTGTTTTAATGACAGAATATGTTGGTATCCGATTTCGTCTTCCTTTAGTTTAGAGATACGATCCATGACCCTCCGGTCAGGATCCGGCAAATTCCGAGACCTGACGTCCATCATACTTCCAGGTTGGAATGCATTAAAATAAAGATGATAGTATACATTAGTAAGCGTATCTGGCGAGTTGTTGAAGTAGGTTAATAGCTGATTTCCAATTACTTTATGGGTACTGACATCCAGTGCCACTTCCATGTTATATTCCACCCGTTGTTGCCAGTAATCTCTTTGTGCAAGTAATTCATGGGCACTAAAAAGCAGCACAATGGCGAGGAATCTATATTTCATAAATCAGATATTAATTGGATCGTAAAGTATCCAAAAGATGTTAGTTACAAAAGTAAATTACTTCTGTCGTGATTTAAAGTTGATCATTCTGGAAAGCGTAATGGAAGTGAAACTGTTTTCAGGTAGGTTTGATTCTTCCCCAGGCAATGCGACTGGCCAATTATAAGTATATGAAACGGTCATGGACCAGTTCTTTTTTGTGAGACGCAGAGGTAACGATAAGGCATAGTTCATAAGCCCAAATTTATTCTCATCAAACTGCTGTAAGAAAGGTGATCTTCTGGATAGCCTAATGGCAGTGCCTTGACTAAGTTGGATATTGGTGATGGTTGCACTTCCAAAAAGCAACTGGTAGGAGGGAGTGAAGGAAATTCGGTCTATGCCAATGAAATCATATTTTCGTAAACTCAATACAATGCCTGGAGTTAGCCGATGTGCGTTTTGATCACCAAAATAATAAGCATAATCCAATCGGATGGTAATCGGTTTAAAATCTACAAAATTCGATAGCCCAATCATGTTCGTCAATGGGTTTTCAACATTGATATCGGTGTTGTTATAAATCAAACGATCATAGGAGGCCATCAAAGAATAGTATTTGGAAATCATTTTTAGGTACCCTATTGAGGCAATAGACAAATATAAATTTGGATTGTACTCATGACTCCAGTATGAACTTACATCTAAAAAAACACCTGATTTATGGTAATAGGATAGGCCTGCTGTAGCTCCATACTGGTTCACACCTATGGTTCTTCCCGCTGAAATAATATTGCTGTTGAATCCAACGCGGATGACCATCGAAGAACTTGTTTCATTTTGTCTTTTGAGCAGACTATCAATCATTGTAAAAATGGACAATGAGTCTGAATAGCTAAAGATGGAATCTAGTTGGGTTAATGATATTGAATCCTTCAACAGGACCGATGGAGTGGAAATAGAATCTTTTTCTTGCCCTTGAGCAATAAATGCAAAAGTCATCCAACAGAATTGGATGACCAGAAAGGTCTTTAGACGAAAAACCATTAGTTGTTTTTTTCCCTTGCTCGTTGCTCTAGCTTATTCCGGATATTTTCTCGATTCTCTCTGCGCATCTCCCGGAGATCTTCACGGTCTTGCAGTCTTTGAAGCAACATCCTTCGAAATTCTTCTTCTGCTTTCGGTAAGGTTAGTAATTGCTGTGCAGAGATTACTTTCAGCAGACGTTCCGAATAATTCTTTTCCAGATCTAGGTTTTGCTGCTTGAGTTGCATGCCTAATTTGATAAGATCCTGGTCGCGATCGGGTTTAGGCTTCGTCACATCATGATGACGCTCGGCCTCTCGATATTGCTTCCGCAGTTCCATCCGATGTTCTGTGAATTCCCGATATACAGGCCAAAATTTCTCGGCTTGAGCAGGAGATAATTTTAGTTTTTCGGAGATCAGAGCAATGCGCGCGGCATTTATTTTCTCTAGATTTTTTGGATCTTGCTTTTCAATAGTAGCATTGTCTTGTGCCATTATTGGAAAACCGCCAGCCACCAATAGGATATAAAAAAGTAAACGTTTCATAAGTTTCCCTTAAAAGTTAAAGTCGTATTGTTGAGTTAGATCATCCAATTCTGCGGTTGGAATCTCTTCATTTTCTTCATAGAGCGAATTAATTGATGCACTCGTAAATCGAGCATTTTCAATAATCTCTTCAGTGGTGATATCATCCGATTCCAAATAAGCTAAAAGTTGTTCTGTTGGCACGGTATCTAATTGAGAGAATGAATCTTCAGGTTCAGAGATGTTGTACCAGAAAGCAACGGAAAGGATGCCTACTAAAAGTACAGGTAGGGCAAACTTCCAAACCAAACTATATTCAAAAATTCTCAATGGCTTCTTTTCGGCAGCTTGAATCCTCGCCTGAATACGCATCGGCAAATCTTCGAAGTACCCATCGGGTACTTTAAAAGATTGCTTTTTTGGGATGTCTTCCAGGCGTTTCATGAGTTAATAATTTTTTTTAATGGTCACATGGAATCTCCTGGCCGATCATCATTCATCTGAAAGTTTGAAGAGCACGGAGATTTCATGTTGTCTAAAATTACTCGTTTTGCTACTAAGATTAAGATTCTGTTATTAAGTTTAATCAGTCCTCTAAATAATTCTCTATTTTTTTAACGGCATGGTGAAAACTAGCCTTGAGGGCTCCTACACTCGTTTTGGTAATTTCTGCCATTGCCTCATAGGACAAATCATCAAAATACCTCATATTGAATACAAGACGCTGCTTATCAGGTAGTTTAAGGATCGCCTTTTGAAGTAACTTTTGAATTTCTTCTCCATCTAAATCTATAGAAGTATCAAGTTTTGTAAGGAGTTGATTGCTCACATCTTCGATAGGTAAGAAAAACCGCCTCTTTTTTTTATTCAGATGACTCAAGCATTCATTGGTAGCTATCCGATAAATCCAGGTAAAGAGTTGCGCATCCTCGCGGAAGCCATCTATGTATTTGTGGATTTTAATAAAAACTTCTTGTGTCAAATCATCTGCATCATCATGGTCGATAACCATTTTTCGCACATGCCAATATACCCTTTGTTGGTATTGTCTTACCAATAGGTTAAAGCCATAGCTGCGAGTATCCGGATTTCGGATCTTTAGTAATAATTCTTGGTCCTCCAATAGAAGATCGTTTGGAATTTGAAAGTTAGACAATTCTATTCTTTAATGGTTTAATTATTAATTTGATAATTACCAATCTATGTTCTTTTGTATAGATAGAAGCTGAACTTGTATATTTGAATATTGAAAATGAGAAAGTGTAACTTTTTATTCACCTTACTCTGCGCCAGCATATGGTCTTGTGGGCCTGATCTCAATCCTCAAAAATATTTGGTGAAGAGTATTTTATCAAGTTCCTACGAAGAGTATTCATTTCAATACCTTGGAGGTCGCGTACAGAGCGTAACAGGTACTGATTCGATTCGACTGGACTATGTGTATTATAAAGACTCCACTTCTATCAAACTCTTTAATAAATCCGGAAAGCTTGTACTGCGCACCCAACTGG
>JANPBK010000133.1:0-63709 GCA_031430395.1 Cyclobacteriaceae bacterium
TCAGTTGGATTATTAAACAATAAATGTTTTCCATCGGCTGACCAATCTGGATAATAAAACTGAGGGTATTTAAGATTGCTCAATCCTTTGAATGTTGTAAGACTATCCCCATTAGTTTTGCATTTTTGAATCACACCCAGTGAGCTAAAGACTAACCATTGCCCATCTGGTGACCAAGCTGGATCCAAATGAACGCCAAGTAAAACCAATTTTCTGTTGTTGCCATTTCTATCAATGATGTACAAACCGGTGGCATAAGCGGTAGCACTGTTTGAGTTTGCATCATCGTGCAGATAAGCAATAAAATTGCCATCGGCTGAGAAGGCCGGGCCCGTGTCTTGGTCTCCTTGGATGATATAGTTGCCAGGTGTAGGAGTTATACCTTCTGGGTTGCAGGAAACTAAAAGAGAAATACACCCAATCAATACAAGCCCACCAAAAGCAATCAGTTTTTCTGCTATTTTCATTTCTTAAATTTTTAGCCATTTAAAAAAATGACTTTCTTTAATAAATACTATTTTCTACAAAATTAAGATCAATGCTTGCAGCCGGAAATAACCTGATAAAATCTTGTACAAGGTGGTGCCAAAATAATGAAATATCAACGGGGTTTCCCCGTGACCAATACCGTATTTTCCCCGTGTCCGTAAATGCACACATTGGAGTAGCTTTATAATTGCTTGTTGATGTTACATTGATATCTACCTCAATTTCTCTTCAATCGAACAATTTCTAAATTCCGTAACAGATGTATAAGTACTCTTTATAGATCCCTGCTTGCTTAAACATCTTGGCTCTGTCGAGCGATAAAATTTAAGATAAACTTTGACCAGTTCATGCGGCAAGATACTCTACAAGGGATTTTGGCGGTGGGGTTGAGGGTGGAATTTATTGAAAAATGAAAATTTCGCTTACTTCACTACACTCCGTTTGCTTTCTTGTGCCATCTTCACAGCTTCGTAGGCATTTATTAAACCACCGGAAATACTCAAATCGCTAAAGAGAACAACATCTTTGCTTCCCGGCTTCTGTACTTTCAGGTTATCAAATTTGCGCGTAGACTTCAACAGAATATCTTTTACCTGAATGGCTGTTAATTCCGGGAAGTATGACATCAACAACGCGGCCACTCCGGCCGTTGCAGGGCTGGACATACTGGTACCATCTTCATTTTTATAGGTGTTGCCTGGGGTAGTAGAGTAAATTTTAACACCGGGCGCAAATAGTGAAACTGATTTTTTACCATAATTAGAAAAACTTCCAACAAATTCTTCATTGCTGCCCCATGCAGAAGCACCTACTTCAATCCAGTTTTTTGCTTCTTTACCGTTTAGATATTTCTTGGTAGGAAAATTATTTTCAATATCTGTATTATCACTTTCATTGCCTGCTGCATGAATCAATAAGACATTTTTTTGCTCTGCGTATTTTACGGCCCGGTCCACTATTTCTTTTTCGGGAGAGAAGGATTTACCAAAACTCATATTGATAATTTTGGCACCGTTGTCAACGGCATAGTAGATCGCATTGGCAATGTCCTTATCGCGCTCATCACCGTTGGGTACCGCACGCACCACCATGATTTGCACATGATCGGCAATGCCTTTGATGCCCAGGTTATTACTGCGGTCAGCAGCAATAATTCCGGCTACATGGGTACCATGCAAAGGATCAGGGCCCTTCACATCATTGTTCCCATACACTTTTTCCAACAGGTTAGCATAATTATCTCCCACAATCTTACGCGAGTCAAAATCAACATTGTAGCCGTATTTGACAATTACGCCATAATAATCAACTCCTTCTTTTACCTGACTCAAGTAGGCTTCCATATCGGTATCATCGCCCATATTTTTATAGATACTGGTGATAATGCTTTTAGAAAAAAGTAACGTAGGATCATTCGTAGAAAAATTTCGCACTTCTTCCGGATTTAACTTTTCGGTTTTAAAAACTTTTTTCAGCGTATCTACACTTGCCTTGGTGTAATTGTAAAGCCCAACATAGATTTTGTATTGCTGTTCGTTTTTAAACTTCAACTTTTGATACTTGTCTTTTATCTTCAGGAAGCTTGTATATTCTGCTCGCTGCTTTTTACGAACCTTACTGGAATCAATGGCGCCAAATTTTTTATTCAGTCGAATAAATTCACGGGTTAGTTCATACGTATCTGCCTCCACGTTTCCGTTTTTTCCGCCAATAAAATTCCACCCATGGAGATCATCGATGTATCCGTTTTTATCATCATCAATACCATTATTAGGAATTTCCTTTTTGTTAACCCAAATGATACTTTTTAAATCTTCATGGTCGATATCAATTCCCGAATCAATGACGGCAACTAATACACTTATCGAAGGTTTATCTTTTAACAAGATTTTATAGGCTCTTTCTACACTCATACCCTGCAGCGAATCTTCTAACGGGTCTTTGAGGAACCAATCGGTAGGAACCTCCTTTGTAAAAAGTTGAGAATAGCCGGGAATAGCTAGAAAAACTATAAATAGTACGTGTACGAACAACTTTCTCATTAAATGAACTTTATATAAATCTGGGCGAATATAGTTTTTAGCGTGTTTCTAGCTGCTCTTTTTATCCGAATGGCGAAAATTACTTTGAACCGGAGAATAGGGTTTTTATAATAATTTGGCAAGAATATTACTTCAGTAGGCGATAGATGGTTTCAGATCGAACAGATAGCTGCAATTGACGCAATTTTGAACTCTAATCCCGAAGCTATGGTCCATCTTTGTTTATTGTCTGTTGTGCTTTTCTTTTCCTTATTTTTTTCATTGGTTTATAGAAATCAGCCTACTTCAAGAGTTTAAGCGCTTGATCGCTTAATTACAAAGGGCACTTTTAGGGTGCTTAGGCTTATTTCACGGTAGTTTATTGCGCCAGGTTACTTTTCAAGGAATTACCGATAAAAAAGGTAACTTTATCTTTGCTTTTGGCAGCATTACAGATGAAAAAAACCATATTACTTTTTGTCTCCTTTAATCTTTTATTAACCCTTGCGTTTTGTCAACAGGGCGTCCCCCGGGTAGTGATTAATTCCATGGGCCATTCCGCTAAGGTCCAGAACCTGAACTTTACCCCTGATGGATCGAAAATAATTTCTATTTCAGAGGACAAGACCATTCGTGTTTGGAATGCGGGTACGGGAGAAATGTTGAAGAAATTCGAATCCGAGATTGGAGATGGTTCAAAAGGAATGCTATACGCTTCGGCTCTTTCACCGGATGGCACTTTGTTGGCGGTGGCAGGCTTTACAGTCACGCCAGATAATCAAGTCTATATTGCTATTATCGATATCAACAAAGGCGTTCAAGTTGCTACGGCATTAGGGCATACCAATGTTATTAATAGCCTTGCATTTACTGGTGATGGTAAATATTTAGTGAGCGGTAGTGATGATGGTACTCTTAAAGTATGGACGGTTGATGCTACTTCGCCTAACTATAAGGTAGCACTTTCTATTAATGCCGGCACGCCTGTAAAATATTTAGCGTTGAACCTGGTGACCATGGATGTTGCTGTTGCCGGAGAAGGTAAAAATGAAATCTTAATATATAGTTTGTCAATTTTAGAAAAAGGGGGAGGTAAATTTAATCCTCGGTTTTGGAGCAAACATAAGGGGCAGGTAAATAAGCTTGCTTATTCTCCAGATGGCATGTACTTGGCTTCCAGCAGCGAGAATAATGAATTTATTGTTTGGCGAAGCAATGGCACAATGGTGAAAGAATGGAAAGGGGAAGCAGCTATTAATGCCATGGCTTTTTCGCATGATTCAAAAATTTTAGTGGGCTTGGATAATACTGGCCATGGAGTGAGCTATGGAATGCCGGATGGAAATAAGTTCACTGATTTTAATGGACATGACAATGCTGTGTCTGCGGCTGCATTTTCACCCGTAGATAATGGCAGTTATTTAGTAGCTTCTGCCGGAGGCACCAACAATGAAATTTATTTATGGAACCCTATTAGTGGGAAATCATTGCGCAAAGTAAAAGGCAAAGGAAATGCGATCCATGATTTGGCATTTGGAGCCGGCCTTGAATTATTTATTTCACAAGATGTCAATGCAAAACCTAACGAATACAAGAGAAGTTTTGATTTTAATCTGATGAAATTAAATGCGAGTGCATTAAAATATACACCACCAGTCGAGAATTTTAATCGCGGCATTTCTCAGACTTCTGAACTGGAGTTGAGTTTACCAAAAGGAAAGAAAATTATTAATACCAGCGAAGACGATGGCAGGATCCTGGATTACCAGGCAACACGAGAAGGTGACGTTATCGTATCGAGCGATTTTTCTTTAAAAATGTATGACCGCAATGGCTTTTTTCAAAAAGAATTTATTGGACATGTTGGTGGAGTGAGAGCCGTTACGCTCAGTGCTGATGGGAGATACCTGGCTTCGGGTGGAGAAGACCAAACCATTGTATTGTGGAAATGGACAGAAACCGGAGCCGCTCCATCCATGCGCCAGCACCCTGAGTTCAATACTGAAAACTGGAGTGATTTCTTTGAATCATTGCCGGTTGATTCTCTGACCAAAGAACCTTCAAAGAAAGCATGGAAAGCAGTTATTGATTATTTAAAAGCCAATGGCGATAAAACATATAAAGGAATAGAAGAAGTTTATAAAAATCTTGGTGAAACAGTTCTTCCTTTTGCCACTTTGTTCCTTACCGAAGACAATGAATGGGTTTGCTGGGCTCATAAAGGTTATTTCTCCTGCACCTCTGCAGGCAGTCAGTATTTTGGGTGGCATGTAAACCGAGGTATTGATAAACTGGCTGATTTTTATGCAGCAGAACAATACTTTGAAATTCTATATCGTCCTACTCAAATGCAAAAGAGCATCGCACAAGGACGTAGGGTTGAGGATATTTTACGAGAAGAAGGAGAACGAATCTTTGATCTATCAAAATTGCATCGTCCTTCGGCTGGATTTTTCAGCACGGAAGCATTGCAGCATGAAAAAGGTATGGTAGATTATCAAGGGGGGAAATTTATTACCACCCATCAAACAATTCAATTAGATATAGAAATTTTTGATGGTGGAAGTGGAGTCAAAGAAGTAAATATTTATCAAAATGATAAACTTATTATCAATGATAAAGATATAAAGACCAAAGGTGAGAACGATAAAGTTGTCAAGAGCTATTCGATTGAAATGCTTAATGAGACGAATGAATTTAAAGTGGTCGTTATAAATTATCAAAAGATTGAATCGCGCCCCGAGATTTTAAAGATTGATTATGTTGGCAAAGTTATGCTAACTTCTTCTTTGCACTTGCTAATCGTAGGCATTAACAAATACCAAAACTCACAATACAATCTCAATTATGCTCAGCCGGATGCTAAATCATTTACAGAAAAGATGATGTCCCAAGGGCAACGCATTTTTAAATCAATTAATAAAGTTGAATTGTATGATGAGAATGCTACAAAAGCTAAAATAGTTGAAGGATTCAAATCGATCGCATCAAAAGCACAGCCTCAAGATGTATTCGTCTTCTTTTATGCGGGTCATGGCAGTCTGGATGAAGAGCATAAAGATAAAGATGGGGATGCTCCATTTTACTTTGTTCCTACCGATGTCACAAAAATATATGGAGATACTCAGCAGTTATTGGCCAAAGGCATTTCAGATGTTGAATTGAAAGATTACCTCACCAAAATAAAGTCAACTAAACAGATCGTGTTAATGGATGCTTGTCACTCTGGTGGTGCGTTGAAGAATATGAATGTACGAGCATTGGGCGGAGACGAGAAAGCCATTGTTCAATTGGCGCGTAGTTCTGGGGTAGTGTGGATTGCTTCTTCAGGATCTAAACAATTTGCAACAGAGTTTGAAATATTAAAGCATGGAGTCTTTACCTATGCATTATTGGAAGCACTTGACGGTAAAGGAAATAATAATGGTGACAATAAAATTACTGTCAATGAACTTAAATTCTACATGGAGGAACGGGTGCCGGAATTGACCAAGCAATATGGTGGAGATGCTCAATACCCAACGAGCTATATTCACGGCAATGATTTTCCCATTTCTGTGACGAAGAAAGAAGAGGACAAATAGGTTTAGAATCGAACCACGATACTAGCCCCGGAGCCATAAAAATGGATGGATGCTCTTGACTTGATGGTTGTAGTCTTTACTCCTGAATTATAAATATCTAACGCATTGAGTGCATGACCCCGAAAGGAAGCGTTAAAGGGGAATGATGCAATAAAAAGTGCTGCGCCTCCGGCAGTAAATCCCCACTCAGGCTGACCTCCAGCTACAGCGGTAATCAGTGGAGCGACTACCAAAAGGCCGCCTACAAAACCAAGTACACTGCTAATGGTAGCTTTCTTTCTGGCTACCTTAAACTCAGCGAATGCTTCAGGATTTTCTTTGAGCACCATCTTCACTTGCTTAGTACTCAACGTAAGGGTATCGAATTCATAGACAATACCACCAAAACTTTTGTATAGGGTAAGTTTTTTTTGACTGTAGGAATTTGCACACAATAGACACAGAAGAATAAAGGTAAACGTAATCCGAAAAGAGAAGGACATGTTAGAAAATTAGTATTGTTAAAATAGATTATGCAAATCCCTCATCAGGTAACATTTCAATATCTCTTATTAAAACTTTTTTGGCGATGGCTTTGCCTGTCTTCGTGGCAGCTAGTCCGCCCAACGCTGTTTCTTTATAACGTGTTTCCATACTGGCACCAATCTCACCCATAGCTTCGATCACTTCATCCACGGGAATAACACTGCTTACTCTTGCCAGCGCAATTTGTGCAGAGCTATTTGCAATAGCCGCAGCGCTCGCATTTCGCACTACGCAGGGCACTTCAACTAATCCGGCTACGGGATCACAGACTAACCCTAACATGCATTGTACAGTTATTGCAACAGCATTAAAAATTTGTTCAGTATCCCCTCCAAGACAATAGACAATAGCACCTGCGCCCATAGCTGCAGCGGTCCCAGTCTCTGCTTGGCAGCCACCTACAGCGCCTGCAATTGAAGCTTTTTGTTCCATGATCAGCGCAATGCCTGCGGCTAACAGCATTGCTTCTAAAATCTTCTTGTCTTCTATTTGATGGATTTCTTGCAACGTAAAAAGTACACCCGGCATAATTCCGGAGGCGCCAGCCGTAGGCGCAGCCACAATTCTGCCCATGCAGGAGTTTACTTCTTTGGCAGCTAAAGCACGAGCAATTAAATTTTGAAATTCTTTGGAGAGAACAGGTTTGGGGTAGTTGTAAACTTTTTTTGCCCCATTATTGATCATGCCAGATCGTGAGGTCATTTCTTCTGTTAGTCCGGTGTGAACGGCATCTTTCATTACGTCCCATGCGATGCCCAAGCCTTCCCAGATTTGTTGCTCGCTTCGTCCTTTTTGTTCCAGTTCATATTCTAATACCGCTTGCACTAGAGACACATTGTTTTTCTTGCAGTAGTTTCTCCAATCTTCGAAGGATTCAAATAAAAAGGCCATCGTATTTGTGTTTATGGCTACGAAGTACGATTGTAAATAGTTGTTTTTCAAACCTTTGAATAAAATAAATAAGATTTGTTGTGCCGTTTTTATAATCTTATCTTAAGATTCAAGCACAATCGCCTATTTTCAGCTTTTAAATTTCGAAAGATATGAAATCAACCCTTTTCTTTTTTCTCTTGCTTCCATCTATGATCTTGCAAGCACAGACAACAGATCAAGAATCAATCAAAGAAATATACAATCAAGCGTTAAGTAAAGGTAAATCATATGAGATGCTTTACGATCTATGCGTAAATATTGGCCCCCGCCTTTCTGGATCGCCCGGAGCTGCTGCTGCTGTGGAGTGGAGCAGACATAAAATGCAAGATCTAGGATTTGATTCCGTATGGTTACAGCCTGTGATGGTTCCACATTGGGTAAGAGGCCAACAAGAAATAGGGCGTATAATTAATTCAAAAAAAATCGGAACGAAGGAAGTCGTCATTACTTCGTTAGGGGGATCTATTGGAACCGGTCCCAATGGTATTTCTGCAAGTGTAGTGGAGGTTAAAAATTTTGAAGAGTTAAAACAACTGGGTACAAAATCGGTGCAAGGCAAGATTGTATTTTTTAATCGTGTGATGGACCCAACGAAGCTTAATACGTTTGCAGCTTATGGTGGAGCTGTTGATCAGCGAGGCAACGGTGCAGTAGAAGCCGCAAAGCTAGGCGCTGTAGCAGTGATTGTTCGGTCTATGGGATCGGGCATGGAGACGTATGCACATACGGGGGGGATGCGATATGTGACGAATGTAAAATTAATTCCTGGTGTAGCGATTAGTACACAACACGCAGAATTACTAAGCAAACTTTTAAAAGATGAAAAGGAAATACAATTCTACCTGGAGACCCACAGCGAAATTCTTGAAGACGCTCCTTCGTTCAATGTAATTGGTGAAATAAAAGGTGGAGAATATAAAGATGAAATAATTGTTGTAGAAGGTCATTTAGATTCTTGGGATTTGGCACAAGGAGCACATGATGATGGGGCCGGCTGTATTCAATCTATTGAAGTATTGAGACTATTCAAATCAATGGGTTATAAACCGAAACGCACTATACGTGCGGTCATGTTTATGAATGAAGAAAATGGGTTGCGAGGTGGAGCTAAGTATGCCGAGCTCGCATTGAAAAATAAGGAGAAACACATTGCAGCTATGGAATCGGATCGGGGCGGATTTACACCGCGTGGTTTTACTATGTCGGCCACCGAAAGTGTAAAGACAATGATCAAGAGTTGGAAACCGTTGTTAGAGCCATATGATCTGTGGGATTTTAATCAGGAAGGGGGAGGCGCTGATATTGGTCCATTGGCATCACAAGGTGTGTCATTGATTGGTTTTCTTCCAGACTCGCAGCGTTATTTCAATGTTCATCATACTTCTGAAGATACGATTGATAAAGTAGATAAACGTGAATTGGAGCTTGGTGCCGCTTCAATGGCTGCTCTTATTTATTTGATTGATAAATACGGATTAAAGTAATTACATCTAAAAATCCACCGCCCCTAAAAATTCTGCTTTTTCTAAAATGTAAATCATCTTATCGGGATTTTTATCATTCAGAATCAATTTGCCTTTTATCTCAACTGGCTTATCGGTGTAGCCAATTGGTTCGAGTAAAAATACCTCTACGATTGTTTCGGGGCCACCCACACCACAGAAGAAGCAAGCGTTTATTGGCAAAGAAGAAAGCATGAAATGAGTTCCCTTCATTCCATTTTCGAAGGGAACCATATAACCTGGAAGTATGATCTGTTTATTTGCCAACGTAAGTACTTCTTTTGTAAAAATAGGTTTATCGGTTTCTCCATTTTTTTGATAGGTAATCGAATACAGTTTGGGCCAGATCAAGGAAGGCAGTCCTTTGTAACTACTTTTTTGAGATAAGGAAATGGTAGGAATTGAAATTAGTAGAAATATAATTAACCTCCTCATTATGGATGCAGTGGGATTTCTATGATAAAAGTGGAGCCTTTTCCATATTCTGATTCTACTTTGATATTTCCACCAATTTTTTCTGCGGCTTCTCGCGCAATATATAAGCCTAATCCAGAGCCAGTCGCGTAGTCAGTTCCTCGATAGAACATTTCGAAAATTTTATCCTTCAATTCTAATTTAATTCCCTCGCCATTATCATGAACGAATAATTTCACGGAATTTAAACTATCAAGATAGGATACCTGAACAAGGGGTATTTCGGTCCCTTGCCTTTTTTGGAACTTTATGGCGTTTGAAAAAAGATTGTTCAATATAATTTTTAATCTCAACCGATCAGCAGTAATCACTTTGTCGACAAGACCGGAAATTTCAAATTGAATTTTCGGAAAATTATCGATGTATTTAAGATTGTCAATAATCTCTTCGCAAAGAGACTTTAAGTGGATTTTCTCGTGAACTATATCCAGTCTTTTATTTCTTGAATAATCTAGAATTTCTTTAATAAAAAAATCAAGTTTAGAGACGCTTTGCCCTATCTTACCTAGATATTCCTCTTTGTTGGAGTTTGAAGTTTCCAATTTGCTAATATTGACCAATCCTTGAATAGATTTAAGCGGGGCACTTAAGTCATGTGAAACGCTATATACAAAGCGATCTAATTCTTTATTGATATGAATTAACTCTTGATTTTTTGAATTCAATTCTTTTTGCGCCCAGGCTACATCAGAAATAACTCTACCTGTGATCGTGCTGAAAATGTACAACAGCGAACTTCCCAATTGTATTTTTAATAGATTATTACCCTGAGTCATGGAGGTAATGAAGGTTGAATCAATAATCGATGGAATAAGATAAGTGAGCAATAAGATATAGGAGTTAATAATGATAACAGCACCAAAGCCATAACGGATGGCTACATATAATGCTATCATTCCATAAACAAACCAATAATCACCAAACACTAGTGATCTGCTAAGAATAAAGAGCAGCCCTATGATAAGTGTGAATTCAATAATCCCTCCTGTTGATGATAGTTTTTTCTTTAGCGCTGACAATCGAAACGTTACATTTTTCGAAGTGATTGCCAGCTTAGCTCGGGTCATTGGGCCTGTAAAGAAATATAGCACCGGGATAGTGAGTCCAAAAGTAGAGATGAAATCACCCAAGCTCGTGGTGCTTAATAAAAACCAGAATTTTTCGTAGGGCTGATCACCAAAGTAGACGAACAATCCCTCCAGCATAATTTTATAAATAAATAGAGGAACGACAATACCCACAACTAAGAACAGTAATGTTTGTTCTATATTCGGAAGCCAGCATTTTCCTTTAGCCAGTTTGATAAAGAGTAGCCACGATAGGGTCACAAAAATTACTTCAGGGGCGGCATACAACGGCCAAAGCACCCATTTATCTAAACCCCATAATCCTGCACTTAGGGTAGCATTTAAAAAAAAGGCGGGTAATACCCTTGGTCCCCACCAATAAATGAGAATCAAGGCCATTGGAGCAGGAAAGTAGAACAAGGAAGAACCGGTAGTAACCTTTGACCAGAGCGATATCTCTGTTCCCAAATGGAATATGAATAATGGTAATATCCACGTCCACCAAGGAAGTCTATTATTTGATAAAACGTTGGTAGGGCCAGACATTTCCATTTTTTTGCAAGGTCAAAAAAACTTACTAGTAAAACGCCAACAGTCAAGTTGGCATTTCCGCGAAATACACTATCTGATTAATTAAACCGTAGCTGCCTCACTCTTTGTATACTCTTCCATAGGCAAACAGCTACATACTAAATTCCGATCGCCATAAGCATTGTCTACACGACTTACGGTTGGCCAGAACTTAGCTTCTTTTACAAATGAAAGTGGGTAAGCTGCTTTTTGCCTACTGTAAGGACGATTCCAACTATCTGCTGTAATTACGGCAGCAGTATGCGGTGCGTGTTTCAAGACATTGTTTTCCTTGTCTGCTTTGCCTTCTTCTACTTCACGGATTTCATTTCTAATTTCTATCAGTGCATCTACAAATCGATCCATCTCTGCCTTGGGTTCGCTCTCAGTCGGCTCGATCATAATAGTACCAGCTACCGGGAATGATACAGTCGGTGCGTGAAATCCATAATCCATCAATCGTTTCGCAATATCCTCTACTTCTACTCCGAACTTTTTAAAGTCGCGGCAATCCACAATCATCTCGTGGGCACAACGACCTTGTGTGCCTGTGTATAAAATTTTGTAGTGTCCACTTAATCTTTCTTTAATATAGTTCGCGTTGAAGATGGCAAGCTTCGTAGCGTTGGTCAGTCCTTCACTTCCCATCATCGCGATATACGCGTAGGAGATGGCCAAGATGCTCGCACTTCCCCATGGTGCGGCAGATACGGCACTGATTGCTTTTTCTCCTCCTGTCTTCACGACTGCATGACCCGGAAGAAAAGGTTTCAATTTATCATTACAACAAATCGGGCCCATGCCTGGGCCACCGCCTCCGTGTGGGATGCAAAATGTTTTATGAAGATTGAGGTGACAAACATCTGCACCAATGTTGGCCGGTGAGGTTAACCCTACTTGCGCATTCATGTTGGCTCCATCCATGTAAACCAATCCACCATTTTGGTGAATCGTTTCACAGATATCAACAATGGCTTCTTCAAAAACGCCATGTGTTGATGGATAGGTCACCATCAAACAGGCTAGATTATTTTTGTACTGTTCTGCTTTCGCTTTTAAATCGGCAACATCTATTTTTCCTTCAGTATCTGATTTCGTGACGACTACTTCCATGCCCGCCATTACTGCGCTGGCAGGATTAGTTCCGTGAGCTGATGAAGGAATTAATGCAATGTTCCGATGATGATCGCCTCTGTTTTGGTGGTAGGCTCTGATCACCATCAATCCGGCATATTCACCTTGAGCTCCGCTGTTGGGCTGTAGTGAAATTCCGGTAAACCCTGTAATCTCTTTTAACCAAACTTCGAGGTTAGAAATCATTTCTGAATAACCCTGTGTTTGATCACTAGGCGCGAATGGATGGATTTGACCCATCTCAGGCCAGGTGACCGGAATCATTTCGGTAGTGGCGTTTAATTTCATGGTGCAAGAGCCCAATGAAATCATAGAATGCACCATAGATAAATCTTTGCTTTCTAATTTTTTGATGTAGCGCAGCATTTCATGCTCGCTGTGATGTGAATTAAAAATAGGATGAGTTAAGAAATTGGATTTTCTGACTAAAGAAGCTGGTAGATTGGTTGTAGCCTTCACCCCATTAGTTGCTGAAGAAACGCCAAATACTTTTAAGATCGTTTGAAGGTCTTTTAAGGAAGTCGTTTCATCCAATGAAATTCCTACATGGTTATCACTAAAATAACGGAAGTTCAGTTCGTGCTTGATCGCTTCGCGCTCAATGGCTTTCTTATCTGCCACTGCAATTTTCAGCGTATCGAAGTAGGCAGCGTTTACTTGTTTAAATCCAGCCGCTTTTAAATTTGATTCCAGAACATTAGCAAGACCATGTATACGACCTGCAATTTTTTTCAATCCCTCGGGGCCGTGATACACGGCATACATGCTGGCCATTACGGATAACAAAACTTGTGCAGTGCAAATATTGGAAGTTGCTTTCTCTCTGCGAATATGTTGCTCACGCGTCTGTAGAGCCATTCGATATCCGGGGTTGCCCTGAGCATCTTGAGAAATGCCAATAATTCTTCCAGGCATTTGTCTTTTAAACTCATCTTTTGTAGCGAAAAAAGCAGCATGAGGACCACCAAAGCCCATCGGTACTCCGAATCGCTGTGAACAGCCCACCACTACATCAGCGCCCATTTCACCAGGTGATTTTACCAATAGCAAACTCATTAGGTCGGCACCCATCACTACAAATACTTCTTTCTCATGAGCCGACTCAATAAGTGAGGTGTAATCCTTTATCTCGCCATTATTGTTAGGGTTTTGAATATAGATTCCAAACAGGCTAGCTTCCGTTACATCCAGTTTTGATAGGTCGCCTACTACTAAGTCAACACCAATAGGATTCGCCCGTGTTTTCAGCAAGTCAATTACCTGCGGAAAAGTATGTTCATCAACAAAAAATTTATGAGCATCTTTTTTCGATGTTTTCTTTGAAGCGTATAAAAGATGCAGTGCTTCGGCTGCAGCAGTTGCCTCATCTAACAATGATGCATTGGCGATTTCCATACCCGTTAAGTCGATGACCAACGTTTGATAATTGATCAACGCTTCCATGCGACCTTGTGCAATTTCTGCTTGATAGGGCGTGTAAGCTGTATACCATCCCGGGTTCTCTAAAATATTTCTTAGAATGACTCCCGGAGTAATGCAATTATAATATCCGGTGCCTATGTATGACTTATAGATCTTGTTTTTCGAAACCATCTTTTTGAATTCGTTGAGGAATTCAAACTCCGATTGTGCAGCTGGTAAGTTCAATGCTTTTTTCAAGCGGATGTTGGCCGGCACTGTTTGGTCGATCACTTCATCAACTGATTTGGCTTTTACCACCTTAAGCATTTCAGCTATTTGGTTGGCATTGGGTGCATTGTGACGCGACTCAAATTTTTCGGAGTAGGTTGGATCGATCATTCGTTTCTGGTTATTGGTTGTTGGATGTTCGTTGTTCTTGCCTAAGCAATGCAGAACAATGAACGATATGCAATTGTTAAAAATACTAATGTTGGTTGTTCGTTAGTACACGCAAGCGACTACTGAATAACAACCAACAACTAAGTTAAAATCTTTCAAACTGCGAAAAGAAGAAACTTCCCTCAATCTCTGCATTGGCATCGGAGTCAGAACCATGAACAGCATTTGCATCGATAGATTTAGCAAACAAGGCACGGATGGTTCCCGGCTCTGCCTTTTTTGGATCTGTCGCTCCGATTAATTTCCGAAAATCTTCTACCGCATTTTCCTTTTCAAGAATCATAGGAATGATAGCACCAGAAGACATGTATTGTACGAGCTCGCCATAAAATGGCCTAGCTTTATGAATTTCATAAAATTTGCCAGCTAATTCGCTACTTAGTCTTGTTTTCTTCATTGCCACAATCCGGAAACCTGCTTCTTCAATCATTTTAGTTATTGCGCCTGCGTTGCCAGCGACAACTGCATCAGGTTTAATCATCGTAAAAGTTCTATTTTCTGCCATTTTAGTTAATTTTTGATGTTTTTAAGTAAAAATATTTGGGCGCAAAAGTATCAAAAGAACCTAAAAGGGAGAAGCCTGAATCCAGAATCATTGATTATTTTTGCCCCCTTCAAATGAAAGACCTTCAAAACTTCAAATCCGTCTTGGGTGTACCAAAAAAAGTGGTAATTGTGACCCATTTTAAGCCCGATGCCGATGCCCTGGGATCCTCATTAGGATTGGCGGGATATCTAAAGAAAAAGGGACACACTGTGGATGTGATCACACCCAGTGATTATCCTGATTTTTTAGATTGGATGCCTGGAAAGGAGATGGTAACAGCACTATCAAAAGATTCAAAAGGACCTGAGAAGAAAGCAAAGGAACTCATTGCAAATGCTGAATTGATATTTTGTCTGGATTTTTCAAATCTAAAAAGGATCAATGAATTAGGAGAAATGGTGCGAATATCTTCCGCTAAAAAGGTGATGATCGATCATCATTTGGAACCAGAGAATTTTGCCGATTTTGAAAAATGGGACGTGACCTCAGCCTCTACTGCTGAATTGATTTTTGAACTTATTGAAGAATTGGGAGACAAGAAGTTAATAGATGAAAACATTGCAAACTGTTTATATGCCGGCTTAATGACAGATACAGGTGGGTTTCGTCATAATAATACCACTAAAAAGGAATTTTTGATTGCTTCGGAATTAGTCAACATAGGGGCGCAACCAAGCGAAGTAGCCAAGAAGATTTATGATACGAATTCACTGGAGCGATTAAGGTTAACAGGTTTTGTATTAAGCCAGAAACTTACTGTTTTACCAGAATTCAAAACGGCTTATATGACGATCACATGGGAAGAGCTGAAGAGATTTGGCGCGCAAACGGGTGATACGGAAGGATTGGTCAATTATGGTTTATCTATAAAAGGAATAAAGATGGCGGTGTTGATGCATGATCGCAAAGAAGAAATAAAACTCTCTTTCCGTTCATTGGCTGATTTTGATGTAAATGCATTAGCCCGTAAACATTTTGAAGGAGGAGGCCATAGAAATGCTTCCGGTGGACAATCAAAATTGACACTAGAAGAGACGATGAAGAAATTTTTATCGATCTTGCCGGATTATAAAACTGAACTAAATAGAAACTAAATAAATGAATTTCAATCAAATGACAACAATGAAAAGAACAACAATAGTAATAGCCTTGATTTCCCTCTTTTTTGCTTCTTGCAATTCATCAAAAGAAACTACTTCTGGCTTTAAATTTACCGTGCTTCGTAAAGGGGATGGCATAAAAATGGATTCTGGTAAGTTTGTGGTAATGAACTTAGTTTTTAAGGATGGTAAAGATTCAGTTTGGAATGACTCAAGAAAAAATGGATCACCAGCAGTTATTCAAATCCAAGGAGCTGTTCAAAAAGGAGATGCGGTTTTGGAGGTCATTTATTTGTTGACAAAGGGTGATAGTGTAACTTTTAAAGTGCCAGCTAAAAAATTATTCGACAATACCTTCCATCAACCATTGCCTTTGGGAGTAGATTCTACTCAAACCTTCTCATTTTTTATCGGCATTGCTGACGTCCTAAACCAAGAGCAAATGAATAAGCTTCAGGCAGACATGGTGGCGAAGCAGAATGAAAAGATGCTCAAGGAACAGCAAGAACAATTTGCGAAAGACATTCTTACGATTGATGATTATTTGAAGGCGAAAAATTTAGTTGCTCAAAAAACAGAATCAGGACTGCGATATATTATTACACAACCGGGCAAGGGGGAGAACGTAAGATCAGGAGAAAAGGTGAAAGTTAACTACAGTGGTTATTTGCTTAATGGAAAATATTTTGATTGCAGTATAGAAAAAGATGCGCGTAAGAATAACGTATATACAGAAGGACGACAGTATGCTCCTCTGGAAGTATTGGTAGGAGCACAAGGAGTCATTGCAGGTTGGGAAGAAGCCATCCAGTTAATGAATAATGGGGCTAAGATGACCTTATACATACCTTCTAAGCTAGCTTGGGGAAATCAAAGGAGAGGAGATATTATCGTAGAAAATTCTATTGTAGTGTTTGATATGGAGATTGTTGAAATAGTTAAAAATAAGTGATGAGAAAGAGTTTATCATTATTATTCATAGTTGTAATCATTTTTACTTCTTGCCAGAAAGATGATGCGCCTGGTCTTCCGTTTGCTGAACAATTAAAAAAGGATGTAGCGTTAGTGGATGCCTATTTGGTAAGTAATGCTATTAATGCGATCAAAGATTCAAGTGGGGTCCGCTATTTAGTCAATACGATTGGTGTTGGCGAAAAGCCAAGTGCCGGAAGTGATGTATATGTTAGCTTTAAAGGTAAATTATTACCCGGGGGACAAGTCTTCTCTGATTCAAACGATACGTATGCCCAAGTTACATTGGGCAACCCTTATCTGTTAGCATGCTGGCAGCTTGTGATTCCAAAAATGAATAAAGGTGGCACATTCACTATTTATTCACCTTCGGGGTTAGCCTATGGAGCGAGCAGTTCTCCTGACGGGAAATTGCCATCCAACGCTAATGTGATCTTTGATATAAAACTCTTTGACGAGGTGGCGCAATATAAACTCGATACAACAGCCATAGAATCCTACCTTACGGCAAGTAATATTATTGCTACTACGGATGCTACCGGTTTGCGCTATGTAATCACCTTAACGGGTACGGGTGCTAAACCAACGCCAACGAATAGTGTAACCTTTAACTACAATGGTAAACTATTAAGCACAGGTGTATCTTTTGAGAAATCGACAGCCCCAATTACTACACCATTAAGTAATATCATTAAGGGTTTACAAGTAGGATTTCAGCTATTGCCAGTTGGAAGTAAAGCAACCTTTTATATACCATCTTCACAGGCTTATGGTCCATCAGGATCACAAGGAGTTATTCCTGGAAACGCAAATCTAATTTTTGAAATAGAACTAGTAAGTATAAATTAACACAGAGGAAGTTCTAATGAATAGTGATGATGAGATATTCGCTAGGAGCTGTTATAATAATCTTGTTACTGGATTCATGTCAGGAAGAATCATTCCCAGTCTACAAAGTACAATTGGCTAAGGATATTGAAATCATCGACAACTATCTTTCCAAAAACCAAATAGACGTAATTAAAGATTCAACCGGTTTGAGGTATCTAGCCACTCATGTTGGGTCAATCTTTAAACCCGTATTAGCCGATTCTATTCAAGTTAATTACTCACTTAAATTATTAACGGGCCAATCCATTCAAGTAAATTCCAAGAGAACATTCTTGCTCAGCAAACTGATAAAAGCATGGCGAACCGCAATGCCGCTGTTTGGAGAAGGGGCAAGAATTACCTTGTATGTTCCCTCAGGATTGGCCTATGGCATCTATCCTTCAGGCACCATTCCCGCAAACGCTAACCTGATTTTTGAAATAGAACTGGTGAAGGTCATACGAGAATATTCAGCTCAATTGGAAAGAGACAAGATTGATGTAGATTCTTATCTGACATCCAATAATATCACTGCATTAAAAGATGGGGCAGGAGTTCGATATGTGATCACTACAATAGGGCCAACGAATGCACTTACGCCAGTAGCTGCTGACTCTGTAGTGGTAAAATATACTGCGAAAATTCTCGCAAATGGAATCATCTTTGATCAAGCACTTGTACCAACTGGCTATCTGTTAAATAAATCAACGACATTAAAGGCATGGAAGTCGGCCTTCTTACTTTTTAAAGAAGGTACAAAAGCAACACTTTATATTCCTTCGGGATTAGGATATGGAGCATACGGCACTACAAGCGTAGCACCTTATGCCAATCTGATTTACGATATTGAATTAGTGAAAGTGATTCGCAAATAATGAAACTGTGTTTTGCAACCAATAATCTTCATAAATTACGAGAGGTTAAGGATATATTAAGTAATAAGTATTCGATCTTAAGTCTTAGCGATATCGGGTGCTATGAAGAACTAGCAGAAGAGCAAGACACCATTCCGGGCAATTCGTTTCAAAAGGCTGAGTATGTATTTAAAAAATATAATGTTTCTTGCTTTGCAGATGACAGCGGTCTGGAAATAGTAGCCTTAGATGGAAGGCCGGGGGTCGATTCTGCACATTATGCAGGCCATCAACGAAGTCATCAAGCCAACATGGATTTAGTCTTATCAAATCTCAAAGATGCGAAAGATAGAGCAGCACAATTTCGTACAGTCATCACGCTCATCACTTCTACCTCTACCCACCAATTTGAAGGGATATTGAAAGGAACTATAGTAGCTGAAAAAAAAGGAACGGGTGGTTTTGGATACGATCCCATTTTTCAGCCGATTGGATATGATAAGACATTGGCAGAAATGAGCGCGGAAGAGAAAAACCAAATTAGCCATCGAGCAATCGCTACAAATAAACTTGTTGATTGCTTACTTCACAAATAGAAAAAGGCAGGAATAACCCTGCCTTTTTCTATTGAAACTAATTTTATGTTTATGCCTTGACAGTCTTTGTCTCAGGCTTACCGTGCAAATCTTTGCTTTTATCTAGATCTATTACTATTGGGGCGGCAATAAAAATAGAAGAATAGGTACCTATTCCAATTCCAATCAACAGTGCAAAAGAGAAACCTCTTAACACTTCACCTCCAAAGATCAAAAGTACAATTACAACAATCAAGGTAGTTCCAGAAGTAATCAAGGTTCTGCTTAAAGTACTATTGATAGCATCATTAAAAATTCTATTTCTGTCATGGCTAGAACCGAAAGCGATAAACTCACGGATACGATCAAAAATAATCACGGTATCATTGATAGAGTAACCAATGACAGTTAGTAGCGCAGCCACAAATACTTGATCGACTTCGAAATTTATACCTAACAAGCCTAAGATAGCGAATGATGCGAAGACAAATAATGAATCGTGAATCAAAGCGATAATGGCGCCTGCACTGTATTGCCACTTGCGGAAACGCACTAAGATGTAAAGGAAGATAGCTATAATGGAGAATAAGCCTGCTTCTAAAGCTGAGCCCTTAATATCATCGGCAATGGTTGCTCCTACTTTTGAAGAAGATGAAATAGCAAATTGATTTTCGCCTAATTGTGCATCGTTTTCCGAAAATTGAAGTCCTGTGAATTTACTTACACCTGCAATCAATGCGTTCTTAACATTGTCATCGGCTTTGTCGGACTCATCATCTACCAAGTAAGAAGTAGTTACTTTCATCACTTTGTCACTTCCGAATGTTTTAACTTCTGTGCCCGCATTCTTAAAGCTTGCGCTTAACGCCATTTTCATGTCAGTAGCTACAATGGGTTTGTTAAAAGAAACTACATACGCACGCCCACCTTTAAAGTCAACACCTAAGTTAAGGCCCCGTACTGCAATAAGCGTTAAACCAATTATGATGATGGCACTAGAGAAAATGTAGGCAATTTTACGGTTACCTATAAAATTAAAATTTTTGCGTTCCTTCACCATTCCCCCCAGACCTGTAGCGAAAGTAATCTTTGAATCATCACCCTTGCGTGTCATCCACTCGATGATCACCCTTGAAATGTAAACAGAAGAGAAAAAGGAAGTCGCGATACCTATCATTAGCACGATAGCAAAACCCTTCAAGGGGCCTTGTCCTAAAATAAATAGAAACATGGCAGTGAGGAAGGTGGTAATGTTTGAGTCAAAGATGGATGAAAATGCTCGTTCATATCCTTTCTTGATAGCGTCTACTAATTTTCGCCCTTGTTGAAGTTCCTCTTTGATGCGTTCGTAAATCAAGACATTCGCATCCACCGCCATACCCATGGTGAGTACGATACCCGCCATTCCCGGTAGTGTAAGTGCGGCATTAAATTGTGCTAAAATGCCTAGTATAAAGAAAATATTAAACAGCAGGGCGAGGTTCGCTACCCAACCACCTTTAGCATAATAAGCAACCATAAAAATAACTACTATAGCTAAACCACAGGCCATTGAAATCAGCCCCTGATCTTGTGCTACTTTACCAAGCGATGGTCCTACAATGGCTTCTTCAACAATACGAGTAGGGGCCGGTAACGAGCCAGCTTTTAAAACATTTGCTAAGTCTTTTGCCTCTTCATTGGTAAAGGAACCGGTTATCTGAGAATTTCCGTTAGGGATTTCCCCATTAACAGAAGGAGCCGTATAAACGAAATTATCTAATACGATGGCAATACGACCTTGAGGTTGTTTAGCTGCGGCAGCGGCAGTTACTTTTGCCCATGTTTTTGAGCCGGCTGCATTCATCGTCATACTCACTGCGGGACGAGCGAATTGATCAAAGTCCAAACGTGCATCGTTAATGACCTCACCTGTTAAGAGTGGTTTCCCATTGCGTCCTACATTCACAAAATTTAATTGGATATCTTCTACGCCTGGAGTTACTGCAGGATCAGACTTCACATCCCAAAAGAAACCAATAGTACGAGGCAGCAAGGCGCGAACCTCAGCTCGTTTCAAAATACTATTAATGGTTGAGGTGTCTTTCACTTGATAATAAAAGGGTCTGCTCTGGCTGCTTAATGCGAATAAAGGAGAAGAAGTTGCTGACCGAAGAGAATCCAATGAATTACCTGTGCTATCTTTTGCTGCAGTACTTAATGCTTTTTCAAGAGCTGATTTTACCGTGTCGGTTGGAGTATCCTTCAAAGCGGGTTTAGTTAAATCTTGAGGTGTTGAAACGATAGACTCAGCTTTCTTCTCATTTTGTTCTTTCAACAATAACTGATTGATCGCACCCAACGATTGACCTAACTGAGGGTCGAAAGGCTCAACAATTTCCCAAAACTCTAGCCGAGCTACACCTTGTAATAATTTACGGACACGCTGAGGATTATCAGCACCTGGAATTTCGATTTGGATTCTACCGGTTCCTTGTAAGCGTTGAATGTTTGGTTGGGAAGTACCAAATTGGTCGATGCGGGTTTTTAGAATGGTGAAGGAACGATCAATGGCGCTCTCAATTTCAGTATTCAAAAACTTCATCACATCTGCATCGGTGTCTGTAAGCTTCACGCGATCTTTATTTGCAGCTGATGTAAATAAAGAAGCCATGGTCTTATCAGGATTCGCATCTTTAAATGCTTTGAAGAACAAAGTCGCAAAATTCTCGGTACTTGTTTTTTGAAGTTCGCGTGCTTTTTGAAGGGCAGCAACAAACGCGGGATCTTGACTGTTGCCGCTCAAGCCACGAATGATATCAATGGGAGAAATTTCTAACACCACATGCATGCCGCCTTGAAGATCAAGTCCGCGACTCAATTCGCTTTCCTTTACTTCTTTATAAGTATATTCTGCCCCGAATAAATTGTATACGGGCTTGTTCCAGAGAGAATCTAAATAGTTTTGTTTTTTGACCAAGTTCAATGAACCACTTTTATCAGTAGCCTGGTCAATGGCATCTTGCTGGACATTGGTCGACACAAACGTGAACGACAAATAATACAAGCATAGTGCTGTAATTAAGATGGTAAGAACAACAACAACTCCTTTGTTACGCATAAATGAAAATTTTAAATAGTAAATTTTAATGTAAAGGCACTTGAGCAAGAGCCAAATAAGGTCAAGAAAAAAATTGATTGAAAGACTTAAGGCGCGTTGGGTGCTATGAGAACACGAAATAACGTCTTGAAGAAAGTGAGAAATACTTTCTTAGTGACAATCGAGGTTGATTCAGGTTTATTGCTATTAGTAATTTTTTCAGTAATGCTAGGTGAGTTTTCACTAACCGCAACAGTATTTCCATGCGGAACCATGTCCGATGGGGCGACTATTATTACGTCATTGTTTGTCTGCTCAGGAGTCTGTTTTGTTTCTGCTTGCGTATAGGTACTTTCTGTAGGTTGATAGAAAGACTGAGTAAGGACAATAACAGCTACCGACAAGATGCCTGCTATCATCAAAAACCCTCTTTTCAGTCCTTTATTTGTCATTTTAGTAACTATGCCAATCCTATTGAGTCGGTAAAAGTAGGGATTAGTAATCAATTTACAACGTTAAGGAGTTTTGATTTAAGGTAGCTTACTAATACATCTAAAGCTTGTTTGAAATGGCTATTGTTGGGGATTACCAAATCGGCATGGTGTTTTAATGGCTCTATTTGTTTTTCGAATATTGGCATTACGTGGAATTGATACCGATAGAGTACATCGTCTAAATCATAGCCGCGTTCCACCTGATCGCGTTTAATGCGTCTGCCTAACTTCACATGGTCTTTGGCATCAATGAATATTTTTAAATCAATTTCCTTCGCAATTTCTTCAAAGTATTGGACAAATAGGCCCTCAACAATAATAATCGGGGCGGTTTTAAATTCCAGCATCTGAGGCTCTGCAGATGGATTATTGAAAGTATATTCCTTCTTGATTACATCTTGCCCAGCCTTTAATTTCAATAGATCATTAAGAAAAGCTTCGCGATCTATCGAAATAGGTAAGTCAAAGTTCTTGACACCGTTTTCATCAATGGGCTGTTGATCGCGGGGTTTGTAATAATTGTCTTGAGAAATAAGGCAAATCTCTTCAGGTTTAAAAAGGCTTGATAATCCTTGCAGAAAAAAAGTTTTTCCTGACCCACTGCCCCCAGTAATTCCAATAGTGAATGGTTTGTTCATATGATGAGATGTAAAAATACCTTTTATTGTTAATTTTAGGTACACATCTCTGCAATGAAAGAATTCAGAACCATACTTAACGGATATAAGAATATAGATTTTAAGGTGAGGCAAGCTGCTCTAGCAACGGTTGTTCAGGTTAGGGGCTCTTCATATCGTAGCCCAGGTGCTCGAATGCTCATCACAGATGATGGCAAATGGATTGGGTCAATCAGTGGCGGTTGCCTGGAAGGGGATGCCTTAAGAAAAGCCAGAAAAGTGATGGCCGATAAAAAACCCATGACGGTGACCTACGATACGCGCGAGGAAAGCAATCAAAATTTAGGAATAGGATTGGGGTGCAATGGTGTCATTGATGTATTAATAGAACCATTACATGAGACGGAGGATTCAAATTCCGTACTATTTGAGCAGATTGTTCAGATGAAAGAGCCAATCGCTATGGCAACTATATTCCGAGGTCATACCGGGGTAGCAGAAAAATTAGTTTGGAAGCCTGAAGGGACAATACTAAACGGATTTGCTGATTATAAATTAGCAATGCTTGTCCAAAATGATCTGCAGGTAGGTTTTTCTCAACGGAAATCTTTAAGCAAATCCTATCTGCAAGACAACCAAGAGATCGAGGTTTTTTTGGAGTTCATTCAGCCCGGTATTTCACTCATTATTTTTGGAGGTGGCTTTGACGCCAGACCCGTCAGTCAATTGGCAAAATCTTTAGGATGGGAGGTGCAAGTAACAGATGAGTGTGTAGCACACATAGCACCCATCTTTTTTCCAGAAGCAGATAAGCTTTCTCTTTGCCAAAGGGAGTTTGTGGATCGGGATTTTCCAATTTCTCCCTATACGGCTTGCGTACTCATGTCGCATAATTATGAATACGATCGTGATGTACTTAGAAAACTGATTCATACGAAAGCTCCTTACATAGGAATATTAGGACCGCGAAAACGGTTTGACAAAATGCTGGATGAATTTAGTAAAGTTGATTTTACCTTCACCCGAGATCAATTAGTCCGGATACATTCACCAATCGGATTAGACATTGGTGCAGAGGCACCAGATGAGATAGCGATTTCTATCATTGCAGAAATTCAAAGTAGATTCTCCAATCGTTCCGCTGGTTTTTTAAAAGATCAAGAAGGGCCGATTCATCAACGCGATTCAGGAAGCGATCAAGTGATGAAGAAGGCGTATTTATTATGACTCGCTCTTCGTTAGTTGGGGAAATAGCAATCCTGTTGTTAGCTGCCGGTTCATCTTCTCGTTTGGGTCACTCTAAACAATTGCTTAAGGTTAATAATATACCTCTTCTTACCTCATCGGTAATGGCAGCTATTGAATCGGATGCTCACAAAGTGGTCGTGGTCTTAGGAGCTAATGAAGTTGCACATCGGAATTTAATATATCATCTTCCGGTTGAGATTGTCTATAATCCGACCTGGCAAAAGGGAATGGGTAATTCGTTGAAAGTTGGATTAACTCATCTGACAAAGGGAACACATCATCTGGCAGCCATTATTATTATGGTATGTGATCAGCCTTTGATAACATCTTCTCATTTAAAAAGGTTAATTCAAAAATTTAAAGACACTAAAAGCCCAATTGTCGCTTCATATTATTCGGGTATGGCAGGCGTTCCATCACTGTTTGACAATTCAAATTTCAGCAACTTACTAGCCCTTGGTGATGAGGAGGGTGCAAAAAAAATTATTCAACAAAAAATGGAACTTGTTAAAACAATCGATTTTCAGGAAGGTGCTATTGACATTGATACAGATCAAGATCTAGAGGAATTTATTTCCTAGATTTGATCTCATCCTTATTCTTTTCTAGTCAATTCAACCACTTCAACTTTACCAGCAAGTGGCATCAATGAAATAAACAACTCTTTTTTTCGACAACCAGATTGATTCGAGATTGCAATGATGCCAATGGTATTTTTCTATACATTCATCACTACTTTAATAATTTCTTCCAACGTGAACGCATTAAACACAATTATTACTGGTAATGCCTACCTTTGATTGATGAAGTCGTTCCTACTAATCATGTTATTTAATATGGCTTTGCCGGCTCAGGCTGAGCTATATCAAATTTTTGAAGAGAATGGAAAAGTAGGAATAAAAAATGAACAAGGTCAAATTGTAATTCCGCCCTCTTTTGAAGCGCTGGGTTGGTCAGACGGAAGCTTTTCTGTGATTGGACAAACCACCGGATATCGGATTCATGAACAATGGGGATTGATCAATTTGAAAAAGGAATTTATTACACCAGCTATTTTTGAGAGTTTAGTCTACGCAGGTGGAGATCATATAATTGCAAGAAAAAAATTGAACGCAGCTGTTACTAAAAGCGGTTGTATTAATTTGCAAGGAGTCATTAAATTACCGTTTAGCTATGATGGAATAAAAGTACATGGACTCCGTGCTATTGTCTTTAACTTAGTAAGCGCTAAGTTTAATTATGGCTTAACGGATATGCAAAACAATATTCTTGTTCCAATTGCCTTCAAGTATATTTATCCTCTCGGCACGTTGCGATTTGCGGTAGAGAATCATTTAGGAAAAATAGCATTGTTTAGTGATTTGGGTCAACCCATCACCGAATATAGGATCGATAGTCTTTCTTCTTTTTATAAGAACTATTTCACGCTCTATGAAAATGGATTACAAGGATTAATGGATCGGGACGGAGATGTAAAATTATTAACACGCTATCGATCCATAAAAATTATAGAAGACGGAACTATTTTAGCTCAACTCCCGGGTGAGTGGTCTTATCTTACTGATAAGAATGAAGTTATTTCTAAATGGATGGCCGATGAGTTAATTCCAACGAGCAGCGAATTGAATATTATTTTACTGGGGGGTAAGTATGGACTCATCGATCAACAGCAAAATATTGTTATCCCTATTCAATATGATTGGATTCAAGAGGTGCAACGGGGAAAATATTTGGCTAAGAAAATGGGCAAAATCGGATTGGTTAATTCTACTAATAGAATCCGAATTCCTTTCGATTATGATTCTATTCAATTTCTACCAAATTGCTTGCGCGCATTTAAAAAACACGGGGGATGGCAACTAATCGATTCAATTGGGAACATCAAAACAAAAAAGCAGTATGACTACTTGGATAATTATGATGGAACCAGTTTTGTCGTGCGTAGTAAAGACTATTGGGGGTTAGTTGACATCTTTGGAGATGAAATAATTCATTGTGTCTTTGACTCTATCACCGAAAGGCGCATGAATAGAGTAGCTGTTAAATTCAAAGGTCAGTTTGGAATAATGGATTTACGGGAAAACTGGAAATTGGCACCCCAACTACATCCGATAAAATTGGTAAATGATGATCGATATGTACTGCAACAACCAACCAATTCCTTTTTGAAGAATTATACGCATCAGGTCATCTATTTCACACCTTACAACATGTTGTTAAAGGAAGACTATTGGTTAGAAATTTTGCCTGATGGTATGAAAAAGGCCATCAGCTATGACGGATTAGCTTTAAAGGGATTTAGGTCTCCAGACGATCAATCAACAAACAGTATTAAAGAAACACAAGCAGTTCAATTTAACGATGAGGCATTTGTGATGAGTGAAGGATTGCTAGGAATTCGAAAGGATGGAAAGTTTGGTTTTGTGGATGCAAATGGAAAATTGCGCATCGCGAACCGTTACGATAGCATCGGTGATTTTCACGAGGGTCTTGCTCCGGTCAAGTTAATTGGGATGTGGGGTTTTATTAACCAGCAAGATAAGATTGTCATTCAACCCAACTATCAATCGGTCACACGCTTTTCGAATAACCTTTCGCTGGTAAAGCGCAATGGAAAATATGGTTTAATTGATAAAGAAGGAAATATTCGACTGGCATTGCGATATGACGAACTTACGCCAATGGCCAATCTCCAATATATGTTGAAAATGAATCAACGCTTTGGCGTGGCCAATGAAAAAGGTGAAGTTGATATCGAGACCCGATTTGATTATTTGGAAGATCTGAATAATGGTTTTTTAATTGCTGGAAGGGAAGGAAGATACGGGCTTATAACAAGTAAAGGAGTCGATCGGATTCCTATGATCTACGGAAAATTAATATTTGATAAAACAAGAAATTTATATCTTTCACTACAAGCCAGCGAATGGAAAGTAATGAAACTATAAGAATTTGGAGGATACTTGAATAACTCAAAGTAGCCAGTATTGTTCTTTTTATAAATGCTTAAACACTGATTTTTTGGATCACACAATAAATTCTATCTTTACAGTCTTAATTTAATTCTATGAGCACACTTTTTTTGATTGGAATGCCCGGCATGGGTGAGTGGGCGATCATCGGTTTGTTTGTGTTGATTTTTTTTGGCGCAAAAAAAATACCTGAATTCGCAAAAGGTCTTGGCAAAGGAATTCGCGAATTTAAAGATGCGGTAAAAGATGTGAAGAAGGAAGTTGACGATGCAGGCAAGGAAGTGCCTAAGATTGACGACAAATAACCGTTGAAGACTTATTCGAATTTCGGGCAAATCCAGCGCGATCTTCAAAATGGAATTCTTTCCAGTACGGATTTGGTCAACTATCATTTGACCAATATTGAGCGCAAAAAGCACCTGAATGCATTTTTAACTGTCTACGCAGAGGAGGCTCTTTTGAAAGCCGCAGAGGTTGATCGGAAAATCAAGATCGGAGAAGCCGGAAGGCTTGCAGGCTTAGTCATAGGCTTGAAAGATGTGATTTGCTATAAAGACCATCCATTACAAGCAGGCAGCAAGATTTTAGCTGGTTTTATTTCTCAGTTTAACGGAACCGCTGTTCAGCGTTTAATTGAAGAAGATGCCATTATTATTGGCAGACAAAATTGTGATGAGTTTGCAATGGGCTCTTCCAACGAGAATTCCTCATTTGGTCCTGTTCTAAACGATATTGATAATGCACGCGTCCCAGGTGGTTCCTCTGGGGGCTCAGCAGTAGCTGTGATGGCCGATCTTTGTCAGGTTTCCATTGGTTCAGATACAGGTGGTTCTGTTCGTCAGCCGGCAGCATTTTGTGGTATCATTGGGTTAAAGCCAACGTATTCACGTATTTCACGCTATGGGTTGATTGCCTACGGATCTTCATTCGACTGTCTAGGAATTTTTGCTAAAAGCATAGAAGATGTAGCTTTGGTATTAGAAGTAATCGCTGGTGCTGATGAATTCGATAGTACGGTTTCACGAAAATCCGTTCCTTCGTATTCAACGGAATTAGCGCAACCCGCAAAAAAATACAAGGTCGCTTATATGCGAGATACCGTGGAGTCTTCGGCATTGCAGCCGGAGATCAAAGAATCCATCTGTCAAACGTTAGATCAATTAAAATTAAAGGGTCATACGATTGAAGCCATTGACTTTCCCCTTAACGAATACGTGTTACCAACTTATTACATTTTAGCGACAGCAGAGGCTAGTTCTAATCTTTCTCGCTTCGATGGGGTAAGATATGGGTATCGCAGCCCAAACACGAGTGACATGCAATCCATGTATAAGAAGACCAGGGCAGAAGGGTTTGGCAAAGAAGTGCAACGTAGAATTTTACTCGGTACTTTTGTGCTCAGTGCGAGTTACTATGATGCCTATTATACACAAGCTCAAAAAGTAAGGCGCCTAATACGCGACCAACTAAAAGCGCTATTCAAAACATATGATTTTATTGTGATGCCCACTACGCCTACTACAGCATTTAAGTTGGGGGAGCATTCAGATAATCCGGTGGAAATGTACTTAGCGGATTTATTTTCCGTTCAAGCAAATGTAGCCGGACTACCAAGTATTTCCTTGCCCACCGGGAAGGATAAAAGTGGACTGCCGATAGGCATGCAGGTGATGGCTGATGACTTTGAAGAATCTAAACTTTTTCAATTTTCAAAGATTTTGTTGAACTTAGTGTGATTTTTAACGATTTGGGATGGTAAGTGGGGTATTTTTTTATCTATTGAAGAAGGCGAATATGGACATAACACGATTTACAAGGCGCAAGTCTTTCAAGTTAATAGCGTTATTTCTTGTGAGCATTACGTTAAGTGCTCAATCACAAGAGGTAATTGAGAAAGATACATTGGCAGGCAATTTGATCTTGCCAATCGATACGACCGCGGTCAATCTTTTGCCGAGTAATCTTGAATTTATTCCTGCAGAAGCTACTCCACAATTAATTTCTGACAGGCTCAGTTGTTTACAAAAGACCATTGAGCTAACGTACAATAGCCGGATTCATTCATTCATCGATTACTTTACGATTCGCGATCGGGAATACACTCGCATGGTGCAGCGTAGAAAGGATTTATATTTTCCTTTGTTTGAGAAAAAACTAAAAGAATATAATTTACCTGATGAATTAAAGTATTTATCAATTATAGAATCCGGCCTTAATCCTCGCGCTACTTCGCGAGCCCGAGCTGTTGGATTGTGGCAATTTATGCCAGGCACTGGTCACTACATGGGGCTTCATAATGATTGGTACATCGATGAAAGAATGGATCCTGAAAAGTCAACGGATGCAGCTTGTCGGTATTTAGCACAATTGTATTCGATTTTTGGTAATTGGCAATTGGCGTTAGCAGCCTATAATTCCGGACCCGGTACAGTGCGCAATGCCATTCGCAGATCAGGTTATAAAAAAACTTTTTGGGAAGTCTATCCACGATTGCCTCGGGAGACCCGCTCCTATGTGCCTCAATTTATTGCTATCATTTATGCAATGAATTATGCGCCTGAACATAACCTGGTTGAATTAGCCAGAGAAGAAGTGCCTCCGCATGATACGATTCAGGTTAAACAATTTTTGCATTTTGAAACGTATGCGAACCTTACCGGAACTTGTGTGGAGGACATGCTTAGGCTGAACCCTTCTATCATGCACAATGCATTACCTGACAATGGAAACGGTCATATTTTAAAAGTGCCACTTTGGTCCAAAGTTGCATTAAATCTGAATCGACAAATGATATTAGACTCAGCCTCAAAAATTGGCAAGTTGGAGTTAGAGTCTTTAGCTAAAAATAGCATTGGAGGAACGTATGGCAGAGAAGTTCAAATTTATAGAGTTCAATCTGGCGATGTATTAGGTTCTATTGCCAATCGATTTGGTGTACGGGTCAATGACATAAAAAAATGGAACGGCTTGCGAGGCAATAATATTCGTATAGGACAGCGCATTAATATTTGGAGTTATCCGATAAGAATTACGGCCTCTCTGAAATCCACTTCGGATATAACAAGAGCAATGATTATTGGGCCAAATTCTAAGACCTACATTGTACAACCGGGTGATACGTTATGGGATATTTCGAAAAGACTACCCGGACTTTCTATAGAGAAAATCAAAAATCTTAACAATTTGAAAGGCAACAAACTCCAAGCTGGTCAAAAGTTGATTGTTGGTTAATAAATAGCAGGAATATTAATTCGCCAGACAGAATCTTAGCAGTCTTGCTGTGACGATTTGGATACACTAGTATTATAACAGATAATCTTTATTATTGCTGAATGAAATATTGTGTATTTGTAGCCACTCTCAGTTTTATTGTTTGGTCTTGTTCAACTAAAAGTGGCGAGAACCTCCCTCCAGCTTCTGGTCTTTCTGGAGATATGTATTTAATCATGGACTCCTTACAACACAAAGGACCACTCGGTAGGGCTATTGATTCAGTATTTAACGCTGATATGGAGGTGATTAACCGAACCGAGCCTATTTTCAAATTGCGTTGGATTGATCCACGAAAGTTGAATTCCGTTTTAAAACAGCGCAGAAATTTAATCTTTGTTGTCACCTTGGATCAGAACTCTTCAGGAGCGAATCGAATAAAGGGAATGTTTACCAAGGAATCCATTGATCGGATAAAATCAGACACATCTTTCTTTTTGACAATAGCCAAAAATCGATTTGCGAAAAATCAAGAAGTCATTTTTTTGGTAGCAAAAACGCAGAATGAATTACTTAGAAAGGTTAAAGTAAATTCAACAAAAATTATAGAGCATTTTAACAAGACCGAAGTAGAACGATTAACTAAATCGTTATTCAAAGCTGGCCAATTGAAAGGAGTAACAGATTTGGTGCATAAAAAATTTGGTGTAGAGATTAAGATTCCTTTTGGCTATCAATTGGTGCAAGAGGACAGTACATTCCTGTGGGTTCGACAGATAAACCCACGCGATGATAAAGATATTTTCATTGCCAAACGGAAGTACTATTCTCAAGAACAACTTCAGTTAGATAGTTTGATCGCCTTTCGCAACGCAGTTTGTAAAAAATATCTATTTGGCAATCCCGAAAAACCGCAGTCTTATTTGGTAACCGAACAAGGGATACCTTACAAACTGGTTCAGGCACGGCAGGTTGCTTTTCAAGGCAAATATGCGGTAGAAATCCGTGGGCTGTGGCGCACTAACAACCTGACAATGGGCGGCCCTTTTCTTTCTTATTCATTGGTAGATGAAAAGCAAGGGATGCTTTACTACATAGAGGGTTTTGTCTACAGTCCAGACCGTGAACAACGTGAATTACTTCGTGAGTTGGAGACCATTTTGCATACCTTTAAGACAAGTACGGAGGGAGGAACAACCAGCAAGTAATGGTTTTGTTAAAACACGCAAAACCCAATTAACCATCCAACATCTTAGGCTGGTTGTCTTCTTTCAATAAGAACGATACCATTCATTTTTCGTGAGAAACAAAATGAATCAAACGCAAATTAATTAGACAAATAATTAGGGATAAAAATGGGCCAATTTAAAATTAATTGTTCTCTACCCGATAAATCGTAAATTTCAATCCTTATTAAAATTATATGTCTATAAAAATCAGAAAGCAGGATGCTTTGGACTATCATACGCAAGGACAGCCTGGGAAGATTGAAGTGGTACCTACTAAGCAGTTGAGTACCCAGTTAGATTTAGCTCTGGCCTATTCCCCCGGTGTAGCTGAGCCATGTAAAGAAATCGCTGCTAACAAAGAGGATGTTTATAAATATACAAGCAAAGGAAATTTGGTTGCGGTAATTACGAATGGTACAGCCGTTTTAGGATTGGGTAACATTGGACCGGAGGCTGCTAAACCGGTGATGGAAGGCAAGGCGGTGCTGTTTAAAAAATATGCAGGCATCGATAGTTTCGATATTGAGATTGCCGAAGAGGACCCTGATGAATTTATCAAGATTGTGAAAGCCTTAGAGCCCACATTTGGAGCCGTTAATTTAGAGGACATCAAGGCGCCTGAGTGTTTCAAAATTGAAACCGAGTTGCGTGAGAAGATGAATATTCCCATCATGCATGATGACCAACATGGAACAGCTATTATTTCAAGTGCTGCATTGCTTAACGCTTTGCAGGTAGTAGGAAAAAAAATTGATAAAATTATTCTGGTTGTAAATGGGGCTGGCGCAGCGGCCGTCTCTTGCACAAAACTTTACATCGCACTAGGTTTGCGGAAAGAAAATTTGATCATGTGTGACAGCAAAGGAGTAATTCATAAAGAGAGACCTGGATTGGATGCCAGTAAATTAGAGTTCGCTACCAATCGCAAAATAACCACCCTGCAGGAAGCCATCAAAGGTGCAGATGTTTTTCTTGGTTTATCAGTAGCTGACATATTAACACCAGAGGATATTTTAGGGATGGCGAAAGATCCGATTGTTTTCGCATTGGCTAATCCCAACCCTGAAATCGCATACGATCTTGCAAAAAAAACAAGACCTGACCTAATCATGGGAACTGGAAGATCGGATCATCCTAACCAAGTCAATAACGTTTTGGGATTTCCATATATTTTCCGAGGGGCTTTGGATGTTCGTGCTACTGAAATCAATGAACCGATGAAACTAGCGGCTGTTCAAGCCTTAGCTAATTTGGCTAAAGAGCCAGTGCCGGATATTGTTTTCCAAGCGTATGGAACTGACAAGATTCAGTTTGGTCGTGAATATCTCATCCCTAAACCTCTAGACCCACGATTGATCACTACCGTTTCACCTGCTGTCGCCAAAGCAGCCATGGATTCGGGGATGGCCACTAATCCTATCAAGGATTGGGATCAATACCACATTGATTTACTCAAGCGTATAGGCATCGATCAAAAATTAACATCTCGAATCATTGATCTTGCGAAGAAAAAACCGAAACGCATTTTATTTGCTGAAGCGGATCATCCAAAGATTCTGAAGGCCGCTCAAATTTTGCAAGACGAAAAAATTGCTATCCCTGTACTGTTAGGTAGTCGATCGGAAATTGAACGCTTGGTGAAAGAAAATAATCTTGAATTAGGAGAATGTGAGATCATTGATCCAAGGGAGGAGAAGGAATTGACCACTAAGTATGCGGAGGCCTATTTCGAAAAGAGGAAACGCAAAGGGGTTACCGTTAAAGAGGCGGAACGCCAGATGCGAGATCGAAATGTGTTTGGTGCTATGATGGTTGAATTCGAAATGGCTGATGCAATGGTTTCCGGATTGACAAAGGATTATTCAAAAACAATTCTCCCTTCTTTGCAAATCATCGGCATGGGGAATGGTGTGAAACGAGTTGCGGGTATGTACATTATCATGAATAAGAAAGGCACTTTCTTTTTTGCAGATTGTACGGTAAACGTAAACCCTACGGCAGACGAATTGGTTGGCATCATTGGATTAGCAGCAAGAGGGGTAAAGTTTTTTGATATAGAACCACGTGTAGCAGTACTTTCATATTCTAATTTTGGATCGAGCAAGGGTGAAGTTCCCGAGAAAGTGCAAGAGGCTGTTCGCCTTGCTAAACAAAAATATCCAGAATTAATTTTGGATGGGGACATCCAGGCCAATGTGGCTTTTAATACGGAATTGCAAAAAGAGATTTATCCATTTAGTGCGTTGGCAAAGGAAGGAGCGAACACATTGATTTTCCCCAATCTGGCGGCAGGTAATATTGCCTACAAATTGTTAATGGAAATTGGCGGAGCCGAATCTATCGGCCCCATTTTGTTGGGCATGAGAAAACCAGTGCATGTTTTGCAGCTGGGCAGTTCCATTCGTGATATTGTAAACATGGCTGCGATAGCAGTAGTCGATGCTCAATTGCATGAGAGGAATGAACATCTCTAATTTTCAAATTTTCAATTTAGAATGATTGCATATTTAAAAGGAAAACTCATCCACAAAGACCCATCACACGCCATCATTGAAGTGAATGGGGTTGGGTATTTAGTTCATATTTCACTCAATACGTTTGCGGACATAAAGGACAAAGAAGAAATTAAGCTCTCCACCTATTTTCATGTTCGAGAAGATGCACAGGTATTGTTTGGTTTTGCAACTGAAGCAGAGAAGCAAATGTTCCAATATTTAATTTCTGTGAATGGTGTTGGCCCCAGTACGGCTTTAGTCGTTTTGTCGTACTTGCCCCCTGAAGAATTGAAGTCCGCCATCATCCATGAAGATACTGCTGCACTGCAAGCAGTGAAGGGAATAGGGGGCAAAACGGCCCAGCGGTTGATTTTGGAATTGAAGGACAAATTGAAGAAGGAAACCATGGAAGAAATACCCGGAAATACTGGGTTTATACGCAATACAGTACGCCATGAGGCGTTAAGTGCCTTAGTTACTTTAGGTATAGCCAAACCAGTCGCTGAGAAAAGCATTGATGCGGTGTTGAAAAGGTCTGGAAATACCGTTAGTTTGGAAGAGCTTGTAAAGCAAGCATTAAAAAACGCCTAAATACGTTTGATTGTAATTACTCGGAAGATTCAGTTCGGCCTGGGGCTGGCAGCTTGCCTTTTTTCATTTGGTGATTGGCAGCGGCTTTATGCCCAGCAAAAAGACTCTGTTAACGCGAAGCAAGGGGATACTACTAAATTCAAGATTATAAACCCCTATCGGCCAAGTTACAGACCAACTGACCGATATGGTGACCCTTTTTCCAATTATTCGACCTTTTCTCCCTTATTCTTAAAAAGCCCCAAAAGCATCAATTTAGATGTCCAGATTGATACTGGCCTGAACTATAGCATTACGGAACGGATTGGTAAAGTCAATTTTAGGCCTAATTCCTCTATGTCTTTTAGAGACTTCAGTTTGCAGCAAGATCAAGCATTTAGAAAGCAATATTGGAAGGCTAAAAGTCAGGCATTAGACGGAGAAAGTGCAGTGAGCAGCCGCAACCTGTTACCCAAACTTTATGTGAGTCCTATCCTCGATCGAATTTTTGGAGGTAGCTATGTAGAATTAATCCCACGCGGTTTTGTAACGCTCGACTTTGGCGCCTCCTTTCAAACAATTAATAATCCTGCCATCCCAATTCGGCAACAAAGCAATGGTGGGTTTGAATTTGATCAGCAGATCAGCTTACAGGTAGCTGGTAAAGTGGGAGAGAAGCTGAAAGTGACAACCAATTTTGACAATAATAATTCATTTGATTTTCAAAATAACATGAAGGTTGAATTCACAGGTTTTAAAGAAGACATGTTGAAGAAATTGGAGATAGGAAATGTAAGCTTGCCATTAAACAATAGCTTGATACAAGGATCTCAAAATTTATTTGGCGTAAAGGCACAAATGCAATTTGGCAAATTATTTGTTACCGCTATTGCTACTACCCAACGCGGTAAACAATCATCTGTCCGGGTGGCAGGCAGTTCCGGTGGCACCTCCCAAGGGAGACCTTTTGAAATTGTTGGCTCAAACTATGATGAGAACCGGCATTTTTTCCTTAGTCAATTTTTTAGGGATAACTACGAAGGATGGCTCAATACACTTCCACAGATTTTTTCAGGTGTGAATATTACTCGGATAGAAGTTTACTCTATCAACCGATCAAATGATACACAAACGAATCGCGATATCGTGGCTTTCATGGATTTAGGAGAGTCCGATAAGTTATACCGCAAGGATGTTTTAATACCCAAAAATGGATCTCCGAGTAGCAACGAGTCAAATAATTTGTTAAATAAATTAAATGGACAAAACATTGAATCAGATGGCATCAACCAATTGCTTACCGGACCTCTATTTAATCTAAAAAACGGAACTGATTTTGAAAAAATTACAAGTGCCCGGAAGCTGTCTGCTTCCGAATTTACATTTAATAGCCAACTTGGCTATCTCACCATTCAGCGTAAACTACAAAGTGATGAAGCGCTGGCTGTTGCTTTTGAGTATACATACAATGGCCAGGTTTTTAAAGTAGGAGAACTTACCGAGGACTATTCAAACAAAAAACCAAAAGAAGTGATCTTCTTAAAAATGTTAAGACCACGAAAAATTGCTCCTAAAGACGATACAGGAAAAATATTGCCTTCCTGGGATTTAATGATGAAAAACATCTATAGCCTTAACATTACTGCCCTTACACGCGATGGGTTTCAACTTCGAATGATTTACCGGGATGACCGTACCGGTATTGATAACCCACAACTTCAAGATGGAGCAATTACCCGCACGAAGCAATTGATCCAAGTATTCGGTTTAGATCGATTGAACCCTTATAATGATCCTCAGCCAGATGGTAACTTTGATTTTGTAGATGGGGTAACCGTAAATACCTCAACGGGTCTGATTATTTTCCCATTTCTAGAACCATTAAATACACCTTTACGAAATTTGTTTAAGTCTGAGAACAACGATGCAACGGAATCATTTCTTAAAAGTAAATACCTGTATGACACGCTCTATCACACTACCAAAGCTGAAGCAGAGCTTGTGGCAGCTAAGAATAAATTTTGGATCGTGGGTTCATTCAAGGCAGGATCGGGAAAAGAAATTGTTATTCAGGGATTTAATGTTTCTCAAGGATCTGTAAAAGTTTACGCAGGAGGTACGCCTTTGCGTGAAGGATTAGATTATTCAGTGGATTACACCTTTGGTAAAGTCACTATTCTCAACGATGGAATTTTAAGTTCCGGAAAAGACATAGAAATTACATATGAGCAACAAGACCCATTTGCATTTCAGACACGTTCCTTATTAGGAACACGCTTTGATTACAAACTCAATGACGATATCAATTTAGGCGCAACGTTTTTGTATTACAATGAACGGCCGCTTATTTCCCGAAATCTAATTGGTAGCGAGCCGGCAGAAAATGTTCAATATGGTCTTGACTTTAATATGAAGAAGAACTCTAGGGTGCTCACTAAGATGGTGGACGCCTTGCCATTCTTGCAAACCAAAGAAGTATCTACCGTGACAGTGAATGCAGAATTTGCGCAATTATTACCGGGCACCTCGAATGTTATTGATGGAGAAGGCACTTCATTCATTGATGATTTTGAAAACACTATTACACCATACAGTTTGTTAGCTCCTCAAGGCTGGAAGCTGGCGGCTGTGCCAGCAGATGACCCGAAATTTGATCTGGCCTTTGGACAACCAGACAATATTATGGCAGGATATAAGCGAGCCAAACTGGCTTGGTATCAGGTTGATAATTTATTTTACAGAGAGAGTGGAAGCTTTAAGCCGCCAAACATTAGTACAGATGATCTTAAGAACCATTACACTCGACCTGTATTACCGCAGGAAATTTTTCCTTTTCGAGATCCATTCATTGGTAATTTTTATGAACCTATTTTAGATGTTGCCTATTTCCCTACGGAAAGGGGCCCTTATAATTATACATCCTCTTTTGATGCTAGTGGAAAATCTAATTGGGCCGGTATCACTACCGCTGTTCGAAATGAAGTTGATTTTGATAAAGCCAATGTGGAATATGTTGAGTTCTGGCTGATGGATCCGTTTATCAATTCTACGAATGGACATGTCATTTCGGGCGATGGAAATCCAAGATCAAACTTAATGGGAGGTGAAATGATTCTCCAGTTGGGTAGCATCTCTGAAGATGTAACAAGAGACGGCAAGCACGGGTTTGAAAATGGATTGCCTAGGGAAAAGGGATCAACCAACGGGATGACTAACACCGCATGGGGTAAGGTAACAACGCTTCAGTATTTGAATAATGCATTTGATAGTAGCCCTACTTCACGAGCTAATCAGGATGTTGGAATGGATGGCCTAAGTAATGAGGAGGAAAAACAAAAAGTAGAATTTGTGAACACAAAAGATTTACCTGACCCTTCGTCAGATGATTTTAAGTATTTTTTAGGGGAAGATTTGGATGGGAAGGATGCCAAAATTCTAGAGAGATATAAGAATATTAATGGGCAAGACGGGAATTCACCAATCGTAACAGCTGGGCAATCATTCGCGCAGTCAGGTAGCCCATTGCCAGATAACGAAGATTTAAATCAGGATAATACGTTGAGCGATTTAGAGGAATATTATTCATACAACATCAATTTAAAGCCCAATCAATTGCAAGTTGGAAATAAATACATTGTAGATAAGATTACACCGAAGGAATACAATGGTGAAGTAAGTTGGTATTTGTTTCGCATTCCTATCCGAAATTTTGATGGAAAAAAAGGAGAGATAAACGGGTTTAAATCTATTCGCTATGCGAGAATGCTGGTTACAGGTTTTTCTGATCCGGTAGTCTTGCGGTTTGCTAATTTCAGGATGGTAGGTAATCGGTGGAGGAGGTATACAGATAATTTAGAGGCTCCCGGGCTTACCCCTGTTGCTGAACCTAACTTAGATAACTTCACGGTTTCTGCAGTAAACATTGAAGATAATGGTCAGCCGGATAACAAAAAACCAGGCTATGTGGAGCCATTGAAACGAGACCGCGATGTAACTTCCGTTCAACAACGTAGGTTGAATGAACAATCAGTTCAAATGTGTGTCACAGATTTGGCTGATGGCGATGCAAGAGCTATCTACAAAAACGTAACGCTTGATTTTTTCAATTATGGTCGGATCAAGATGTTTATTAGTGCAAATGATCAAAACTTAATAGTCCAAGACAATCAGCTTCGCGCATTTCTCCGCTTAGGATCTGATTTTGATCAAAATTATTATGAGATCGAAATCCCGTTGAAGATAACCCCACCAAACACTCGACTTATTGATGATGTTTGGCCTAACCAAAACCAAATTGATCTCGATTTAAATGAATTATATGCGTTGAAAGTACAACGTGATCGTGAAAATTTTTCTCTAAATGTTCCTTACCCCCAAGGAAGTGTACGGCAAGTAGGTAAACACGGAATTCGAATTGTTGGAAGACCAGATCTTGCCCAAGTTAAAACGATGATGATTGGAGTACGAAATCCACGCAGTGATGATGCAAGGCCATTGAGCGTTTGTCTTTGGGCTGATGAGCTTCGTCTAACGGAGTTTGATCGTACCGCGGGAATAGCAGCTAACCTTGTACTGAATGCTAAACTCGCGGACTTAGGTAATATCTCCGGATCATACAGACATATTGGATTTGGTTTTGGAGGTGTTCAATCAAAAATTGCTGAACGCGCTCGCGGTGAAACAAATGCTTTTGATATTTCCGGAACTATCAATGTAGATAAACTATTGCCTCCTTTTCTTGGACTAAAAATCCCTATGTTTTTTAGTTTTGAGTCCAATATCATTAGTCCTAATTTTGACCCCGCCAATCCGGATGTACGATTAGCAGCAGCGCTCAAATCGTTTAATACCGATGCGGAACGAAGCGCCTATCAAGATTTAATTCAAGACCGAACAACTAAGCGAAGTTTAAATTTTGTGAACGTTCGAAAAGTGAAAGTTAAAAAGGATGCCAAAACGCATTTATATGACATCGAGAATTTTGCCTTCACCTATTCATACAGCGAATCGAATCACACTAATTTTAGTTTAATTACGGATACTAAGCGCACGATTAAAGGGGTGGTAGCTTGGCAATACACGAGCAAGTTTAAAGGGTTTGAACCTTTTAAAGACAATAAGTTATTTTCTTCTAAGCACTTGCAATTTATCAAAGACTTCAATTTCAATCCAATGCCAACGTCTATTTCGGTACGCGGAGAATTAGATAGGGGATATACCGAACTTACATATCGAAGTTCGATTCGGGATGCATCGGCAAAACCCAATGTTCCGAACTACACAAAATATTTTGTATTCAATCGCTACTACAATGCAAGATGGAGTTTGACCAAGGCACTTACGTTAGAGTACAATGCAACTGTAAATGCAATTATTGATGAGCCTAATGGTGATTTAAGCAATCCGGATTCTTTGAAAGTTGTGATTAACAATTTAAAAAACTTTGGCCGCGTCAAATACTTTGAACAGAACATCACCGCGAATTATACCTTGCCGCTTGAAAAATTTCCACTCACGAATTGGCTAGCTGCAGACTATAGATATAACGCAGGATATAATTGGCGAGCAGGTCCACTAGAGAGAAATGTGAATCTGAAGTTGGGAAACACAATTCAAAACTCGCGCACCCAAGCAGTAACAGGCCGCATTGATATGATCAAATTTTATAACAAGATCGGATTCTTGAAGAATATCAATTCACCATCCAAGCCACCACCACTACCTGATAAAAACAAACCTGCTCAACCAGACACTATTCGAAGGCCACCTGATCTGAAGGCAGCTAAACTCTTATTGCGATTAGTGATGTCGTTACGAAATATCAATGGTACCTATACATTGACGGAGGGAACGATATTACCCGGGTTTACAGAAAACCCTAGACTATTTGGCTTTGATCAGAATTGGGCTTCACCTGGACTTGGTTTTATTTTTGGTGAACAAGATCCAAATTTTGCGGCTATCGCTGCGAAGAATGGGTGGATGACTAAGAACAATAAACTAACAGCTCCTTTCACTCAAAACCAGACTACCGAGTTAACACTTCGTGCGAGTCTGGAGCCTACCAATGATCTGAAAATTCAACTAGATGCACGTAAAACGAGTAACACTTCCTTCCAGGAAATATTTAGGTATGATACAATTGGTCAGAACGGAGGACCTGCAACGTTTCATGGATTGAGCCCGAACCGTTCGGGTTCATATCGGATTTCATTTATGAGTATTAATACTTCATTTGATAACAATGCCAATATTAATTCCGATGTCTTTAAACAATTTGAGAAGAACAGAACCACGATAAAAAATAGATTTGAATTGCTTAACCCAGGAAAAGTCTATGACCTCAAATCACAAGACGTTTTAATCCCAGCATTCATCGCAGCGTATTCAGGGACTTCTGCAGATGGAGTAAGTCTTTCACCGTTTCCAAAAATACCGATTCCAAATTGGCGGATTGATTATAATGGACTCATAAAGATTTCTTTCCTGAAAGACATATTTCAGTCCATTACTGTAAACCATGCATATATTTCCAACTATTCGGTGGTAAACTATTCCAATTCCTTGGAATACACAAAACCACAATACGCTCAATTTACTGAGCAATTACAAATCAACAAGTCTATTGGTGATTATAATAATGATTTCTTTGCGCAAGCAAATAGCGGTACAACCAATCAACTTATCCCACTTTATATTATCAATCAGGTGATGATTAATGAATCTTTTCAGCCATTGATCGGTATTAATGCCAGAACAAAAAGTAAGTTAAGCTTCCGTTTTGAATATAAGACCAAAAGAGATCTATCCTTAAATGTTTCAAACGCTCAAATTACAGAAGCACTTGGTAAAGATTGGTCAATAGAAGTGGGCTATACTAAAAATAATATGAAACTGCCTTTTAAGGATCAGGGGCGTATCTTAACCCTAAAGAATGATATTACCTTTTTAATGAACATTAGTGTGAGTAATACCCAAACAATCCAGCGCAAGATTGATGAGGAGAATACAATTACCAATGGCAATATTAATTTTCAATTTAGACCCAACATTAGTTATGTGGTCAATCAGAAATTAAGGCTCACCTTTTATGCTGACCATAGCACGAATGAACCGTTAGTGACTAACTCATTTCCTCGGTCCAATACGCGAATAGGGTTTAAGTTGCTTTTTAACTTGGCGCCATAGTAAGGTGAAAGGTTACTACCATTTATAGATATCATATGATTGATATTTTAATCTCTAAAAAGTAATACACTTTCACTATTTTTGTGGCCTAATCAATCTAACTACCATGAACATACCCGAAGGTTTAAAGTACACAAAAGACCATGAATGGATTAAAGTGGACGGTACTACAGCCACTGTTGGCATTACTGATTTTGCCCAAGGCGAATTGGGGGATATCGTATATGTAGATATCTCTTCAGTGGGTAAAGAAATAAGCCAGCACGAGGTTTTTGGCACAGTGGAAGCGGTGAAAACTGTTTCAGATTTGTTTATGCCACTATCAGGTAAAGTCTTGGAATTCAACAAGGCGTTGGATAGCGCACCAGAAAAAGTAAATGGTGACCCCTATGGTGATGGATGGATGGTAAAAATAGAGCTTAGAGACGCCAAAGAAGTGGCGGATTTACTATCTGCAGCACAATACAAAGAACTTATTGGAAAATAGTTTAGAGAATAATGAGCGACATTCAACGAGATAATCGTTACTAAATTTCTTTTTTTAATTATTGGCTTTAAAATGATCGAACTCCCAGTTATAGCTGTTGACGAAACACAAAGACGCAAACCGGAATGGCTTCGAGTAAAACTTCCTATTGGACCTGCCTATGCAAAGGTTCGCAGATTAGTAGACGATCATAAATTACACACGATTTGCGAAAGTGGGAATTGCCCCAATATGGGCGAGTGTTGGGGGGCGGGCACAGCTACTTTCATGATCCTTGGAAATGTATGCACACGCAGTTGCACGTTCTGTGCGGTAGCTACGGGTCGCCCTAATGAATATGATGTTGATGAACCGCAACGTGTAGCCGAGGCCATCAAATTAATGGGTGTAAAGCATGCCGTCATCACTTCTGTTAACCGCGATGAGCTCAAAGATCGTGGAGCAGAGATTTGGTATCAAACGGTAGTGCAAACAAAGGCTTTGAGTCCAAGTACTACCATCGAGACATTAATTCCAGACACGAAAGGAAACTGGGACGCATTATATAGAATGATTGACGGTGGTCAGGAAGTGGTTTCACATAATGTGGAAACGGTGGGCAGACTTTACCGAATGGTTAGACCACAGGCTAAATATGAACGGAGTTTGGAGCAACTAAAAAGAATACGCGAAGCAGGGAAACGGACAAAGTCAGGGATCATGTTAGGGGTAGGTGAAACAAAGGAAGAAGTTTATAAGGCCATGGATGATCTCGTTGAAAATGGATTGATGATACTAACATTGGGCCAGTACTTGCAACCCACCAAAATGCATTTAGAAGTAGCCGAATATATTCACCCCGATACTTTTTTGTCTTACAAAGAAGAAGGATTGAAGAGAGGCTTAAAATATGTTGAGTCGGGACCGTTGGTTCGCTCTTCGTATCATGCCGAACGGCATGTTAATGTTCCCATGATCTGATTTTATAAAGGCTACCTGTTTAACAAGTAGCCTTTATAATTGATTCTATTATTTTTTATCAACAACGACTCTGCCATCCCGATTTGCTACTTCCCAAGCAGTGTAAAAAACGATCTTTGCTCTTTTCGCTAGTAAATCGAATTCAATTTTCTCAACCTCATCAGAAACCTTATGATAGTCTTCATGAATACCATCAAAATAAAATACGATGGGTATGTTATTCTTGGCAAAATTCCAATGATCTGATCGTTTGTATAAATTGGTAGGATGATTTTCATCATTATACAAATAATCGAAATCTAATTTGGTGTAAGTTTTATTATTACGTTCATTAATTTCGTGTAGTTCGCTGGATAGTTTATCAGAACCAATAACATAAACATAATCTGGTTTGTCTTTATGCTCCGGGTCACGTCTACCGACCATATCAATATTTAAATTTACAATTGTATTGGCCAGTGGGAATATCGGATGCGTCACATAGTATTCTGAACCAAATAATCCTTGTTCTTCACCGGTAACGGTCATAAATAAAATACTCCTTCTTGGGCCCTTTCCTTCCTTTTTCGCTTGTGAAAAGGCTTTAGCAATTTGTAGAACGCTGACTGTTCCTGACCCATCATCATCGGCCCCATTATTAATTACATCTTTGCTATCGTCAGTGTTTTTTCCAAGGTGGTCGAAGTGTGAGGTGACAATCACTAATTCATCTTTCTTGTCGGTCCCTTCCATATACCCTAGAATATTTTCAGAATTCACAACCGTCATTGCCATGGCTACCTGATAACTAACTTTTCCGGGTTTAACTTTTGATAGCATTTTTTTGGTCGGCTCCGCAGCAGAGGCGGCAGTAAGCTTCTCTACCGTTGTATTGAATATTTTTTCTGCAGCGACCTGGTTCAAAAAGAAAATACCTTTGTTAGGGCTCGTTGGATCAGGTTTATTAAGCGTTAAATTACCACCTGATAAAAAACCTTGCATTTGTGTGGCAAAAATTTTGAAATCAGCAGGCTTGCTGGCGGGTATTACAAATACCATTTTAGCCCCTTTGTCTCTTGCAATGGTTACTAACTTACGGATGCCAGTAAAAATGCTGAATGAGAGAGCATCACTTTGAATGGCTACAGCTTTGTCTTTGACAATAATATTGGCGTAATCGGCCTCATTGCCTTTACCTGCAAAAACAACTTCAGTTGAAATTTCTCCGCCTGAATCGGCCGATCCAAAATACATGATCTCATTATAGTTTGCATAGTGAGTGGATCCTGTTTTTACATAAATATCTGCCGGACTGATAGAGTAAAGTTCCACAGGCATGTAATTAGAACCATTAACAGGAGCAGATAAGCCAATATCTTGAAAATAGTTACTGATAAAGGCAGCTGCCATTTTTTGACCTCTACTTCCAGTCTTGCGCCCTTCCAAAGCATCTGATGCCAGAATCGTAAGATTCTCTTTTAAGTCTTTTGGAGTTATTAACTCAGCATATTTAGGTGCTGAATTATCTTGAGCAATACTTATCTCACAGATTAAAGAAAGTGCTAGCCAATAGATTTTTTTCATAGATGATTTTTATTCTTTCGAAAATTAAAGTCAGACAATTGTATATTTCTAACAGCCAAGACAAAGCTGATTTTAGTCAAAGATATAGGAAATTTATTCTTAAGCGGATTTCAAAAAAAATGATTTAGAATCTGCTTTTCCGCCACAAATCAATGGTGCTGAACCAGGCTTCCATAAACCGCTTGTCTCGCAACAATACAAAATTATCGGCATCATAGACACTTCCACTTTTTACGAATGTGAAACGAACAGCGAAGTTTTTGTAGTTCCAGACTTCATTGCCACCATTTTTACTAAGCTCATCAGGTACTCCAAAAATGATGTAGATCATTCCTCTATCCATCTTCCAGCCTTCTTTGTAAGAACTAAAGTATTGGTTGGCCAATTCCACTCTTCGGAAATAGGAGCGCATAAAACTTTTCGCTCTATCCTTATCTCGTGTAATATCTAAAATGACCTTATCAAATTTGGGCTTTTCATTTCCCGTAGCGATTAGTAGCTTAAACTCTTCTGGAGTAGTCACAAAAGCTAACGGATCAACCAGATCATCGATATTAGAAAATTTTGGAAAATTATCCCCAACCACATTCATCGAGAACCCATCCGATGAAGTGGTATCTTGCTGGAAAAGATAAAGTCCCTTTCGTTTTAAGGAAAATGAATCATTGTTTTCCAATCGAAAAGTTGAATCATGAAAAAGAAAGCGCTCTGGTGACGGTAGCTTTTCAGCAAAGGGCGGGTAGGGTTGAAAAAAAGCAGTGGTTTTGTAAAAGGAAACATAAATTGTTTTTTCATCACAGCTTTTGAGAGTGTAGGATTTACCTGCCTGCAGGTATTTTTCGTGAACTACTCCTCGATCCGCTTCGATCCAGCCCCTTGAAGGAAAGATCGCTTCCATTAATTTAAAGTAGTACCAAGTTTTTTGACTTTCAATATGTGTCACCTTGCCAAGTAATATCCATGGTTTCTCCGGAATGGGAAAAGAAAGCAGCCCTGCTAATTGATTACCGGTTGTAATGGGCTGACTATTATTTTCGATTAATAAAGTGCCTTCCCGCGCTACATAGGAATCTCTCCTTTCCCAACTTACAATATACTTGTCTGCCGTGAATTGGGAGGTTTTCAATAGATAATTCACAAACAGACTATTTTGACCTCTCGCGAGTTGTAATCTAAGATCTACTTCATTTTGTGGATTATACCAATGATTAAAATTAATGCTTGTGATAGCCTGTCCCTGAATTGAACTATGTGAGACCGTAAGGGCTAAAATCAAGAGAAATTGCTTCATAACATTCATTAATTGCATGGTAGTTGTCTGCGAGGGTCTTTGATTATACTCAGAAAGAAGACTGTGTGGATATTAAACGTTAAATTTAATGAATTGAGTTATTTTTGCCTTGTAATTTTTTTTAATGGCTTCTGTTTATACTACTGAAATAGCTTCAGACTCTGTTGCTTCTGATAATCCAATTCATCAGCGCTTGTTAAAAGCGTATGTTTTGGCTGTTGAATACATTCAAGGAGACTTGTTGGAGGTCGGTTGTGGAGAAGGGCGTGGGATAGATTGGCTTTTACCGAAGATTACTCATTATTCGGCCATTGATAAAATTGCTTCTGTCATTGAACAACTTCAATTGCGCTATCCTCAGGGGAAATTTTATAGTGGCAACATCCCCCCATTGAAAGCTTTTGCTGACAATTCTTTTGATTGTTTAGTCAGCTTTCAGGTGATTGAACACATTCAGGATGATCGACTTTTTTTGAAAGAGATTCATCGCGTACTTAAACCTGGTGGCTTGGCTTTGCTGACGACCCCCAATCGTCCTATGTCTCTTTCACGAAATCCATGGCATATACGGGAATACACTTCCGTGGAACTCACTCAATTGGCAAAGGAATTTTTTAAAGATGTTGAAATGAAGGGGATTACAGGCAACGAAAAAGTAATGCGTTATTATGAGCGCAATAAATTAGCTGTTAACAAAACGATGCGTTGGGATATTTTTGATTTACAGTACAAGTTGCCAGCATCGATTTTAAGAATCCCTTATGAAATTCTTAATCGACTTAACAGAAACAAATTAAAAGAGCAAGCCGATGACTTGGTTACAAGTATTAAGCATGAAGACTACCTCTTAGTAGATCAAGCTGAAACCGCATTGGATTTATTTTTAACAGTGAGGAAATAGATACCCTTGTTGGAGCGCTATCACCTCACTGTTGCCTTATCTGTCTTCTCTGGGTATATCTCCTCTTAATTGCAAGCTGGCGACCAATCGATTATAAGCGTCCTCGTATTTCTTCGCAAGTTCCTCTTCTCCATTTTCATAAAGTGTTCGTTGCAATGCATTTAGAACAAAAATATTTTTTCGGAGATCGCTTCCAAGGCCATAACCCTCACCGACCAAATAGGTGGCCATTTCTTCTGACCGATCACCCAGCACTTTTGATACTTCAATAGCTTTGTCTTTTTCTCCTACTTGAAAAAGTAAGTCAATGGTTTCTGGTGTCGTGTGATCATACTTAATGGCTTTGTCAGGCATCTTTGCGAGTGAAAAGAGAAGCACACTATCCGCCTTTGCCATTTTACCTTCGTCCAAAAGTGCTTGTGCCAATGAATTTAGCGAGCTGCGATGGTTTACCACAAAGCCCCGGTAATCATCGGTATAATAGATCTTTTCGTTGTCTAACCCGCGATAGCGAAATTTGTTAAGCATGATATCGTAGCTCCTTTCCGTATCGACTAAGTATTCGCGGTCTTTGCGAGGATTTTTTACAGGTAGAATACGGTAGGCATTTCCTTCTTGTACAGCATAAGGGCTCAAATCAATATTAATTTGAGACATCGAAGTATGGTTAAGGTATATAGGCCGCTCCCAATTATTGGTGATCAATAAATCGAGAATGGCTAAATCCTTTTTTTCCAACCCGCCTCGTAAAAGCCTTATTTGCATTTGATCTACTACCAAACTATCCATGCCTTTTGGAATAAGTCCTTTCTTAGCTAATACTGCTTGTTTGTCTATAGCAAGTGTAAATACTCTACTGGGTACTACGTTACGGTCTCCATCTCTCAATTGCTTGTAGTCTTTAGAAAGAAGATTGATATATTGCTTTGCATCTATGCTGGGGATTTTCATATCCACATAAGGCAAATAATCATTTGGCCCTCCTTGCTGGTAATTCTTTGGTGTGAGCGTGTAAGGGAATGGATCAGATTGATACGCCTTGCGGGTCGTCTGATCAATGTACCAATCCGTATTATAATAGCTTAAAACAATTACACGAAGGTCAGTACGCACACCTTCTGTTTCCTGTGCATACCAAAGTGGGAAGGTGTCGTTATCACCACCCGTAAATATAATTCCATTGGGCCCACATGAATCCAAGTAGTTGGTGGCCGAGTCAACTGAAAAGAAGCGATCAGATCTATTATGGTCATCCCATCCATCTTTCGCCATTAAAGCAGGAGCTATCAACCCAACTAAGGTGGCGGCAATGGCTGCACTCTTACCATTTTTTAGAAACCGTTGAGCTACTTCAGCCATGCCGATTATTGCCAAGCCAATCCAAATGGCAAATGCGTAATAGGATCCGGCATAGATGTAATCTCGTTCTCGAGGTTCGGTTGGCGGGGAGTTCAAGTATACTACAATGGCAACGCCAAGCATCACAAAGAGGAGAGCTACCACTGAAAAACTTTTTGTGTCTTTGGTAAATTGATAGAACATTCCAATTAAACCAAGCATAAAGGGAATCATAAAGTAATTATTGCGCCCTCCATTTTTCGCCAATGCATCCGGAACATTTTTAAACCACACACCGGGTTTAAGCCAATCTGCGCCTTGTTCGTCACTTTCACGGCCGGCAAAATTCCACATAAAATAACGCATATACATAGTGCCTATTTGATGCTGGAACATATAATAAAGGTTTTGACCAAACGTTGGTTTTTGTCCTTCTTGCAAGCCAAGTATGTTCATGTAAGACTCTTTGTTATCAGAATTCCAAACGCGAGGCAAAATCGTCTGTTGGTCTGGTTCATAAACATATTTAAATTTTCGATCTGTAATTTCGTACTTGTCTTTACCCTTGGTATAGATCGGATCTCCATATTCAATATCAACAATGCGGGCCGTATAATAGGGGCCGTATAAAAGAGGGCGGCTACCATACTGTTCGCGCTTGAGGTAACGTACAAAACTCAACGCATCTTTTGGAGCATTTTCATTAATTAAGGTGTCATAGCCGGAACGGATTACAATGGTAGCATACGAACCATAGCCGATCAATATAAAGGCAGTCGCAACTAAAAATGTATTCCAAACGGGATGGTTATGTTTTTGGGTATAATAGATTCCAAAAATGAGTAATCCAACAACCATCAATGTGAAAACGAGCGCCCCTGATCCGAAGAAAAGACCTAGCGTATTAACAAAGAAAATTTCAAAATAGCCTGCAATTGTAGGCAAGCCGGGTACAATAAAATCATTAATGAACAGAACAATCGCCACACTGACTAACAAGGCAGCAACAATTCCCCACAAACTTGGTTTGAATTTTTTGAAATAATAGATCAACCCTAACGCAGGAACTGTTACTAAATTGAGCAAGTGAACACCAATGGAAAGACCTACCATGTAGGCTACCAAAAGCAGCCAGCGGTTTGCTCTACTTTCATCTTCAATTACGTCCCATTTCAAAACTCCCCATACTACAAAAGCGGTGAAGAAAGATGACATGGCATATACTTCAGCTTCAGAAGCTGAGAACCAAAAGGAATCTGAGAATGTGTAAGTTAAAGAACCTACCAAACCTGCCCCCATGAGCAACCAAGTTTTCTCTTCATTGATATCAGCGTCATTCGTGAGGCTCATAACCTTGCGTCCAAACAATGTAATGGACCAAAAAAGAAACAAAATGGTGAATGCACTTGCCAGAACACTCATAAAGTTGATCCAATAGGCAACTTTTGTTACATCACCCATCGCCAGAAAAGAGAAGACCCTTCCCATTAATAAGAACAATGGAGCTCCGGGCGGATGTGGCACTTGTAATTTATAGGAAACAGAAATAAACTCACCGCAATCCCAATAACTGGCAGTTTCTTCCATTGTAATGAAATATACCAGTAAAGCAATCCCGAAAACGATCCAACCGAAGAGGTTATTGGCTTTTTTGAAGTTCATGTTTTGAAATAAAATAAAGGTGCGAAAATAGGGAAAATTAACGCATAGTCACAGAGTTGGTTGCCTACCAACAGAACGGTAAAATAGGCTTGGTTTATCTCAGGCGCTATATTTAATATTGACGCGAATATGATAGAGGTTAAAAAATACACAAAGGCTAATCGGTTGATGTGGAACGACTTTGTCAAAACAGCTAAGAACGCAACTTTCCTATTCCATCGAGACTACATGGATTACCATGCGGATCGATTTATCGATCACTCTGCATTAATTTTTCAAGATGGCAAGCTCAAAAGTGTTTTTGCGGCTAATGAAGAGAATGGAATGATTATTTCGCATGGCGGGTTAAGTTATGGCGGGTTAATTTTAGAAAAGGAAGCCAGGCTAGAGGATGTCTTATCATTCTTTTATTACCTCTTACAGTACTACAATAATCATAATAGTAAAGAGATTATTTATAAATGTCTTCCATCATATCTTGCTACACATCCTTCTCAAGAAGAGCTATATGCCATGTTTCTTCTGGAAGCTACGCTTATTAACAGGCAAACGAGTTGTGTACTGGCTAAATCGATGCCTTTACCCTATCAACAACGAAGGAAAAGCAATATCAAAAAGGCAGAGACATTATCGTATCAGATAATAGCATCGCAAAATCCACAGGCCTTTTGGCAGCATGTTTTAATACCTAATTTGAATGATCGATTTGGTGCACACCCTGTGCATTCTGTTGATGAGATGAAATTACTCATGAGCCGTTTTCCTACTAACATCCAACTTTACGAAATTTATGGTGAGGAAATACTTGGAGGCACACTCATTTATAATACGGAATTGACTGCCCATGCACAATACACTTCTGCTACACCTTTAGGTAAACAACTAGGTGCACTCGATATCCTTTTTCACCACCTCATTAATGACGTTTATAAGGAAAAATCATTTTTTAGTTTTGGTACTTCCAATGGAGAAAAGGGAGAGAAGTTGAATAGGGGTTTGGTGAATTGGAAAGAAGGTTTTGGAGCACGGACATATTGTATAGATTCTTACAAATTGGAACCTGCTAAATATATTTTGTTAGCTGAATATGCGTAGCGAAATACCATTTTTGAATTTCGATAGCCAGCATCTTACTATTCATCAAGAGATGATGAGTGCTATAGAAAATGTTTTAAATTCTAATTCTTTCATACTGGCCAATAGTTCAATAATCCGGCTTGTGAAGCCAATCTTAGAAATATCTCAAGTTGATCCTACAGGTGAAGCAATTAATAAGTTTTATGTATAGAATCATTTATAGACAATTACATAAAAAATTAACCACATAATAAATATCAGTACGTAAGAGCATGACACAATCCACCAGGTAGCATTGCTTTGTTTATGGGCTCGAAAAGAAAAATAATTAACCCCTTTAACGAGGATCAACACATAAAACACTTCAAAAACACTTAAAGCGCGTAGTGGATACGCGTAGGCCTTAGATAGGGTTTGATAATCAAAAAAGTTTAGGAGTGACAGTGGATAAAAGGCCCTGATTTCAGGTAGTGTAGGGTCAGTTTTCACAAATAAGAACCATCCAATTTTTAATAATTCGGGGATGATAAAAATAAATTCAGCGGTGAGGGCAACACTCCAACATTGACTGTAAGTAATTCGATACCCGAACATAAAACAGCCTACCCATAGAACAAACCCAATAATGGTAAATTTCCAGAGGTATATAAATGGGATAGCAAAGAATTGCAAGGCACTAATGATTTGCAAAATTGTGCCTTCGGGTCGGTCTTGTAAAAATTCAAAGGCTGCCGTTTCATTTTCAATAAAGGCTTTTTTGACATACAAGAGCAAAAAGGATATTAGACAAATAACTACGATAGTCAATTTCTTGTCACTATCGAAAACTGATGACTGCTCAAGCTCGTTTTGCATTCTTAAAGACAAAAGTAGTTGTTTAGTTGATCCTGTATTTTAATAATCTCATTTTTGTTGATTCAATGCATCCATTAACGACTTTTATTAAAAGGGTACCCCTGATCTTCTTTATAGTTGCTTCTTATCAGGTGATTGGCCAGATTAAGAAAGACACTACCATTATTCTAATTAGTGATATCGTAGTTCAAATGGAAACCACACAGGCATTAAACGACCTGTATGATTTTAAGTTTGAAAAGGCAGAACAACAGATGCGATGGTTTAAACAGAAATATGCTTGGCATCCATTGCCTTATTTCATGTTGGGCTTAAGCGAATGGTGGAAAATAATGCCGAACACAAAGGAAACCAAGTATGATGACAAGTTTTTGGCCTATATGGATAGCTCCATTTTTGTAGCGGAAAATTTGTATAAAAAGCATCCTGAATATAGAATAGAAGCGGCCTTCTTTCTAGCCGCTACGCATGGGTTTAAAGCTCGACTGTATGCTGACGAAGAAAGAAAGAATTGGAGAAAGGCAGCCGTCCAGGGCAAAATAGCTCTGAATTATTTGGAAGTATGTAGGGAAAAGGAAAACTTAAGTCCTGAACTATTATTTGGAGATGCACTATATAATTACTTTTCGGTTTGGGTGCCAGAAAATTACCCGTCTCTTAAACCTCTACTGTGGTTCTTTCGCAAAGGCGATAAAGCGTTGGGATTAAAACAATTGAAAGAAGTTTCCTATAATGCCTTTTATACCCGTACCGAAGCGATGGTCTGGCTTATGCGTATCATGAACAGCTATGAAAATGATCAAATGCGAGCTTTTCAGGTGGCAGAATACCTTCATCAAACATACCCTAATAATCCATACTTTCATCGGTATTTTGCGCGCATGCTCTATGCGCGAGGATTATATCCTGAGCTCGAAATTCAAACAAAACAGATATTGACGTTCATTGATAGTGCAAAGTTTGGCTATGAGGCCACAAGTGGAAGGTATGCCGCTTTTTTTCTTGGCCAGATGTACGATTTTCAACGCAAGGATGACCTCGCGAAAAAATATTATATCTTGGCAGGTAAGTTCGCAGAACAAATCGGAGCAACAGAATCTGGCTATTATTTATATTCTCTGATTGCTCTTGGAGAAATCAATGAGAGGCAAGGCAATAAAACCGAAGCAAGGAGGTATTTCTATTTGGTGAAGAAAAAAGCAGGCAGAAAAGATGAGGCATTTAAAGATGCCAAGAGAAGGCTGAAGAAATTGGAAAAGGGGGATTAAAAAACAATTGAAGATTACACTTGGAGCTGCGAGACTTTATAGTAACCCCTATTATCATCATCATTATTTTGGTTTTGGCCTATATCATCAGACCTAAAGTAACCGATTTCAATACACGGAAATACTTTTTGCCTGCCTTACTGCTAAAGATGTTTGGCGCGATTGCCTTGGGAATTATCTATCAATTTTATTACTCAAGTGGAGATACTTTTACATATCATACTCACGGGAGCAGACCACTTTGGGAAGCATTTATGAATTCTCCTTACGAAGGGGTGAGGATGTTTTTTTCGCATGGAACTTATGGGCCGGGACTATGGGATATAGCGGAAGAAATTTGGTTCTGGCGTGACCCGCATTCTTTTTTCATTATTCAAATAGCTGCTTTTTTCGACCTGTTCACCTTTTCAACCTATTCCGCTACAGCAATACTTTTTTCAGTTTTATCTTTTGTGGGCAGCTGGACATTGTATTTGGTTTTTTACAAGTCTCATCCATATGCACACCGAGTGTTGGCCATTTGTTGTTTGTTTATTCCTTCCGTTATATTTTGGGGTTCTGGCTTGTTAAAAGATACGGTCACCCTTGCATTCGCAAGCATTAGTACTTTTTGTATTTATAAGATCTTTTTTGAAAGAAGAATTTCTATCGGCTATCTAATCCTTTTTCTTGTTTCTCTTTTTGTTGTTTACTCTGTCAAAAAATATATTTTAATCAGCCTCATTGCTGCATTTGTGGTTTGGATTTCGTCTAGCTTTTTCTTTAAAGTAAGATGGGTTATGTTGAGAATCATACTAGTACCTTTTGTAATGATATTTTGCCTGGCTCTATCCTATCTAAGTATTACAACTATTATGGAAGGAGATAAGAAATATGCCATTGAGAATATTGCGGTTACAGCCAGGACCACCGCCTATGATATTCGTTACGGCTGGGGAGCGCGCTCCGGTGATGGCTCAGGTTATACGCTAGGCGAGTTGGATGGCTCCTGGCAAAATATGATTAAGCTTGCTCCGGGTGCCATTAATGTTACGCTTTTTAGACCTTATTTGTGGGAGGTAAGCAATCCACTCATGGCCTTGTCAGCAATCGAAGGATTAATAACTTTTATCTTTACACTGTTGGTTTTGTTTCGTGTGGGAACTCAGATTCCTCACTATATAAGAGCTGAAGTGATTTTTTGCCTGGTGTTCACCATTATTTTTGCTTTTGGAGTAGGTGTTTCAACATTTAATTTCGGCACTCTTTCAAGGTATAAAATTCCGATGTTGCCATTTTATTGGTCAGCGTTAGCTATTATTTATACCTCTTGGTTGCGGGATAGAAATAAACGAAGCGAATCTGGAAGTATATCGTGAGCACAGATTAGTTCGTAATTCTTATTTCTGGCGCTTTTTATTTTTCAGTATCTGATCTACATCTTTTGCAAGTGTTTCGCTTTCAACACAGGCCCCAAGGTGATTTAGATGGTATGAATCCTTCCATAAACTTGGGTGTTGTGCTAGTTTTGTGATAGGATGTTGGAGGTAATTGATATAAGCGATGTTTCTTTTACTTAATAATTTGCTTATGATTTTACCTGTAATTGGATTGGATTGAATATTGGTATAAACAGGCGAAGTAAAGCATATCACAGTAGTGCCATGCTGTTCACATATGTCTAAGAAATTTTCAAGATAACTCCACTGTTCAAAATTAAATTTTTCTTCTGGTCTGCTGTCGTGAATTGTTACAGAATAGAGTGTGTTAATACTATCTTTTGGATTGGGAATGATGACAGCGTAACCATTGCTGGCTATGTCAGCTTGTTGTGATTGAAGGTAGTTTTTTAAAAGCGGGATGACTCTTCCATTGTAGCGATATGAATCAAAATAGAATTTATATTTCTCAAACCGAGATAATTCGTTTATCTTTTTTGTTATTACCATATCTTTAGAATAATAGTATTTTAGATTTTGGATGTCCCGATTGAATTGTTTTCCCGTGAATTCTTCAGGCTCCAGATGTAGGAGTATGCAGGAAGGCATTTTTTTCTGATTATTCAAGATACCCAATAAGCCGGTTTGAAAAATCTGATGCATACCAGCGTGGCTTAAATTATATGTTGAAACTTTAAAGCTATCGGGTATAACTTGATACAAGGCGCGGGAATTTCCCATAATCACCATTTCGGGCAGCGTATCTAATGAAAGATAGTAATTAATTTTACCTCCGGTTTGCCCTGTTTTTGTTTTCGAATATAAAATATCTAGAATGTAAGAGAGTCCTCTATCAACAATGAAAAAGCAGCCAATTGCCAATACCGAAAAAAGGATGGATTTCTTCATTTACTAAAATTGAAAATAAATGAATTGATCTCCTTCTGAAACACCAAACAATATAATAATGGTTGTAAGTGTAACAATCCAACCAATAGATTGTGTCCAAGAACGCATCGTAAAAATGTCCGATTTGCTTTTCCGAATAATTACAAATTCAAAGAAAATTAGAAGTAGTAATGCCATCGACATACCAGCGAAAATTCCGGTGTCCTGAATGCGCATATTCCAAAATTGAAATGGTTCACCTATATTATTGATTATTCCTAATGCTTGATGTAGTGAATTTGAACGAAAGAAAATCCAGGTAAATGATATTAAATTAAAGGTGATAAATGCCATCGCGCATTTCTTAACAAAGGAGGAGGGTGTATGTTTATCTATGCCGAAGAACTTCTCAATGCTTAAATACAAACCATTTAGAAAACCCCAGATCACAAAATTCCAAGAGGCGCCATGCCATAGTCCTCCAAGTAACATAGTAATAGTTAAATTCTTATAAGTTCGCCATTTTCCATTTCTATTTCCACCTAATGAAATGTACAGATAATCTTTTAACCAACTCGATAATGAGATGTGCCATCGTCTCCAAAATTCTGTAATACTCTTTGAAAAATATGGTAAGTTAAAATTGGTCATCATGCGAAAGCCCATTACTCTCGCTGAACCCAAAGCAATGTCGGAGTAACCGGAGAAATCACAATAAATTTGAAAGGCAAAACAGTAGGTGGCAAAAAGAAGCGTGAACCCAGTGTTTACTTCCCAATTATTGTAAATGGAATTAACATAGATAGCTAACTGATCGGCCACAACTACCTTTTTAAAAAGCCCCCATAGCATTTGTTGTAGGCCTGAAATGGCCTCTGAAAAATCAAACTTCTTGACTTCATAGAATTGAGGAATCATATGTTGCGGTCTTTCAATAGGACCGGCAACCAATTGAGGATAGAACATGACATATAAACTGTAAATTCCAAAGTGACGCTCCGCTTTCTGCTTGCCTCGATACACTTCAACTACGTAACTCATGGCCTGAAAAGTATGAAAGGACAAGCCAATTGGTAGCAGTATATGAATAAAGGGAACTTCGTACGTTGCAAGTTTTAAGGTGTGAAGCAACGTATTGATATTATCAATAAAAAAATTGTAGTACTTAAAGAACGCGAGTACTCCTAAATTTGAAATGAGACTGATGGTTAGAAACAGTTTTCTTTTTGCCCCTTGAGCCTTTTCAATATAAATGCCGGCTAAGTAATCAATGATAATGGTAAAGAATAGTATGAGTATATAGATAGGAACAAAGGCGCAATAAAAGACACAACTAGCCAATAATAAATGAAGCCATCGAAATCGATGTGGAATGAGAAAAAATGCCACTGTTACAACCAAAAAGAAGATCGCAAATTGAATGGAATTGAATAGCATGTAGAGGGTCTCTTCTTTAGTAGATAGCAAAATATTGATTTAATATGAGATCATCAACAAATGGTGATCTTCTCGGATGTTCAATAAGTCTTTATTTTAAGCTTATTCTTCGTTCATTTGTATGATTATTTAGAATGAATGTAGATAGCCAAAAATTAATTGTTTGTGATGTGTGCGATACCCTTTATCGTTCCAATACCACATTCGACTTTATTCGTTTTGTTGTAGAAAAGGAAAAATGGGTACAGCGTTCGTTATTACTGTTAGTGGTCAGCCGAAAATCGCCTCTCTTTTATTTTTTAGTAATTGCCGGTAAATTGTTTCACCAAGATTTAATAAGAAAGGTAGCATTGCGATTTTTAAAAGGTAAATCAAAAATTGATCTAGATTTATTAGCGCAACAATTTTATTCAGATTTTCTGGAAAGCAGGGCTAACATGAAGGTGTTTGAAAAAATACTTACTAATGGTGTAACAACTACTCTTTTGCTTTCCTCAAGTATAGATCCAGTAATAGCTACAATTGCTCATTCAAATAAGTTACGGTTTTACAGCTCTGAACTTAAGTGGAAACAAGGAAAGGCAACAGGAACTCTGCGAAAGGATATGACTGGGAAGAAGCACGAAGTGGTAAATAAAATTCTGTCCGAGGAACATTTTAACAGATTGCAAGTGATTACAGATAATAGATCAGATTGGGAGTTGGTAAAACTAGCCGATGAGAGATTCATCGTTATCAAAAATGAATCCGAAAAAATATTTTGGAAAAGTTTGGACCCTATTTTTATTGAAGTTTGATTTTATGAAGGCATATTGCTATTTACCATTTTTCTATTTTCAAAATACGCGGCTTAATAATACGAAAGCCTTCGTCTTTCATGCTGCGTATGAATGGCTGCCGGCAATCGTCATTGCAATTTACTATTTACAGGAGTTAGAGACGTTGTTGGATATTTGGCTTTATTATCTTTCGTTTATTTCTATTTATGAGATTGGGTATGTAGTCAATGATCAGATAGCGCATGTTGAGCCGGGAGCAAGACAGCGAACAACACGACTGTCGATTGTTCAACTAGTGGTTTTTATTGGAATTAGGCTACTCGTATTTTTAATCATTACAGGTATACAACTTCAAACCTATTCTGAATTTTGGTGGGGCTGGTATTTTTTATTAGTGCTACAATTTACTTTACATAATACATTAAAGGTTACTTCGCTGAAGACGATTACATTTTCATACCTCGCCTTTGCTCGCTTTTTTTCACCCATTGTAATGCTCTTGCCGTTTGCTGTTATCAGTCCACTTTTACTCCCTGTAGTTCTTAACTATGTGATTTTCCGATTATTTACTTACATGGATTCTAAAGATATGCTGGTAAATTTTGATCGTAAGTCGAATTCATATTATATAGGTTATTATTTGTTGCTTTTTTCATTTTCTACTTTGCTTAGCTATCTATTCAATACCTGGGTTCCTCTTGTATTTAATCTTTATTACCTGCTCATGGCCATGGGTTTTACCCTGATCCCCGCTGGAATGAAAGCAGGCTCTAAATGAATAATTTAAGTAAATTTGGGGTCTGGCTTTTTGAAAACCAGCCAAATTGGGTTTACCTGCTGAAATAGATCAAGGGGATGCTAAAATTTCACCCCTGAATGCCTATCGAATGTGTTCTGTGACCGTAATGGACACCACTGTACCCGGTATCACCTTTAATGAAATGGGAGAAAGTAATTTCTGCCAATATTATCAAGATCTTGCTCAACGAACGATTTTGCGTGATCCGGCCATTTTAAAGTCGGATTATGATGAAGCCATTCAGACGATTAAGCACGAAGGACGCAAAAAGCCCTACGATTGTATTTTAGGAATCAGTGGAGGCATGGATAGCACTTATTTGGCTTGGCTTGCCAAGAAGGAAGGACTTCGACCATTGCTCGTTCACTTCGATAATGGTTGGAATTCAGAGTTGGCGGTCAAGAACATCGAAAATATAGTTAACATTCTCGGATTTGATTTGCACACTTTTGTGATGGACTGGGAGGAGTTTCGGGATTTGCAACGGTCTTATTTCACAGCTTCAGTAGTAGATGTGGAGGTGCCTACAGATCAATTGATCTTTGCCGCGCTCAATCGCATTGCTTATCAAAATAATATCAAATACATTTTAGCTGGCAACAATGTAGTCTGCGAATCTATCAACCCTGATGGGTGGGTTTACAAGGATAAGCTTGATTTGGTGAATCTGCGTGACATCCATGCTGCGTATGGTAAACTTAAACTTAGAAAGCTACCGCGGCTAGGTATTATCCAACGCTACTTTTACGAGGCAGTGGCAGGGATACTAACGGTGAATCTGCTTGACTTGATTACCTACAATAAAGCCAGCGTAAAAAAGCTGATCGAAAAAGAATTGAATTGGCGCGACTATGGTGGTAAGCACTATGAATCTGTATTCACACGCTTCTACCAAGGATATTATCTTCCTAAGAAATTCAACATTGATAAAAGGAAGGCACATCTTAGCAATTTAATTCTGTCGGGACAGATGACGCGCGAAGAAGCACTTACTATTTTGCAAACACCTACATATCTGGAAAAGGATCAACAGGCTGATTTACGTTACGTCATCAAGAAATTAGGATTTAGTGAGGCCGAGTGGAAAACCATTATGCAAAAGCCTCGGATAGAACATGCTTCTTTTAAAACCGAAAATGATTTTTCAACACGAGCGTTTTATTTTGTATTCCGATCAGCTATGTATATACCGGTGCGCTTGCTGCGCATGGTTGGAATTCTTTCTCGAGTAAAACAAATCGGATCGCGATGGTAGTAATTGTTGACTATGGCGTGGGCAACTTGATGGCCATTCAAAACATCATTCGCAAAGTAGGAGGTGACTCAGTGGTTACTTCAGAGCCTGAAATAATCGCAAAAGCGCAAAAATTAATTTTGCCTGGAGTAGGTTCATTTGGATATTGCGCACAGCAATTAAAAAATCGCAACCTCATTCCAGTTTTGGAGCAGGAAGTCTTACTAAAGAAGAAGTTGGTTCTTGGTCTGTGTGTGGGCGCTCAGTTGATGACATCTGGAAGTGAAGAGAGCCCCGAAAAGGGATTGGGCTGGGTAGATGCGAAGACAGTGAAGTTCAACACAGCGATTGTTCCCATTGTTCCGCACATGGGATGGTGCGATGTGCATTTCAAAAAGCAATTGCCGTTAAGCAAAGGTTTTGAAGAAGGTGCGCGATTTTATTTTGTTCACTCATATCATTTTGTGTTTGATCGGCCGGAAGAGGTTTTGGCCACCGCGCATTACGGCTATGATTTTGCGTGTGCATTTCAAAAAGAGAATATTTTGGGCGCACAGTTTCATCCCGAAAAAAGTCATCGGTTTGGAATGAAATTGTTTGAAAATTTTTTAGAGGCATAAGTAGCAAAGGAAGAAATGAAACGTGTCAGGGTCATACCGGTAATAATGATTAACAACGGCCGCGCTGTGATTACGCAAAAATTCAGCAAACCTATTTATGTTGGAGACCCCATCAATTCCATCAAAATTTTGAATGATAAGGAAGTGGATGAGTTGGTGATCTTAGATATTACCGACAAGAAAATTCAAAAGAAGCCTGATTTTGAATTGATAGCGAAAATGGCGTCCGAGAGTTTTATGCCATTGGCTTATGGTGGTCATGTAACGGAAATTGCAGATGCCGAAATTTTGCTGAAGTGTGGCATCGAAAAAATTTCATTTAACCGTGCGCTGTTTACACATCCGGAAATGGTGAAAGAACTTTCCTATCGAGTAGGCAAGCAAAGCATTGTGGCCTCCATCGATGTGAACAAAAATTTAGTAGGTACTTATCAAATCAAAACTCGAAATGGGACGGAAACGGTGGGATCGGACATCGAGCGGATTTTGCATGATGTTTTAGAATTGGGGGTAGGCGAAATATTTCTAAATGCCATTTACCGCGATGGTACCATGGAAGGATATGATGAGAAAATCTTGAAGCGTGTAACTAGCGCAGTAAATGTGCCGGTGATTGCTTGTGGTGGAGCCGCAACCACAGCTGATTTTTTAAAGGCAGTTAAGGAGGGTGGCGCATCGGCCGTGGCGGCAGGTGCTATGTTTTTTTTCAAAGGCGGTTTTAATAGTGTATTGGTAAATTACCCCGATCAGAAGAAATTACTTTCCGAATTTTACACGCATCTTGGATAAACTAAAACAAATTTTTGCTGAGGGATGGGCAGCCCTTCGAAAGGATGGCTCGTTTACTCAAAGCTATGCGATCGTTCTTTCGGGAACGGGTGTAAACATTCTGGTACAAATCCTGATTACTCCCATCATTGCACGCATCTATGGACCCGAGGCGTATGGCACGTATTCTATTTTTAATGCTTTAGCAACCAACATTGCTATGGTGGCAACATTGCGTTTTCCGCAAGCACTACTCATACCACCGCAAGAAAGGGATTTTCATATACTTATGCGCGTGACGTTGGTGAGTGCGCTCGTAACTACAGGTATCACCTTTATTGCATTCTATTTTGCTGCTTCACCTTTTTTGAAACTGTTGGGTGCTGAGAAATTGATTGATTATTACTTTTTAATTCCCGCAATGGTTTTGTTGATTGCGCTCAACCAGATTTTTGGTCAATGGCAATACCGATTAAATAAATTTAAAAAATCAGTTGCAATAGACACAGGTATTTTGGTGGGTGTACGGATTTTTAACCTGAGCTATGGATTGATGGCTGCCCGAAATACAATTGGGTTATTATTGGGCGATATGCTTGGAAAAATAGTGGGCCTTATTTTCAGTTATAAATTGATCATTAAAGAGCAGATTCGTTACCTCTTTTCACCGGTTTCCTTTCAAGATTTTTGGAGGCTGGTAAAAGAGTATCAGCACTACCCCATTTATAATTTACCGGGTGTTTGGGCAACATTATTTTCTGAGCAGTTGGTCGTTTTTTTTGTTTCTTCCCAGTATGGCCTTCCCACCTTAGGGGTTTTATCGTTGGCCATCAGCATGCTGGACTTACCAAAACGCTTGTTTGCCTATACTGTTACATCTGTGTTTTTTAAGAAAGCTGTGGAGGTGTCTAAATTATCACTGGAAGAATTGCAGACACTCGTGCTTCGAGTCATGTATGGTTTATTGGCCGTGTGCATTTTGCCATACGGCTTGGTAACGGCCTTTGGCAGCGAATTGTTTTCGTTTGTTTTTGGTCAGGATTGGTTGCTCAGCGGAAAGTTGGCTCAATACATTGCCGTGTATTGTGTATTTGAATTATTATATATCTCACTGGATTCTGTTTATTATGTCCTTCGAAAAGAAAAGCGACTATTTGTATTTCAGGTAGCCACTTTTGTGCTTCGCTTTGGTGTGATGTTTGCCAGCGTGCAACTTTCACTACCATTGGAGCAATGTATTTTGGCGCTAACAATTGTAAATTCTACATTGTACATGTCGCATTTGGGTTACATTTTGTACTTGTTGCGATTAAAGTGGTTCAAGCATTTGTTTTTTATTGTAATGATTGAAGCTTCCTGTGTCTTATTGTTTCTAGGTTTTCGGCAGTTATTGTGATAAATTCAAAAAGTTAATTTTTTCCTTCCCCGTAAATAAATCAAGTTAATCTATAAGTGAGTACTGTGAAAGTTACCTATTTAACTATTGGCGAAGCCAGCGCAGGAGTCAGTAAAAAACTGAAGGACAAAACGGATAGCCTGCGCGAAGCGGGGTTGAACGTTCACTTGGTAATTGTAGGGGCGGATAAGAATTTGACTTCTCATGCATTTACACAGATACATGTGAATCAGACGCTATCTCAAAAAACAGGCAGGTTGTTTTTTCTGTGGAGATTGTCAATTGTGTTTGAACAGTGGGCTTTATATAAGTCTGCACTAAGTTGGGTTCGTGCGCATCCATCTGATGTGATTTTATTTCGTTATCCTGTGAGCGATGTTTTTTTATGGTGGTTTACGATTAAATGCAAGCAGCGTATTGTTTTTGAGTACAATACAATCGAACTTGTTGAACTTAATCTAAGAAGACATGGGTCTTTTTACTATCAATATTTTTATTGGTGCGAACGCATTTTTGGCAAAGTTGTACGATCGAGTTCTTCCGGTATCATAGGGGTAACACAGGAAATAGTTGACTACCAGTCTAAGTTAGTAGATGGAAAAATCCCTTCGGTTTCGATTAGCAATGGAATCAATGTGGAAAGAGTTAAACAGCATGACGATCTTAAATTTGATGGAAGCGAGCTGGCCATTGTATTATTAGCCGGGTCGCAAGCTCAGTGGCATGGTGTAGATATTTTGTTGCGCAGTCTTTCTGAGGCAACAGGTGATTGTCAGATTAAATGTTTTT
>JANPBK010000134.1:0-9794 GCA_031430395.1 Cyclobacteriaceae bacterium
GAACCCCATGAGTATCCTCAACGCGATAAGGTTTAAGTTGATTGACAGAGTTTTTGCCGTTGTGAAAAGAAATGAACTATATGATAAAAACTTCCTAAAAAAGGCTGCTTAGGTATTAGGTTTTACCATAGAATTCGCAAAGATTTTGTTGGCAGTAGTAGTGCCTTTCTCCTCTCTTCATCCGAAGCCGTGTCTTTCGTCACCCATTAATGTTACACCACTCTTCATTAGTCGATCATGCGGTGGGGCATTTTTCATTGACAACTTTGCCCACTTATGTTACACTGAGCACACTCTTTAGTTGACTTTGGATGCGGGTCGGATGTGCGGCCAGACAATGTGTGTGAGATTTAGTTGTCCTTTAATTAGGTTTCTTAGTTTACTAATTGATGTTCCGGGCAATCTATTCGCAACTCAGAACTTTCCAGTTTTTTGTTAAGTAGCTTGCAAAAGTGAAGGTCCTTATTGCTGGCTGGTTTGAAATGGATACAGGTGACACACATTCGCTGGATCGTAATAACCCCGGCTTTGTTAAGATGGTGGATAACCCCTATTAAGCTTAACAGTAAATTTTCTTTATCGTCTGGATTCAGTTTGTCAATAGGGATTTGAAGTTCACGTGTGAAAACAGATGTTTTTTCAGCAATATCAATTCCTTTTTTAGTCAGATGAATCACATAACTTCTTGTATCAAGTGGTTCAGCTACTTTCTTTATGAGTCCTTTTTGATCAAGTGCTTTGATAGTATCACTGATTGTAGCTTTTGTCATATTAAATTCATCAGCCAGGTAACTAACCTTTCTTTTCTCCTCACTGTGATGAAGTAGAAAAATCAATACCTGTACTTGTATTGGACTCAGAGAGAATTCTTTACTTTCGTTCCAAAGCAATACCCGAAAGGCCTGCGATATACGTTCCAATGCGGCAATAATGCGGCTATCCGTACTCGCATTTTGTTGATCTAAGTTGAAAGGTGATTTATTCATGCTTATAGCAATTAGGATAAATACTTATTAAGTTCTTTCTCAATTGCCTGGTTATTCACATGTCCGAACCATTGCAAGAGAACATCCATCTTCTCATTAAATAAAACAAAAGTAGGTGTTCCTTGCAACAAGTTGCTCGCAAAAGTAAACCCACACCTTTGATAGTGATTGAAATAGTGGTGAAGTGATCTTTCAATTTCTACCAGCTCAGGTTTCAAGACTCCACTAAACTGCGGATGATTTGAAATGACGCTGTCTATAAACTTCCGTTGAAGCATTTCTTCCTTTTCGATGATTGCGTCAACTAACACAGGAAAGGGGATGGCTTCATTCCAAACAAGATTATTCGAATCAAACGCTTTTCTCGTTTCGCCTGTTAAATAATTCTCCGCTAAGAGTAGCTTGGTATTTTCAGTTGTATTAAAATCAAAATCTTCAAATGCCGTTGAAAGCGCATAGCATGAAATCTTGCCTTGATATTTAGTATGAAGTGTTATCATTTGCGGAAAGCCTTGCAGAAAGCAACCGGGACAGTTGACTTGAAATACCATGAGTAGATTGAGCGCATCTGGTTTAAACGACCCTTGTAATACCTCCGAATATTTCAGTTGAAATGTCATTTACAATTCCGAAGCTCAAGAATGTAGTATCCCTTCTCGCGAATACGTTGAACCATTTCTTCTGTAGCTTGCTCGACATGACAGAAGGCACATTCGCTTGAAGTAAGTTCATATCCAATGATGGACTTGGACTGAAGGTACTCTCTCCCGTATCCGTAAATTATCGTTTCGTTTTGCTGCGAATCGGGAACCATGATGTCAAAATTCATTACCGTTCCGTTTTCCTTTTTTACATACGTATCCCAAACTGCTACTTTCATATTAGTTAATTTTGAAGGAAGATAGCCGGATTTTACATTAATTATATCAAATTGAATCCGGCTATTTAAATTGTTTAAAATTCGTTCTTGTTGATGTATGGATATGTCCAAAGAATAACGGTTAATGTCACTGCTTTGAACCAGGCAGCATACATTTTTTCTACCGTTTCAGCACCGTGACCTTTTTTAGAAAGGAATCCTTTGATAGTGGCTGTAATTGGGAAAATGAATGCTACCAGATACCTATAGTGAATGATAGGAACCGCTTTGGCATTATCGGTCTTATTCTTCTTTGTGCTATGATGGCGCAACGCAATTTCATATTGGTAGTTAAGCCAATCTTGGTCATATGGTTTGTTGCATAAATCCATAATCCACTGGCCAAATCTCAACCTCACAGCAGCGAGGTATTCCATGTCAGGCTTACCACCCTTTCCGAAATAATGAACCAGATGTTCATTGCCGCCAACAAACCCATACCACAAATCAAGTACTTCATTTGTTTGGTCCTTCAGCACCTCACCAGCAAGTTGAAGATGTTTCTCGTCATCAGACGAAAAGAGAACTGTTTTTTTCAGTAAGTCCAAATCAGCAAGTGATACTGGCGATGGTGCGACTTGTCCATACGTGTAGCCTTTAATTTTTTCCATTGTTTTAGTGGGTTTAATTAAACGATTGTTCAAATATAGTATGGAATCCTAACTAAACAATATGACAAAGTTTTAATGATTAAAAATTATTGTGAATCTACGAGTGAACCTAAGTTCTCAACTCTAAGGTCAGATTGAAACCGTCCAACGTAAACCAAACGTTGGCAGCCGTCAGCAAGTCATTTTATAAATTTCTCCACGTACAGAACTCTTGCCCAACGTGATCAAATTCTCTGCGCGCTCTTTAAAATATTCTTGACCTCAGTTTTTCAAATAGCCCTTTGTCGACAATCGTGAATTAGACGTTGTGACCGAGGAGTCCTTTGGACCTAATTCATTTTGCTTCTTCCTCGATAGCTTGCTCTTTACGAGGTTATATGATTGACTGATGTAGTAGTCCCATTTTTCCTTATTTAATACTGTTACGTCATCAACCAAAACCCATTTGTGTCTCGCAGCGTAAGGTGCTGGTATAATTCCAACCGAGTTCGATAGTTCTGCGAACTCTTCATCTAAAACCTTAAATGATACTTTCAACGGATTGTCAAGAAGGACAACACAAAACATTTTGTCGCCAACCATAAAGCAAAGGTCATTTCCCCATTTAATCCCTTCAGTCGCTGAGGGAAGTTGTCTGCAAATAGTAGTTATCGTATCAATATCCATTTTGCAAAGATGCAAACTACTCGTCAATTAATTTGAAGCTAAATATTTGTCGTCAAGTAGTTCATTTGTCCCAAAGCCGAAAACATTTTTACCGCGTTGTGCACAACGTTTAGTGTTTGCGTTCGAGCGGGGCTTCCTTGTGATAGTTGGTCGGCTGACCAACTATCGTGACCTGCTACAACAAGGGAAGTCAACTTTTACAGGGCTACTAAATTCAACAATGAAATATGGGCCATCCATTTTACCTATTCCTTCGATTAACCACTGACTAGCAATCAACTTAGTTACGATTTCGCATAACTATTTTATGCGAACCACCGGCTTTCTTGTGGTAGTACATAATTTTTTTATCAGCGGTTAGCGTAGGCGCTTCTATTAAAGAAGCAATGGGTTCCGAAAATAAAACTTTTGGAGCTGAGAAATTTTCAAACGAATTATTTCGTACTGCCACACAAATTTCAAAAACTGTATTGACTGTAATTTGACCTTTCAAGTATCGGGTATAATAGAATTCCAAATCATCGTTGCTAATACACGGTGCATAGTAGATATAATTAGGGTCATTTATCTGCTGCATAAGCACGGTAGAATTGGGCAGTACCGTAAAGGTTGTGGAATTTACTTTCCTGGCAACTCCTATGTTTGTTTCACAGGTGCCTTGGCAATTTTGGTTGTCATACCTTGCATTATTAAAATACAAAAATTCGCCATCAGAGCTTATCCCGTGATCCATAACCAACCATCCCGGAATATTCATATTAAAATTCCCTCTTACCCGATCAATATTGGTTAAGTTACCAGAGTTAAATTCTCCTCGAAAGAGATTGTCTAATTCAACAGGATAGTTTCTTGTGGATGTCCAATAGAAGTTACCCTGGGAATCTAAATCGCCTACCGCATCCAGGTGAGGGGTTGTAGTCTGATTTGCTCCCGTCAACTCGCCAACAAAGGTAAATGTCGAATTGTTAATTTTAATTGCGTAAAATAGTTTGGTATTAACACCATCATTTAAGTTATTAAAAAACAAATAGTTTCCGTCAGGAGATATGAAAGGTTCCATAGCATCAAAGGACAATCCCGTTATTGTGACGTCTATTTCAGGGCCAAAAGAAGGATAGACGATTGACTTGATGTTGTCTTTGGTAGAGCAGAAAATAATGGACATGCCAATGAATGTCAACAGTAAAAAGGGAATTAGTCTCATATAACGTTTGCATTTTGCATTGTCTAAAACAATTAACCTACACCAATTTATCCACCCCGCCCAACACGAACGACAGGAAGTGTTGATTTTTTTGTACTGGAGTTGACCTGCGCCTAGTGGTTAGCTGCCAACCGTTTGCTAAGTTCTCTATGGGGCAGATTGCAAAACTTTCGCTTGGTTTTCAATTATCGCCCAAGTTGTATTTGTAAACTGAAACGTCATCAGTTAAAACCGTCATTCTCCACGAGCACTCTTTGTCAGCCGCCTTACCGCAAACGCTAGTATATGCGATGTTTAAATTTACCTTTAAAAATAATTAATCAAATTTAAATAGCGCATATACATTGTTGGCGGTAGTGCCTAGTCCTTACTTGGTTTAGCTCCAGGAAGTCTGCTCTTAATGTACTTAATCTGCCCATTGTGATTAGACTCGTGTTCACAAACATGAAACCATTTGCAGTAATTGTTTGTCGGTCCCCAAAACCAGTTTTCGTCAATTGTGAGTAGCCACTTGTCGTCCCTATTTTTGAATTCCTTAATTGTGTTCTCTCTAACCTCTTTTAAAGTACTTAAATAGAAGTCAAGGTTATTACCCTGTATTGTTTTCCTAGCATCTTCACCGAGATTCATAGCAATGTCAAAACGTTTTTTGTCCTGTGCACTCCAGTCCCTCGGTTTCTTGCCTTCAAAAGTCATGATTTGATAATTTCTTTCAGTTGCAGCCAAGTGGAGAAGCATAGCCCCAACCGAATTTGAAGTTGCGTCATGCAGATAATCTAATTGCTCTGGTGTCATGTCTTTCACTGGACGTAATATTACTCCTCTCATCCAAGTCATCATTGAAAGTAATGTTCCAACTTGAGGTGAGAACCCTTCTCTAGGGCCAATAACATTATCTCGCTCGTCAGAAAGATGTCCTGTCCCTGTGGTTATGTTTGGAATCATGGTTAGTCCAAGTGCACCCGATGTAATAAGAACAGTCGATTTAATAAAATCTCTGCGGTCAATTGGCTTTAAAGTTTTCATATTATCTTATTTGGTTGGTATCATGTCTGGCATTACCGCCAACGTTTGTGCTTCTGCAGTAGCGCGCTTCCGAAGCCGCGTCTCTGCCTGCCCGTCCGTAGCGTCTCGCGGAGGCGGGTCCCCGAAACCAAAACGTGGAACGAAGATAAAAACTTTGGGCTACACCTCACCGCACCATTGAAGAAACATTTTGTTGGCTGCCGTTTTACTCTCTGGTCAATATTAATACTTTTTCGTTGTCCTTTATGGCTAACCTTTTTCTTTCTTGGTCAAATGATATCTGAGGTTGCTTTTTGATATCAAATAGAATTGAGGATTTTTGCTCACCCGAAAATACGTCCTCTGCCTTGTCCACGATTTGTCCAGTTATTAGATTAATTATTTTTGGAAATTTGTAAATGTCCCAAGCGAAGGTCTTGTCGATGGAGAACAAATTTCCAAATTCAAAAGATGGAGTCCACTGGTTAAAGAACTTATTATCGTGCAAGTCCCAAATTGCAATTGATTTAACGGGAACGTTGGCGAGATTTTCGTCATCAATAACTTCATCGGATGAACCAACTAAGATTTTGGAGTCATCCATAAAACTCGCTGTAGAAAGTTCACTACCAACACTTGGGAAACTATGGTCTAACTTGTCGAGAAGTATTGGATTTGAGAAACAGTCCTCAATCTTGAAAACCTGCACAACATCTATTGGATGCCAAACCCATCCTTTGCTTAGTAGATACTTTCCGTTTGGACTCATCTCCAATCTTGAATGAAATATGTCAGCTGGTTTCCGTTGTTTAACGTTCGTAACGATTTTGCCAGTCTCAACTTCTTCGAAGTCCAATTGGCGATAGCTTGTCGGGCAATGAACTAAAAACATCTTATTGTCGTGATTCAAAAATGTCGCGGGATACTCATATACATGAGCTTGATAATATGAACGATTGATTTCTCTAAGAATTTCTCCGTCCTTAATTAAAAGTCCCTTAGTCCCGAGTCTCTGGTATATGAAAACATATTTCCCGTCTGTCGAATTGATTGCGCAGTCAAAGTTGAAACCAAAAGTATATTTGTTAAGCTGACTCTTTTGTCCGTTAGTTTCATAAAGAGTCCCTGCGTTTGCCCAGTCGACTATTTTGTCCTGAAACCAATTTATTGTCTGTAAATTAAAATCTAAAATCTGTTTGTTCATTTCTCTTGTATGTCACTGAGGGTGTCGGTAAAATGGCAGCCAACGACTGAGTATATGCAATTGCATATACTTATATTATATAAAAATAGCCGAAAAACCCAGCTATTTAACTATCTAGCAGCAAAATGACGGATATTTATTTTGTGTAGTTCGGATATTTGGTGGGTTGCTATTCACCCCATTGGCTTTCAAGTAAGATCTTCTTACTTTTCAGCCAATTCATCAATTTGGCAAAATCTCAAAGATAAATTGCTCTTCAATAAACATACATCTTTCACTCTTTGGCATAACTTATACGCTGGAAACTATCAATCATAAACTATGAAAACATCCCTTTATCTTATCGCTCTTCTTTGTGCGAACATGGCGTATGGGCAAATGCCTGACTCTACCTATGTAAAAAAGTTTTACGATAAATTGGAAGTACAAATCCCTATGCGAGACGGGGTTAAACTTTTTACAGCGATTTACACGCCTAAAGATAAATCAAAGACTTACCCAATGCTGATGCAACGTACTTGCTATAGCGTAGAGCCATACGGACCGGAAAAGTATGAAAGGTCTCTAGGACCCTCTAAATATTTGATGCATGACGGATATATTTTTGTCTATCAAGACGTGCGTGGACGTTGGATGAGTGAAGGTGTCTTTGATAATATGACACCTAATATTCCCGGCAATGACCGTAAAAATAAAACAGCGACCGATGAAGCCTCAGATACCTGGGATACTATTGATTGGTTAATTAAAAATGTGAAAGGTAATAATGGAAGGGTAGGACAGTGGGGCATTTCCTACCCCGGCTTTTATACAGCAGCAGCTATTCCGGATGCACACCCTGCATTGAAAGCATCTTCCCCACAAGCACCTATTTCAGATTTTTTCTTTGACGATTTTCACCATCAGGGTGCTTTCTTGCAAAGTTACGTTGCAGCCTTTGCGGTATTCGGCTACCAGCATGAAAAACCAACGAATCAAAGTTGGTATGACGATAAAATTATGCGCTTCTATGCGCAGCAGCCCAAAGATGGCTACAACTTCAATTTGGAAATGGGCCCATTAAAAAATGCTACTGAGAAATATCATAAAGACAATTTCTTCTGGCAACAAATTATTGACCATCCGAACTATGATGATTTCTGGCAAAAGCGAAATTTACTTCCACATCTCACCAATGTAAAACATTCTATCATGACTGTAGGTGGTTGGTATGATGCAGAAGATTTATATGGACCGCTTAATATTTATAAAAAAATTGAAAGCAGTAGCCCATCCACCTATAATACGATTGTGATGGGGCCGTGGAGTCATGGAGATTGGGCACGCGAGCGCGGCTTCCAGCAAGTGAACCACATTTATTTTGGCGATAGTATTTCAACGTTCTACCAACGCGAAATCGAGAGAAAGTTTTTCAATGCCACGTTAAAAGATGGCGCTCAACCGAAATTGCCGGAAGCGTATATGTTTGATTGTGGATTGAAAGTATGGAAGCAATTCAATGAATGGCCTCCCAAAGAAATACAACCCATGAAATTGTATTTTGGTGAAAATGGAAAGTTGTCAGTTAATCAGCCATTAAAAGCAGATGCTGTTTTTGAATATGTGAGCGATCCCGCCAAACCGGTACCCTATACTTCTCAAACAGAAGGATTAGTATTCACTCCCCGGAGATTTATGAGCGATGACCAACGTGGTGCTTCCACTCGTCCGGATGTGATCACCTTTGAAACGGAACCACTTACTGAAGATGCTACGTTAGCCGGAGAAATTATGGCGAAACTGAAAGTGTCTATGACAGGTACAGATGCGGATTTTATTGTGAAGTTGATTGATGTATATCCGGACAATACACCAAACGATACTAAGCATAATCCCGCGAATATTATTATGGGTGGCTATCAGCAGCTCGTACGCCACGAAACATTCAGAGGCAGATTTAGGAATAGCTATGAGAAGCCGGAGCCTTTCAAGGCAAATGAAATTACCGAAGTAAATGTGCCACTCCAGGACATTCTCCATACGTTTAAAAAAGGACACCGGGTGATGGTGCAGATTCATAGTACTTGGTTTCCTTACATCGACAGAAACCCTCAGAAGTATGTAGATAATATTTATAAAGCCAATGAAGAAGATTTTATTAAATCTACCATTCGTGTATACGGATCATCAGTGGTTGAGATTGGGGGAGGGCAGAAGGCAAAGATTGATGTGAAGAAGTGAGTTTGAATTGGGATTTGGGGACTTAGAACTGAGATGTCATGATGAACAGAAATTATAAGATCGGATTTTATGTAGCGCTTTGCTTTATGCTCTTTGAGTTTGAGCTGGTCGCTCAAAAAAGAAATTACGATACGCTACCCAATTTACCAGAGCATTACAACAAGCGACTAGCTGAGTTTAAGAAGCAGCCTGTTGTGAAAGGCAAAATCATCATGCTAGGCAATAGCATTACCGAAGGAGGAAACTGGAAAAAGTTGCTCAAAGATTCTACGGTTCTCAATCGGGGGATTTCGGGTGATGTAACCTTTGGGGTAATCAACAGACTTGATGAAATTGTCAAGCGACAGCCTTCGAAAGTATTTCTATTAATTGGGATCAACGACCTATCGCGCAAAACTCCTGACGAAGTCATTTTGGAGAATTTGTTTTCCATCGTCAGTAAAATCCGATCAGGCTCGCCAAAGACGGAAATTTTTGTTCAGAGTATTTTGCCTACCAACGAATCATTTAAAAATTTCATGCCCAATTTTAAGGGTAAGGCATCCAGCATCCTTACCATCAACACCCAACTTCAACGGTATGCCGATAAAATGAAGTTTACCTATGTAGATTTGTACTCCAAATTTTTAGATGCCAACGGACTGATGGACGCCAAATACGCCTCGGATGGCTTGCATCTAAGTGACTTGGGTTATCAGCACTGGGTTAGTATTTTGCGCTCAACCAGTAAAACCGGAATAAAATGATAAATGTTAATTTGTCGAAGGCGGCCTCCAAAGAAGACGTAATGAAGTCCATAGAGACTTATTTGAGTGAGGTAGAGTTGGTCATTGCTTCGAAAGATTTTTCCCGGCCCTGGGGTGGGTTTTTTGTATTGGAAGAGTCGTTAGCAGATCGTTTCATACAACTCTATTTTCCACATTTAAAAAAAGAAGACCTTACTATTTACGGCAAAATGAGCCCGAAGATTTTAATCGTG
>JANPBK010000135.1:0-1623 GCA_031430395.1 Cyclobacteriaceae bacterium
GTAGGGAGGTTGAGTTCTTCGATAGCAACGGATCACTCAAGGGATTCAAACGCGACTTATATGAAGGAGGCATTCGGGTTCCCATGATCGCCTGGGCACCTGGAAAAATAAAAGCTGGAACCACTTGCGAAGAGCCATTCGCAAATTGGGATATTCTTCCAACGCTTTCAGAACTAACCGATCAAAAAGCTCCGGGAGGTATGGATGGCATTTCCTTTTACGATGTCCTCCATAATCAAAAAGCAAAACAAAAACACTCTTATCTGTATTGGGAATTCTTTGAGAGAGGTTTTGATCAGGCCTTGCGTGCTGACGATTGGAAAATTGTTAGAAGAAGTATAAACAATAGCAAAACAGAATTGTATAACTTGAAGGAAGATATAGGAGAACAAAGAGATGTTGCCGCACAATATCCTGAAAAAGTAAAATATCTTGAAAGCTTAATGGAAAAAGCCAGAGTAGATTCTAAAGAGTTTCCGATTAAGAAGTAAGCAGTCCTTTAATATAAAATTATTTGTACACGTCAGTCCCACTAGACTCAATTCTAAAAAGCCTTCTATGAAAATTTATAAAACTGTAAAATCAGCGATCATCTCTTACGAAGGGAAATTCTATCTGACTTCCGAAAATTGGGACAGCTTAATCAATCGCAACAAACTGCATGACTATCTGCTTGCTGAAACAAAAAAACTAACACCTAGCGAAATAGCTCCAAATCTTATTGAAAAGGAGTTGCTTCCCCCCATTGGAAGTCAGGAAGTATGGGCAGCAGGTGTTACCTACTTTCGAAGTAAAGAAGCACGCATGGATGAATCCAAAGAATCCGGTGGCGCAACATTTTATGATAAAGTATATGATGCCGATCGTCCGGAGCTTTTTTTTAAATCCACGCCAGAGCGCGTAGTGGGTCATGGCGGATATGTTCACATCAGAAAAGATTCAACGTGGAATGTGCCCGAGCCAGAACTCACTCTATTTATAAACAGCGATGGAAACATTGAGGGGTATACAATCGGTAACGACATGAGTTCGCGCAGCATTGAAGGTGAAAATATGTTGTACCTGCCACAGGCTAAAACCTATTCGCGCAGTGCCGGGCTTGGCCCATGTTTGTATGTCCCAGCTTCACCAATTCCTCAGACAACAATCATTGCTATGGAAATTATTCGCGATGGCAAAGTCATGTATACCGATAGTGTTCAAATTAGTCAGATGAAGCGCAAGCATACCGAATTGGCTGCATGGCTCTTTCGCGAATTAGATTTTCCGGTTGGTTGTTATCTGATGACGGGCACTTGCCTTGTTCCCTCCAATGATTTTACGCTCGCTGTAAAGGATGTGGTAAACATGACCATTGATGGAATTGGAATGCTGACAAATACAATTGAAACGAGAAAGTAGACTCACTGGCATTGAATAAACACTCTCTGTTGTGGCGCGTTGCCTATTTCAAATGTCTTTTAATCCAATCGCTAATTTGGTCAAACGTCAATTCGCTCTTAGCCGCTTTTATAACGAAGTCAAACTTTTCGTCTTGTCCAGTTTTGATATCCAGGCGATTCTGTAGAAGTATTAGCCTCATTAAAACATAAGCCGTTCTTTATTTCCGTCAACAAATGGGTG
>JANPBK010000136.1:0-9585 GCA_031430395.1 Cyclobacteriaceae bacterium
GCCAATCAGGTGTTACAAAATGACATCGCTCTTTTGATTCCTGCGCATCCATAGTAAGTGTTTTGAATGTCTCCAGGGTCAAATCACATAAGTATGAATAAAAGTCTTTGCATATTACTTCAATCTCTTTTTGCGATTTAGTTGGAAAAGAATGTTGTAGGTTATCCAAGACAATCGCTTTTCGATACCCTAATCGATACATCAGAAAAGACAGGAGATCAGATAGTCTATATAAAATCGAAAACGGCAATAACGCGATCAGGTAGATAAATGGGTAGAGGAGATAAAAGGAGATCGCTTGTCGATTGAACATTTTTGAAATCAAAGGTATTACTTAGAAACTGTTCGTTCTACTTCACGTAAATTTTCAATTTTCTTATTACGAAGAAAACCATTGATATCCTCAAAATGTTCTTTGATTCTCTTATTTCCAAATTCAAAAACCTTGGTAGCTAGTCCATCCAGAAAATCCCGATCATGCGAGACTAATATAAGTGTACCATCAAAGGACTTTAATGCATCTTTCAGAATTTCCTTTGTTTTTATATCCAAATGATTTGTTGGCTCATCGAGAATTAACAAATTAACGGGCTGCAATAACAATTTTATCATTGCTAATCGTGTCTTCTCTCCTCCGGAAAGCATCTTGACCTTTTTTTCAATGGCTTCTCCACTGAACATAAAGGCACCCAAAATATTTTTTATTTGAGTCCTAACATCACCAAAAGCAATTTGATCTATTGTTTGAAACACGGTTAGGTCTTCATCTAATAAGGAAGCTTGATTTTGAGCAAAGTACCCAATCATGCTATTGTGACCTAATTGAAGTTTTCCATCGTATTCAATTTCGCCCATGATCGCCTTCACTAACGTGGATTTACCTTCGCCATTTTTTCCGACTAATGCAACACGCTCGCCCCGTGCAATGGTTATGGAGGCATCTTTAAATACGGTATGATCTCCGTACTTTTTTGTTAGACCCTCAAGTATCACCGGATAATTCCCGGAACGAGGGGCAGGCGGAAATTTTAAATTCAATGATGAAGAATCCACTTCATCTACTTCGATGATATCTATTTTTTCAAGCATCTTCACACGAGATTGCACCTGAAGCGTTTTTGAGTAAGTACCTTTAAAACGATCAATAAACTGTTGGATGTCGGCAATCTGTTTGGCTTGATCATCAAATTGCTTTTGCTGTTGCTCTCGTCTCTCTTTGCGCAACTGCAAATAGTGGGAGTAATTCGTTTTATAGTCATAGATACGTCCCATCGTCACTTCAATAGTGCGATTCGTAAGATTATCCACGAACATTTTATCGTGACTGATTACGATCACCGCTTTTGCACTTGTCTTCAGAAACTCCTCTAGCCATTGTACAGACTCGATATCCAAGTGATTTGTAGGTTCATCCAGTAAAATCAAATCAGGCTTTTGCAAGAGAATTTTAGCCAATTCGATTCGCATGCGCCAGCCCCCACTAAATTCGATAGTAGGTCTTGTAAAATCAGTTCGCAAGAAACCTAAACCCATCAATGTCTTTTCTACTTCCGCATCGAAATTGATCTCTTCAATAGAATAATATTTTTCACTTAACTCAGAAACCTGCTCGATGATTTTAGAATATTCATCTGATTCGTAATCGGTACGTGTTTCCAATTGACTATTCAAATAGTCCATCTGCTTTTTCATGGCGAGGATTTTACCAAACGCCTTGGAAGCTTCCTCGAAGACCGTGGCATTATCTTCTGTGAGTAGATGTTGAGGGAGATAAGCAATAATTGCCTCCTTGGGTGCCGTTACCTTACCTCGGGTGGCTTTACTCACGCCTGCAATAATTTTCAAAAGAGTAGATTTACCAGCACCATTCTTGCCCATGAGGGCAATCCGGTCATTTTCGTTGATGTTAAAGGTGATATCACTAAAAAGCGCAGAACCGTTAAACTCTACGGTAAGATTGTCGACAGAAATCATGAATTAAAAATAAGGCGACAAAGATATTACTATTTACTCATCGATACCATTCAATTTGGGCAATAGCATAGTGTAGGATTTTTAGGTTATGTAAATGATCTTGTCCTTTCCTTAATTTATCCTTATTTTTTCATCCAATCCTTTAAACCAAACCCATGGTACGAATCATTCCTTTCCTTTTGCTACTATCCCTCGGGGCATCAGCTCAATCAGTGCCTTCCAATTACTATCAAGACCTTCAGTATCGCCTTATCGGCCCATTTAGGGCTGGTCGCACAGTGGGAGCTGTTGGCATTCCTTCACAACCCAATGTATTCTATATGGGTGTGAACAATGGAGGCGTTTGGAAGACGGATGATTTTGGCCGTACATGGAAACCCATTTTCGACAAAGAGTCAACCGGATCAGTAGGAGACATTGCCGTTTCTCCCTCTCAGCCAAATGTAGTCTACGTAGGAAGTGGTGAAGGGCTCCATCGCCCTGATTTAGCAACGGGAGATGGAATGTTTAAATCAATTGATGCAGGAAACACATGGAAACATATTGGATTAAATGATGCGCAACAAATTGGTCGTGTGGTAGTTCATCCCACCAATCCGGAAATTGTTTTCGCGGCAGTCTTAGGTCACCCCTATGGTGCAAATGAAATGCGAGGCGTGTACCGAACCAAAGATGGCGGAGCTAATTGGGAAAAGGTTTTATACATCAATCATAATACTGGAGCCATTCAAGTCGAGTTTGATCCGACAAATCCTGAAACAGTGTTTGCGGATCTGTGGGAACATCGTGAAGGTCCTTGGGAGAATGGCTCTTTCTCAGGAACAAACAGCGGTCTTCATAAATCAACGGATGGAGGATCAACTTGGCGAAAGCTGACAGCGGGTTTGCCCACTGCTGCTCAAGGTCTGGGAAGAATTGGTTTTGGAATTTCCAATAGCAATCCGAAAAGAATGTTTGCCACTGTAGATTCACGAGAGAAAGGCGGAATTTACCGAAGTGACGATGCCGGTGAGAGCTGGAAATTGGTGAGCATTGAAGGCAGAGTATGGGGACGTGGAAGTGATTTCGCAGAGATTCGTGTGCACCCAAAAAATCCGGATGTGGTGTATGCTGCCAATACTGCTTCTTATCGTTCTACGGATGGAGGAGTTACCTGGACGTCATTCAAAGGTGCGCCTGGTGGTGATGATTACCACCGCATTTGGATCAATCCATTGCAACCGGAGATTATGATTTTCGCAGCCGATCAAGGGGCTACCGTTACGGTGAACGGAGGGAAGACATGGAGTTCTTGGTACAATCAACCCACTGCACAATTGTATCATGTGTCAACTGACAATCAATTTCCATACTGGGTATATGGTGGCCAGCAAGAGAGTGGCGCAATCGGGACTGCTAGTCGCGGAAATGGTGGACAGATTTCATTTCGCGATTGGACGGGTGCTGGGGCAGACGAGTATGCCTACGTAGCGCCTGATCCTAAGAACCCCGATATCATATATGGCGGTCGAGTGACACGCTTCGACAAGAAAACAGGGCAAACAAAAAATGTGGCACCGGAAGCATTGCGTTCAGGTCAATACAGAATGCTTCGCACCTTGCCGTTGCTTTTTCATCCGGCTGATCCAACCATGTTGCTGTTCGCTACCAACGTATTATGGAAAACAACTTCAGGTGGAGATCAATGGGAAATAATCAGTCCTGATTTGACAAGAAAACAACCTGACGTACCGGCAAGCATTGGCGATTTCAAAACCGAGAGCTTAAACATCATTAAGCAGCGAGCAGTAATTTACTCCCTCGCTCCATCGCCATTAGATAAAAATATCATATGGGCAGGTACAGACGATGGATTAGTTCATTTAACTATTGATGGAGGTAAGAATTGGAAAGATGTGACGCCTCCTGCTCTCACTTCATGGGATAAAATTTCTCAATTTGATGCAAGTCATTTCGATACCAAGACGGCATACTTTTCTGTGAATGCACTGCGGAAAGATGATTTGCGCCCACATATTTTTAAAACTAATGATGGTGGGAGTACGTGGAAAGAAATAATTAAAGGAATCCCGGCCAATGGGTCTGTGAACGTGGTGCGCGAAGATCCCAATCAGAAAGGTTTACTATTTGCGGGCACAGAGCGAGAAGTGTTCTTCTCCATCGATGAAGGAGAAAATTGGCAGTCGCTCAGAAACAACATGCCGGCTACTTCCATTCGTGATTTAGTTATTCATGAAGATGATTTGGTGATTGGTACACATGGACGATCAATTTGGATTTTGGATAACATCAATCCACTGCGAAATCTTGCCAATGCTTTTGCAGCTAAGAGCGGCTACTTATTTCCTCCTGCTCAAGCTACCCGAGTTCGCAACAACATGTTTTCTGATACACCTCTTCCACCGGAAGAACCTGCCGGGCAAAATCCACCCGATGGTGCTACTGTTGACTATTGGCTATCGGCTAATGCTAGTGTGGTGCGTATTGAAATAGCCGGGTTAGATGGTGCAATATTGAGAGTGCTTCCGAGTAAGGATCAGCCAGAACCAATAGACACCCTTTCGATTCCTCATCCTACGTATTGGATAAGACCTAGTCAAGCCGTTTCTACTCAGCTGGGTCATCATCGAATCGTTTGGAATTTACGTCATGATGCACCAAAAGGAGCAGACCGACAATTTGCAATTGCCGCAGTATACCACAATACGCCTAGTGGTCCGGTGGGGCCTTACTTCCTACCAGGTAAATATAAAATCAGGTTAGTGGTTGATGGTACTATCATGCAAGAGCAAGAAATACTGCTCAGGCTTGATCCTAGGGTAACGGTCTCAAATGATGATTTGGTTTTGCAGTCTGTCCATTCAATGATGTGCTATAAGTCTTATAATGAATTGCTCGCGTTGAGAAATGAGATTGATCTGAAATTGACTAATCCAAAAACGAAATGGGGGAAAGGAAAGAAAGAACTCCTTGTGGCACTTCGTGGAGAAGGCCGTCCCGAAAATCCAGATGTGATGTATGGAAGTATTTCTGACACATCCATCGAGAAGGAGACGATCGTTGCGCTTCAGGAAAAACTATTGTATTTGATGTCTGTTTTACAAAGTACTGAGGCGAAGCCAACGGATGCGCAGGTCCAAGCAGTAACCAAACTGACAGGCGCGGTATCAGAACTAAAGAAAAGAGCAGAAGTAGTGAAATGAAATTATTTATCTTTATCAAAACAAAATAATATGCCAACCTATCAGCTTAAAATCAACGGCAAGAGTCTGCAGGCAGAAGCAGATTCTGATACGCCTCTTTTATGGGTGTTGAGAGATAACCTGGGTTTAGTGGGAACGAAATATGGTTGTGGCATCGCACAATGTGGTGCTTGCACCGTTCACCTAAATGGAGTGGCTGTTCGTTCCTGTTCATTGCCCATTTCAGCAGTGGGTAGCAAAGCGGTAACTACCATTGAAGGGCTCTCTGAAAAAGGTGATCACCCTGTACAACAAGCTTGGAATGAAGTTGATGTGGCACAGTGTGGCTACTGCCAGGCCGGACAAATCATGACAGCTGCAGCCTTGCTTGGCAAGAAATCAAAACCAACCGATCAGGAAATTGAAACCGCGATGAACGGAAATATTTGTCGTTGCGGCACATATCATCGCATTCATGAAGCAGTGGTACTAGCCTCAACTAAAATCTCAAAATAATCACGATATGGAAACAATAGCTAAAACCAACAGACGTGATTTTTTGAAATTAGGACTTGCCACCGGTGGTGGGTTGATACTCGGCTTCCATTGGAATACTTCCTCCGCATCTTCCTTCGAAGTCGTAAACCCTGTTCTTTTAGATGACATCAATTTTAATAGTTATCTCTCTATTTCTGCGGATGATGTGATAACCATTTTTTCTCCCAATCCTGAACTTGGTCAAAATATCAAAACGTCTTTTCCGATGATCGTAGCGGAGGAGTTGGATGCCGATTGGACAAAAGTGAAAGTAGTGCAGGCAATGTTGGATACCAAAAAATACGAACGCCAACTGACGGGTGGGAGTGGAGCTATTCCACATTCTTGGGAAAGACTGCGCAAAGCAGGTGCTACAGCCAGACAAATGCTAATAGAAGCCGCAGCAAAAAAATGGAATGTTTCTATTGCATCGATCACGACAGACACAGGTTTTGTCATTCACGCAGAGAGCGGAAAGAAAGAGACGTATGGTTCACTCGCCAATGAGGCAGCAACTATTCCCGTGCCAACGGAAGTAAAACTGAAAGACAAAAAGGATTTCAAGATTATCGGACAGCCCATTCACAATGTCGATAATCAGGATATGATTACCGGTAAGCCACTCTATGGTATTGATTTTTACCGGGAGGGAATGATGATTGCGATGATCCAGCGCCCCAAATCATTTGGAATGAAAATAAAATCAGTGGATGCTACTGCTGCCAAAGCAAGTGCCGGAATCGTTGATGTGGTTACATTCAAGAATAACGTGGCAGTAGTTGGTAAGTCAACGTGGCAAGTGAACAAAGCGCGCAAGTTATTGAAGATTGAATATGAGGCAGACGGAAAAATTGAAAGTACAGAGGATCACGACAAACTGTTCAAAGAATTGCTGGAGAGTAAAGAAGCAACGGTAAGACGCAAAGACGGAGATGTGGATGCTGCCTTCGCCAATGCTTCCAAGGTAATTTCAAGAGAGTATCAATGCCCTTTTCTGCCGCACAACCCGATGGAGCCGATGAATTTCTTCGCCCATGTACGACCTGATGGAGTAGAATTAGTGGGACCATCGCAAACACCGGACATGGCACGCAATGAAGTGGCCAAACTATTAGGCATTTCTCCCGATAAAATTACGTTAGAACTAACTCGATTAGGCGGTGGCTTTGGAAGGCGATTGAAAGCGGATTATGTATTGGAAGCTGCAGAGCTGTCGAGTATCATTAAAGCTCCTGTGAAAGTAATCTGGACGCGTGAAGATGACATGGGCGGTGGAAGTTATCGCCCGGCCGTGCGTTATCGTTTTCAAGCTGCATTAGATATCAACGGAAATCTGATTGGATACAAACTTCGTGGTGTCGGTATTAACACAGCTAATTCCACACGTGAAGATAATTTCCCATCGGGTGCAGTAGACAATTTATTGATTGATTCTGTAGAACATAAGTCTGCCATCACCACTGGAGCATGGCGTGCACCTGTGACTAATTTTCTCGCTTTTGCAGAACAGTCATTTTTGGATGAGGTGGCAACTGAAGCAAAGCAAGATCCTATTCAGTTTCGATTGAACTTGTTAGAAAAAGCAAAGAAAGCACCGGTAGGCGCAATTAAGTATGACATTGACCGAACGAAAGTGGTGATTGAGTTAGCTGCTGAAAAATCGGGTTGGGGAAAGAAGAAAAATGTAGTGCAGGGATTTAGTGTGTACTTTTCACATCGCTCGTATGTAGCCCAAGTGGCAGAAGTTGAGATAGTAAAAGGAAAGCCGGTTGTGAAGAAAATCTATGCCGCTGCTGATTGTGGGGTTGTCGTCAATTTAAGTGGCGCCAATCAACAAGTGCGTGGTGGAATTGTAGATGGTATGGGGCATGCGTTTTTCGGGAACCTAACATTTAAGGATGGAGCTGCCGAGCAAGTGAATTTTAATAGTTACAAGCTAATTAGATACAATGAAGTGCCCGAGATTGACGTTCATTTTGTAAACAATGGAATTGATCCTACCGGACTAGGTGAGCCTGCACTTCCCCCAACCGGTGGAGCCATCGCCAATGCGCTCTACAAGGCTACCGGCAAAAGAGTATACAATCAGCCATTTAACAAACAGGAAGCATTGACAGGAGTTAATTTGAATATCAAGGGGTAAGCTGAGATAGACAAAGAATGGAACTGCTACGGGTAAGAGGCGTCAACAAACAACGCGGAGAAAGATTTGTATTAAAAAACATCAATTTTTCACAGCAGCGATTCCAAAAAATCGCTATCGCTGGTGAAACAGGAAGCGGTAAGAGCACGCTATTGAAAATCATTGCTGGCCTTGAACAGCCAATGAGTGGCGAAGTTTTTTTTGAAAACAAAAAAGTAGAAGGCCCCGAAGAAAGATTAGTTGCAGGGCATCCATCTATTGCCTACTTGCCACAATATTTTGAACTACCGAAATTTTTCCGCGTAGAGCAAGTGCTTAGTTATGCAAGTCACCTTAATTCGAAAGAAGCAGGTCGACTTTTTAAACTTTGTCATATTCAGGATTTGCTAAGTAGAAAAACCAATGAACTTTCAGGAGGGGAGAGGCAGCGAATTGCATTGTGCAGATTATTAATTGGCAAACCAACGCTGCTCTTATTAGACGAACCTTTTTCTAATTTGGATATTCCATTGAAAATTAAATTGAAACAAGTTATTCAGAATATCTCTGATAAATTAAAAATAACGTGCATCTTGGTTTCGCATGATCCGGATGATACGCTTTCATGGGCAGATGAAATCATCATTTTGAAAGGCGGAAAAATAGTACAACATGCATCCCCGGAAAAAATCTATCAGCAACCTACCAGTATATACGTGGCGGGTCTTTTTGGAAAATATTTTCGATTAAGTGACGAGCAAAGAAAGTCACTCGGTGAGAAGAACAGAAAAATAGTCAGGCCGGAAGATTTTAAATTCGTTCGCAGCGGACGGAATACGTTACGTGGAACTGTTAAAGAATTGGCTTTTGTTGGGACTGGTTTTGAAGTGAAAGTATTGATTGATAAAACGGTCATAAGTGTTGCCTCGATGCGCAGGTTAACGATCAATCAGCCTGTTTTAGTAACACTTAAATAGGGCATCTTCAAGTTCTTCAAATTGAACAATTGTAGTAGAATGTGGGCATTTCTCATTAGGTTATGGGCTTCAATTTGATTAGCTTGCGGTGTTTTTTAGTGAAAATCATTCTGATCCTACGCTGGGGTACTAATACTTCCCAGACCTCTTCTAATAATTTGAACTGAAAATCAACGTCACTAGACAACTTTGTTTAAGGAATACGTGTTATATCTAGTATCGAGATAGCGTATAACTTGATAAATAAGGCAAAAGGATATGCAAAAACCAACATTTGACAGAACTCAGAATTCGTTCTTTATTGCTCTAAAAGCAAAGGTTGACCTGTATTTTTCAGTCAACAAATTAGATCAATCAGGAAATAACAAATTATATATCAAGGGCGGTATACAGGTACTGTCAGCTATTGCGCTTTATGTGACGGTTGTATTTTTTAATCTCCCACTTGTCGTATCAATTGCGGTAGCGCTATTATTGGGTTTGAATATGGCATTGCTTGGGTTTAACGTCATGCATGAGGGAGGGCACCAAAGCTTTTCAAAATATAGTTGGGTGAATAGTGTGGCGGCTTACTTCCTGAACTTGTTAGGTGGAAGTATCTACTTTTGGAAGGTAAAACACAATGTGAATCATCACACGTTTACAAATATTGAAGGTGTTGATTCTGACATTAGTGTTGAACCATTCATGCGCTTGCATCCAAGCCAGCCCTTGCGAAAAATGCACCGTTATCAACACATCTATTGGTTTGTATTGTATGGCGCATCGTACATCGCATGGATCTTTTATGACG
>JANPBK010000137.1:0-3904 GCA_031430395.1 Cyclobacteriaceae bacterium
ATAAGATGGTTCCTTGTCAACTGGAATTAGGTGGCAAAGACCCATTGTATGTAGCCGATGACATTGCTGATGTAAAGGCGGTCGCAGCCGGGACTGCAGATGGTGCGTTTTACAACAACGGCCAAAGTTGTTGTGCCGTAGAACGAATTTATGTTCACGAAAAAGTTTATGACGAGTATGTGAGTGAATTTGTAAAGGAAGTAAAGTCGTGGAAGATAGGACATCCAACCGAAGCAGGCGTATACATTGGGCCTCTGAGCAGAAAAGAACAAGTTTCTTTTTTAGAAAGTCAAGTAAAGGATGCCATTGAAAAAGAAAGCAACGTAATTACGGGCGGAAAACGAATGGCAGGAGCCGGTTATTATTTTGAACCAACCGTAATAACCAACGCTAATCATAAAATGAGCGTAATGCGCGAGGAGTCATTTGGTCCCATCATCGGCATCATGAAGGTTAAAAATGATGATGAGGCCGTGCAATTGATGAAGGATACGGAGTACGGATTGACAGCGGCTGTTTATAGTACAAGTCAATCACGCGCTGAAAAGATACTAAATCAAATCAACTCCGGCACTGGCTATTGGAACTGCTGCGACCGCGTAAGTGCCGCGCTTCCGTGGAGTGGACGGAATCATTCTGGGTTTGGGGCAACGCTTTCACATGCGGGCTTAAGAGCATTTACGAAAGTGAAAGCGTATCATTTAAAGCACTAACCTATTCTGCTTTCAATACTTCGGCAGGATTATTTCGGGTAACTTTCAAGGTTTCCGAATGACTTGAAATTCCTAATTCTATTTAGCAATTATTTGATCAATAATCTTTTTGAATAATAGAGGAGAGGCACGCCATAAACGGCAATCATGGCATAGGCCATCATTTCATAGCCTTTCGCTACCAAATCAATGATGCCCACCTGTGCGAGAACTAAGGAAGCGACCAACGCTGCAGTAGAAATATAGGCCTTGTGAATCTTTTTCATGGGTTCAGCACTTCGCTCCATCACTTCATTTTCAATCCGGTGAATGAACGCATGAATCATTCCGGTAGCAGTTTCAACTAATGTCCAACCCACCACGATGCCAAAGATTACAATCATGGTAGTATGAAAAGGCTCTAACATTTTTAGCCAGGGAACTGTAGAAGCGAGCACTTCATGATTAGGATAATATGATAGGATAGCAAAATAAGTAAGGAACCAAGGAATTGTCATTAGCGCACCGGAAATGAATCCGGCCGCAATGCTTTCATTCCTTGATTGAATGTTTCTGTATGTAAAAAACGATGCGGGGTAAACAGCTAAATTATATCCGACATAAAGAATTCCCGTCCATACTAATAGTCCAAAATGTGGTGCATCAGGTAAGTAACTAGTATCCCAGTTGGTAAAGACTTTAGAAATAGCATTGCCTCTTGTGCTGAATACAGCAATTGAAAAAACGATATAGGCACTAAAGAGAGCGATCGTTCCAATTGTTTCAAGTTTAGTGATCACTTCATCTCCCTTGTAATTAAGAAATCCAACTAACACAACGATTAATGACACGCCCACCCATCTGTTAAAGCCCAGCGTGTTATTTAATATTTCTCCTGCTGCTGCAGCCATCACTGCGATGATCAGGATGGCCAGCATGAGATAAGCTATTTCGTAGGCAACCCATCCTTTGCCAATCATCTTTTTTAACAATGATTTGTAATCATATACTTGCCATTGCCGACACGCTTCCATGGAGAGAATGGAAATCAATGAAAAGCCAAAAAAGATGGCGAGTCCACTGATCCACCCACTGGCTCCAAACTTTCCTCCATATTCTACAATCTCACGACCAGTAGCATAACCCCCACCGATCAAAACGGATTGTAAAATAATACCCGGAAGCAGGATTCTCTTAATCCTGGAAGCGTTTTGATTTAGATCTTTCAATGGGTAGAATTATAAGCGTCAATATTAGAATATTCGTGGATAGGCTCCTATCATTCATTATTTTGATATTCTTAGAAGGTTTCTATTTAAAATGCTGATATTCTGACGGTTAAAATAAAAAATAGACTCACTATTTTCAGTAGAAATAAGTAATTTTGTTGTCCTCTTTTTACCATTAAATTTTATGAAGCGTATCCGCCTGGCATTCACCATTCTATTCATCATCAACGCCTCAGCAGGCTTATTTGCTCAGCGTTTTTGGGTTTCGGCATCAGCTTCTAATTGGAATAATACAGCCAATTGGTCAGCTGTCTCCGGTGGGCCTGGAGGAGCCTCCGTTCCGGGAGCGAGCGATTTGGTCACCTTCAACGCATTGGGACTTGGAAATTGTACAATTGATATTGTGGCTAACGTTGCTGGCATTACCGTGAATGGATATACGGGAACCATTGATATTAACGGCTTTGATTTAACAACCACAGGCACCAACTTATTTACAACTGGGACTATTACCAACACGGGAGGAGTCGCATCTCTCACCCTAAACACAGTTACGACCAGCACGTTCAACGGTACAACAATAACGGCTAACTTAAATGGATCTTCAGGAAGAATCTTTTTTAATGGATCAACATTTAATGGTACTGTGAACGTAAATAAAACGGACAACAACAACGACAATAACACCGGTAACAATATTTTTAATGGGACAACTACAATCACAAATTTAGGAGGTGGTCACGTGCTACTAGGGAATGCTATACGGGATCAGTTTAACGGAGTTACTACTTTTAATAACAACGGTAATAACCGTTTCTATTTCGCTAACAATCATGCCGGTCAAACAACCACTTTTGCAACGGACGTAATTTTAAACACCAATAAAGCAGGTGGAGTAGACGCCTGGTCATTTTTGATCGCAGAAGGTGCGAATACCAATGTTTCCTTTGGCGGTAATCTTACTATCAATTGCGCAGGAACGTTGCAAAGCAATCATCGGATTTTGCAAGGCGCGGGATCACAGGCAACGTATTCAGGAACAGTAACTGTCAATCCAACAAATACTAATGCTGCCACAGTTATACAGTTAGGCACAGTTGGCACCTCTATTTACAATGGAAATATTGTTGTAGGTAATACAGGTGGTATAAGTGGTGTATTTTTTAATACATCAGCTTCTGCCAGCTCAACGTTAGCGGCTACGCGAACGATTTCCTTAGGTGCGGGATTTAGTGTGGGTACATTAAGCCTGCTGCGGTTCACTCAAACTGGTGCAACGGCTCAGACACTCAATACTTTTTCAGGTACAGCCAGTTTAATTGTCGGTCCTGCTTCTTCCTTTGGTGGAGATGTAGATTTTAGAGCACCTCAAATTTTCCTTAATGGATGCGCATATGGAGGCACAGCCAACATTGAAAAAACAGGAGCTACCAATAATACGGGGTCAGGTGGAAACACCTTTGCCTCTACCACTACTATAACTAACAATGGAACTGGGCAATTGAGAACCAATGCAGGCAACACATTTAATGGACTCACGAACATCATCAACAATAGTACTTCTGATATATTGTTGGAACTAGTGAGTGGCGGTACCTACAACGGAGATGTTACTTTCACTAATACGAATTCATCCAGTATTCGTGTGGCCTTTTTAGGTGCTACTACATTCAATGGAAATATTATTGTTAATAGTACAGCAGGCACAGGTATTAATTTTTGCGAAAGTGCTACTGCAACAGCGACACTTAATGCGGGAACTATTACAATAGGTGGATCAGGATTTTCAACCGGGACATTAAATCTAGTGCGCTTCACGCAAGTAGGCGCCATTAATCAAACATTGAATACGTTTACAGGAACGGCTAATTTAACAGTAGGGCCTTCCTCAACTTTTGGTGGTAATGTAGATTTTAGAGCACCGCAAATTTTGCTTAATGGATGTACGTATGGTGGAACAGCCACCATTGAAAAAACAGGAGC
>JANPBK010000138.1:0-9197 GCA_031430395.1 Cyclobacteriaceae bacterium
CTCGCCTATACTCTTAGGAACAGCTATTAGGACTTTACTCCCTCTATTTTTTTTGTCTTGTATAGCAAGTTCAACAACTTTCCCGTCATCAAATTTCTCCCTGGACTTCCCATATATCCAAATGAGGTAATTTTTAATAGCATTCATCTCTACTTCAGTCATGATCCCCTTTTTGTTTGCCAGGAAAGCCTCCATGATCATTCCCATGGCAATGGCTTCTCCGTGAAAAATTCTATTTTCAGTCGACAGAAAATAGGTTTCTAATGCATGGCCTAATGTATGTCCGTAGTTCAGGACTTTTCTGATTCCCTTTTCTTGAGGATCCTGCTCTGTAATTTGCTTTTTTATCTTAACCGAATGAGGTATAAGAGTCTCCCAATCTTGGTTTTTTAAATCCTTTTGGCAGATGGTTTCCCACATGACTTTGTCAGCAATCAGGCAATGCTTTATGACTTCAGCAAAGCCAGATCTAAGTTCGCGTTCGGGAAGTGTGGTTAAAAAGGTAGGATGAATCAACGTGGAGGCAGGATTTTTGAATAGCCCAATGTGATTCTTAAAATCCATAAAATCGATACCAAGCTTGCCACCAATACTGGCATCCACCTGGGCAAGCAGGGTGGTTGGAATCAGTACGAAATCAATACCTCGTTTATAGGTTGCAGCGCAAAATCCACCCAAGTCACCCAATACCCCTCCACCCAAAATGATCATAAGTGAATGTCGATCAAAATGTAGTTTAGTAAGCTGCTTCCAAACCTGTTGACAAGTTTCGAGGTTCTTATTCTCCTCTCCCGCTGCCACTTCCAACAGTGAATGTGGTGGCAAGCTATTTTGAATTAAGGGATAGCATGAGATTTTAGTATTGACATCCACGAGCACTCCAATTTGAGTATAGGATCTGGATTGGAGGAAGTCGCTGATTAATTGACTTAGATTGGGATTTATGTGAACCGATGGGTGGGTCATTAGAAAGTAATTGATGCCTAAAAATAGGGGTTTTATATCCTTTAGTTTTATTTAGTCGATAGAAATCTGCTTCCCTCTTATATTTGTAGTTAATCTGCCTATGGAGACCATCCCGACAATCCAATTTGACGACACCGCGGTTGCTTTTTCTTATAAAAGCGATCGTGAGCTTAAGAAGGCTAATTTTATTTTTTCACTGGTTAATAATCCAATGATGTCTTCGATCGCCCGCATGTTGGCGAAAGTAAGTCTTGCCCTGCATTTACCGGTGAAAGGCCTGATACGAATTACAGTATTTGAACATTTTTGTGGAGGTGAGACGGCCGAACAAAGTGAAAGGACCATTGAAAAATTGGCGCAATACCATGTTGGCACTATTCTGGATTATTCGGTAGAAGGAGCTAAAGATGATGCGGGATTTGATCATACAACTCAGGAAATCTTATCCACTTTTGAAGAGGCTAAGAAAAATAAGGCGGTTCCTTTCTGTGTTTTTAAGGTAACAGGACTATGCTCATCAGAGCTGCTAGAGAAAGTGCAAAGTAAAGCAGCACTAAGTACATATGAAGAGGAGGAATACACGCTTTTTCGGAACCGAGTTGAACTAATTTGTAAGCAAGCTTATGATAGTCAAGTTCCGGTTTTAATTGATGCAGAGGATAGCTGGATACAAAATCCAATCGATGAGCTCGCCTACGCAATGATGCTTAAGTACAATCATCAAAAGGCGATTGTTTTTAATACCTACCAAATGTATCGGTCGGATATGTTGGATAATTTGCGCAATGCTTTCCACAATGCAGCCATGAATAACTATTTCTTAGGAGTGAAGATGGTGCGGGGAGCTTATATGGAGAAAGAGGCGGAGCGAGCTGAAAAGATGGGTTATCCAAATCCGATTCATTCTTCCAAGCAAGCAACCGATGATGCGTTCAATAAGGGACTCGCTTTTTGTATTGATAATAAACAAAGGGTTTCACTGCTGTGTGGTTCTCATAACGAGTATAGTAACCAATACCTTACTGTGTTGATGAATAAGCATGGCATGAATAATAATGATCCTCGCGTTTGGTTTGCACAGTTACTTGGGATGAGTGATAATATTTCATTTAATTTATCAAAGGCGGGTTATAATGTTGCCAAATATGTGCCCTATGGGCCTGTAGAATCAGTCATGCCCTATCTTTTACGAAGAGCAGCTGAAAATACATCAGTAGCAGGGCAAAGTAGCCGTGAATTGACATTGATTAGAAAAGAGTTAGTCAGAAGGAAAGGGAAATAAAAATATATGCAATTAAGTGAACAAGAAGTTATTCGCAGACAAAGTATGGAGGAGCTCGTTAAGCTCGGTATCAATCCTTATCCTGCTGAATTGTTTGAAGTAAATGTTACTACTCAAGAAATACTAAGCAACTATCCTGGCAAAGAATTTAAGGATGTTTTTTTTGCAGGTAGAATCATGAGCAGAAGAATTATGGGCAATGCTTCTTTTGCCGAGTTGCAAGATGAAACAGGCCGAATCCAAGTTTATTTTCGAAGGGATGATGTTTCACCTACTGAAGATAAAACACTTTATAACATCGTTTTTAAAAAATTACTGGATATTGGAGATATCATCGGAATTAAAGGTTTTGTCTTCACTACCCAAACGGGAGAGGTTTCGATCCATGTTACCAACTTTCAAGTTCTTGCTAAATCATTGAGGCCATTACCGGTTGTAAAAGAGACGAGGGACGAGCTCGGTAATATTATTTTACACGATGCATTTACGGATCCCGAACAAAGGTATCGAATGCGATATGTTGACTTAGTGGTGAATCCGCAAGTGAGAGATGCTTTTGTGAAACGCACGCAATTAGTTAACACTATGAGAAGCTATCTCACGGGTAAAGGTTATTTGGAAGTGGAGACTCCAATTCTTCAGCCTTTGTATGGTGGCGCAGCCGCGAAGCCTTTCAAGACGCATCATAATACATTGGACATGACATTGTATCTACGAATCGCAAATGAGTTGTATTTGAAACGACTCATTGTTGGGGGGTTCAATGGGGTGTATGAGTTTTCTAAAGATTTCCGCAATGAGGGGATGTCACGCTTTCATAATCCGGAGTTCACGCAAGTAGAGTTGTATGTGGCGTACAAAGACTATTATTGGATGATGGATTTAGTAGAAGAGATGGTGGAAAAGGTAGCGATTGATCTTCATGGTACTACGGAAGTAACTGTAGGGGAGAACCTCATCAATTTCAAAAGACCCTGGAAACGGTATACGATGTATGAAGCGATTCATCATTTTACTGGAATTGATATTTCTGAAATGGATGAAGCTACTTTGCTTGCAACGTGTAAGCAATTACACGTTCCGGCTGATGCTACGATGGGTAAGGGAAAATTGATAGATCAAATTTTTGGTGAGAAGTGCGAGCATCAATTAATTCAACCGACTTTTATTACAGATTATCCTTTAGAAATGTCGCCTTTAGCAAAGAAGCATCGGAGTAAGCCGGGATTAGTAGAAAGATTTGAAGCAATCTGCAATCGCAAGGAGATTTGTAACGCCTTTTCTGAATTGAATGATCCTATTGACCAACGTATGCGATTCGAAGAGCAACTTGAATTAGGTAAACGAGGTGATGAAGAAGCAATGACGCTGGATGAGGATTTTTTAAGAGCGCTCGAATATGGAATGCCACCAACAGCAGGATTGGGAATTGGTATTGATCGTCTGTCTATGATCATGACTAACTCACCTTCTATACAGGACGTCATCTTCTTTCCTCAAATGAAGCCGGAAAATAATTTAGAGGCAGATCCTGAAAAGGAATTTATGGATGCGGGTATCCGGGCTGAGTTGATTCCGATACTAATTAAATTAGGGGTTCAGTCTATGGCTCAATTAATAGAGATGAAGCCAACTAAACTTTTCAATGATATTCCTGGTATGAGGAAGAAATTAAAACTGGATACTGTTCAGAATCCAACTTTGCAAGAGATTGAAGGCTGGCAGAAATAAAAGGATTTCTTTTGCCATTCCAACTGCTGTTTAATGCCGATTGGGTTAAGTAACTATTACCTCACATCAAAGAAGGAGCGAGTTCTGTTCAATTTCAAATCGCGGAGCAAAGTTGATTTAACTCCTATATTAAAAGTATAGTTTTGGAATGGCCCAAAAGGCACCCAACTCAGGGAGAGTTGCCAACAATGGATGTCTCGATTGATTGAAAAATTAGTTTGTGTTATTTCACTTCGAACAAAATCATAACCCGAGTTAAAGACAATCTTCCACTTTTGTGTTAACGATAGATCACCCGAAAAATTTAACGCCTGAGTGATTTGAGTTGTTGATGGCTCGGTACTAGAATAAAGCCCTCGAGAATAAGATATATTATAATTAATTCTCAGATTCCAGGGGATTTTGAAATCGATGTATGTATTTGGGTTTTGCAACAAGTAGTTCTTATCAGCTTCAGTCGCATTTGATTTGGCGATATTATCTCGGGATTCGGCATCACTTTTTTGTCCTTTAGGACTAAGATTAGTGCTGAAGGCCAATCCAGCGGAAGTGATTCTTCCAAGGCTTCCCGACTCCCAAGCATAGTGATTTCTCCTTCTTTCTACGATCGATCTTCCTTCTTCTGGAGCCGTCAAACTATTCCAGCCTTTTTCGTATTGATAAGGGTCCAAGGTTGCATTAATATTGATATTGATTTTATTGTTTAAAACATTCGTATTAGCATTGATCGTAATTGGAGCAAGTTTAAATGAGTCAGCGGCAAAATTATAGCTTGAATTAATCGAGAGATTATTGAAAATGGATATTTTTTTATCTACCGTATCTTTTTTGCCTCTTACTTTCATTTCAATCGTATTTCCTATTCCAAAGCCCATGGAGTTACCCGTTCCTTGACGCGATGAACCGTAAACAAATCCTTCATGATGAGATTTTAAGACTGTATAAGACTGGCCTTTGGAGTCTTGTAGTGTTAACCGTTGGTAGTAACCATAATCTGGATCTCCAAAATCCGGAGTATAGCTATAGGATACCGTTGGAGTAATCACATGCCGGATTCCCCGGATGGAGCTGTTCGGATTTTTGGAAAGGTAGGTTCCGAAAATACGCGTGTTAACCCCCACACTAAAAGAGTAATTGGTGATCCTGTTGAATACACTTGAAGTATCTTTTATCACGGCTTTTTTACCAGTTGGATCAACGCCCCAATTTAATTTCTTAAAGTACCATGTTTCATCAATCGAAATATTAGGACTTACTGCAAAGAATTTCATCACTTTTACGGTGGTTGTTATCGGAATATTGTGTTTGACTCCACTATTTGCATTCTTAAAAAATGTGGGAAGATTTTTAAGATTAAAATCGGCAATACTATCCTTAGTGGCATTTCCAATTCTGCCTAGGTTGTTGGTAATTTGATTTGTGCCAGACATACTGTAGCGAATGTTAAGGTTATCAAGGGCTGTTCCTAACCGTTTGTCCTTGAATGGATAGATGTTATTTACATTGAAGGTGACGTCAGGAAGGGGTAAATCAAGTTGGCCTGTAGCTAAGTCTTGGCTATGCCTCATGTTGACACCGAGCGTAAAAGGAGTTCCTGGAAATGTCTTAGAATAAGAGATATTGGAAGTGAGCTTACGCGAAACATTATCTGGGCGTTGAAGGTTAGGATTGGCATTTACACCCAGAAAATTATTCTTTGTAAAAGAGGAAGTAGCGGCATTTACTGAAGCGGAGAAACGACTGCTGCCTCGAGATCTTGGGCTATGGCTCCAGGTAAGTTGGAAGTCTTTCAAGCGACTGGGGTCTTCAAAATTATCAGATACTTTATTGTTAGTATAGGAGAAGTTGAAATTGCCTGTGTACTTATATCTATTGTTATATACTGTATTAATCTTAAGTGCGGTCGAACCTTTTGAATAGAGATCAGTTAGGACTGTTATTTTCAGATAATCGCTGATATCAAAAAAGTAGCCTCCATTGCGCAAGAAAAAGCCCCTCCTTTGTTCTTCTCCATATTCCGGAATAATGATTCCGGAGGAACTCTGACGTTGAGAAGGAAACATACCAAATGCGAAGCCTAATGGGGTAGGAACATGATTAAATTCCATGTAAAAGGGGCCGGTAACTATTTTGTCTCCAGGAATGGCCTTTGCTTTTTTTGAAATTACCCGAAAGTGAGGATCTTTTAAATCGCACGTTGTATAGGTATTACCAATAGTAAAGAGTTCGTTCTTTTCATTTTTAAAAACGACTCCTCCAGCCATAAACCCTTCCCCTTGTTTAGTCACAACCTCTGAGATCTTTGCTTTCTTACTCTTAAAGTTATAGACCATATCTTTTGTTTCGTATGATTCATTACCATCTTTAAATATGGGAAAGCCAATTAATCTTCCGGTAGAATCAGGCTTCCCATTGGCTGTAATGGTAGATTGATCGTAGTCGATGGTAATAAGTTCTGCTTCCAGTTCTATTGAACCATATTTTACTTTGGCGTCACCATAAAGCTTGACAATCTTATTATCAAGGCTAAAATTGATTGAATCGATAGCGGAATAGTAGATGGTTGATTCGATCTCGCCCTTTTTTGCTGTATTTAGAGTATCTTTTTTAACTGTAACTGAATCTTTTTGTTGGCTGAGCGGTGTTTGCGACAAAGAATCAGGCTTTGTACGCAGCAATCCGGGTTGACGGATTGGCCTTTCAACCTGAGCAAATACCGAGGATCCTACCAATGATAGGACAAGAAGTATAGAAGTAAAGGCTGTAGGCCCTACTTGTGATTTGATTTTCAGTAGTTTAGCTTTTAATGAAAAATTCACAACTTTACACAAACTTATCGCAATTGCGCCATACCTCATTACAACCGTGAGTAATATCCAAATTAAGCTTTTACTATTAGCAATAACCCTGCTAAACTCCTCAGCCTCTTTTCAACCTACGGGTTTTAAGCTTGAGACAATTGTTATCGATCCAGGCCATGGAGGAAGAGATCCGGGTACTTCCGGAAAGAAAACAAAGGAGAAAGACATTGCCCTTAAGATCGCTTTGAAATTGGGTAGCTATATTGAAAGAAATATTCCCGGAGTAAAAGTACTATATACCAGAAAGGATGATCGTTATGTGGCACTAGATGAAAGAGCTGAAATGGCCAATCGAAATAAGGCCCAACTATTTATATGCATACATGCCAACTCTTTGCCTGGTGCTCCGGCTTATGGAACAGAAACCTATGTTATGGGTTTGCACAAAGACAAAGGAAATTTTGAAGTGGCCAAACGTGAGAACGAGGTAATATTAATGGATGAGAATTATCAGGAGCGATATGAAGGTTTTGATCCGAAGAGCCCAGAGTCTTATATTTTATTTACCTTGAGCCAGAGTGCCTACCACGAAAGCAGTTTAAAGTTTGCACAGAAGTTGGAGGGGCAATTTAAAACAAAGGCAGGTCGTTTCAGCAGAGGAGTCAAACAAGCTGGTTTCTTAGTTTTATGGAGAACTTCGATGCCAAGTGTACTCATTGAAACGGGGTTTTTATCGAACGGCAAGGAAGAAGGATTCTTGGCTTCAGATGCAGGTCAGGAGCTTATTGCCTCGGGTATTTATCGCGCTTTTAAAGATTATAAGTCTGAGATTGAATCTATAAATTAATTACGTGAAGACAAAAGAGTTTAAGGTTGGTTTGTTTATCGCTATCGGAATAGTGCTGTTATATTTTGGGTTCAATTACCTGAAGGGTATTGATTTTTTCTCCAGTACCAAAAAATATTATGCCATATATGACAATATCGACCAACTCGCTATTTCTAATCCGGTATTGGTAAATGGCTATCCTGTAGGAAGGGTCAGTCATATAGGTATTATGCAGAAACGTAACAATAAGGTGCTCGTAGAAATGGAAATAGCTTCTGATATTATTCTGACGGACTCCACAAAAGCTATTTTAACGAGTGAATTGCTCGGTGGCAAAACGGTCCTATTGTCCATTTTGCAATCGAAAAGAAATTTAAAACCGGGTGATACCCTGCGCACCGAAGTGGCAAAGGGGATGTTCGATATGATTTCAGAAACAGCTACACCGGTGGCCACAGATTTGCAAACCACCTTGCGCAAGTTTAATGGTATTATTGACAACCTTTCAAAAAATTCGCAACAACTTGAAGTGATTTTTTCTAAACTACAGACTACCCCTGATTTATTAAACAAAACACTGGTGACAGCCAATGGGAGAATCGATGATATTTCCGGATCGTTTAAAACTGTTGCAGATAATTTGAACAATACGCTGCATGATTTAAGACCCACCCTTCAAAATTTCAAGACGATATCTGATTCACTTAAGATGTTAAGATTGAATCAAACGCTTACTAAAATACAGCAATCAATTACAAGTCTGAATCAAACTTTGGCGAGATTAAATAAGGGTGACAATACCATGAGTAAATTGATGACGGAAGATACACTCTATGTTAACTTGAACAAGTTGCTTAAATCATTTGATAGTTTGGCGGTTCATTTCAATACAAACCCCAAACATTTTCTGGCGCCTTTGGGCAAGAGTAAAAAGAGAATAGACCGGGATAGACGCAAGCAAGAAGAGGAAAAGAAAGCAGCCACTGCCGCAAAAAAACTTTAAGCTTTCCTTTTTTTATTGACCCATGAATTTAGAATTTAACAAGAATGAAGACCAACTCAAGCAACTCTGCTCTCAGTTAAAATCGAAAGCAAAGAAGACCCTGTTGGGTGGTGGCGAGAAGAAAATTGAAGACCAACATCAGAAAGGGAAGCTTACCGCCCGCGAACGAATAGGATATCTCATTGATAAAGATTCTGATTTTTTAGAGGTTGGACTCTTTGTGGGAGATGGAATGTATAAAGATCAAGGCGGCTGTCCGTCTGGTGGAGTGATCACAGGAATTGGTTATGTACGGGGCCGTCAGTGTATGATTGTTGCAAATGATGCGACTGTTAAGGCCGGTGCGTGGTTTCCCATTACCGCAAAAAAAAATCTACGTGCTCAAGAGGTGGCGATGGAAAATCGATTGCCTATCATTTATTTGGTAGACAGTGCAGGCGTCTTCCTGCCTATGCAGGATGAAATTTTTCCTGACAAAGAGCATTTTGGCAGGCAATTTAGAAATAACGCAAAGATGTCTTCCATGGGGATCATTCAGATTGCAGCCATTATGGGGAGTTGTGTTGCTGGAGGTGCCTACTTGCC
>JANPBK010000139.1:0-29422 GCA_031430395.1 Cyclobacteriaceae bacterium
CTTTTACTTTACGATCAAGAAAACTTCCTAAGTTTTTTATTACCCCTATTCAATTAGAGGTAAAACACAAGATTGAAATCTTGTGTTTTACTATACTGGGTTACTGTTACTCCCTTTTATTCATTGGTCAAGGCTTTACTTTCAATATGTGAGAAGCCGTCTAAGTTTGCATCTATTAAATCAATGTGTCTAATCAAAACAACATTTAGTTAGCCCGAATCGCCAACACAGGATCTAATCGTGCAGCCATCGCAGCTGGCACTATCCCAGCTACTAAGCCTATCACCGAAGAAACACCTAAACCCAGAACGATATTTTTTACCGACAACACTACTTTCAAACTTCCAAAAGGCGCGAGGGTTAAGAGCCAAACTAAAAATAACCCTGCTAAACCACCAATTAGACTTAGAAATATGGATTCAAACAAAAATTGAAAAAGTATAAAATAATTTTTTGCGCCTAATGATTTTTGTAATCCGATCACACTTGTCCTTTCCTTAACAGTCACGAACATGATATTTGCAATACCAAATCCTCCAACTAACTTTGAAAAACCCCCAATAATCCATCCAGCTGTACCCAAAACATCAAACACTCCACTAATTGCTTTTGCCACAGCTTCTGGTCTATTTAATTCAAAATTATCCTTTTGAGAAGGCTTGGTGCCTCGCTTGACGCGCATAGCCCCTCGGGCTTCGTTTTCTAATTCCACTAAGCCTATGTCGCTTTCGAATCCTTTTAGTCCAATCGTTGATCCATTCTCATTCCATCTACCTGTTCCCGTCTGATAAAGTTTTCTAAATGAATCATACGGAATAATACAACCAAAATCTCTACTTGTATTTCCAATAAAACTCTCCCCTTCTTTTTTTACCACACCCACAACAATAAAACGGAGGTTCTTAATCTTCACATATTTCCCGACCGGGTTATCAACTTTAGGGAATAATGCTTTCGCCACTTCAAATCCTAGGATAACTACGCTACGCCCGCTTTCTGCTTCATCGGAGGTAAAGTATCTTCCTTTGTCGATATTAATTTCAAATAATTTATCATAATCTAAAGATGCTCCTACCAAAGTAATTCGGTTAATCGCATTATTATCTCCTTTTACCGTAACCCCATCATTGGTATCCGCAAAAATGGATACTGTCTGACCATTTTTTAGATTGGCTTTAAGAAAGCGGTATTCATTATAAGAAGGATTAGGTCTTTTGATGTAGTCCTTCCACCAATCACGACTGTTACCACCCGTAAAAGGCCATTTATCTACATAAATCACATTGCTACCTAAGAAATTGAGACTGTCTCTGATATTTTTCTCTAATGAATCTACCAAAGTGAGCACGGCTATGATGGAAAAAATACCAATTGTTACCCCTAACAAAGAAAGGACAGTACGTAACAAATTGGATTTAAGCGCTTTCCACGCAAATCCTAAGCTCTCAAAAATTAATCTAAGTGTAAGCATGGCCTTTTAACGCTGTTTTGTGACTTCTGGACTAACAAAGTTCATTTTTATTTCAAGAACCAAACAATTCCCTATTTTTGCAACCTCAATTTAAAAAACCCGGTTAAATCCGGGCTAAAAGCCCGTAAGCTTATCCTATGAAACTATCAGAATTTAAATTCGATCTCCCAAACAGTTTAATTGCCAACCATCCAGCCGAGAACAGAGACGAGGCAAGGATGATGGTGTTACACCGCGATAGCGGTAAAATTGAACATAAAATTTTTAAAGACATTGTCAATTACTTTGATGACGGGGATGTCATGGTAGCCAACGATACGTTGGTATTTCCGGCTAGATTATATGGCCGCAAAGAAAAAACGGGAGCAAAAATAGAGGTATTCCTTCTGCGAGAACTTAATGCCGAAATGCATTTGTGGGATGTCCTCGTAGATCCAGCGCGTAAAATCAGGGTGGGCAATAAACTTTACTTTGGCGATGGGGATTTGGTGGCTGAAGTGATTGACAACACAACCTCCCGAGGTCGTACCATTCGTTTCTTGTTCGATGGTGATTCTGCTGCATTTGATAAAATCGTGGAGACGCTTGGCGAAACTCCGCTTCCTAAATACATTAAACGTAAAATTGAACCAGCGGATAAAGAACGCTTTCAAACCATCTTTGCTAAACAGAAAGGCGCTGTGTCTGCACCTACTGCCGGCATGCACTTTACGAAGCAGCTTGTAAAACGCCTTCAGCTAAAAGGAGTAGACATGGCTTTTGTGACTATGCACATTGGTCTTGGTACTTTCCGTGCAGTAGATGTAGAAGATCTGACCAAGCACAAAATGGATTCTGAGAATTTCATTGTTGGTACAGAGCCCGTCAAAATCGTGAACCAAGCTCTTGACAATAAAAATAGGGTATGTGCCATTGGTACCACTACGATGCGCACGTTAGAATCAGCTGTATCTGCCAACAATCGCTTGAAAGAGCGTGAAGGTTGGACTGATAAATTCATTTTTCCTCCATATGAATTTAAGATTTGCAGTGCTCTTGTCACAAACTTCCACCAGCCTGAATCAACTTTAATGATGATGGCAGCAGCTTTCGGAGGATTTGATCTTGTCATGAAGGCTTATGAATTAGCAAAAAAGGAGAAGTATAAATTCCTTACCTATGGCGATGCGATGTTGATCGTTTAGGAAAGTTAACATTCAGCAGAAGGCAGTTGACAACGATAAAGTCAACTGCTTTTTTTATGACCTACTCTTGATCCTCATTGATCTTCACTCTTAATTAAATAGATAAAAAGGGAGATCGCTACTGGATAGAGAAAAATGTAGAGGATGGTCGGCTTGATAAAGCCTACTAATATTGTTACCGGCAGTAACAATAAAAAAATCCCCCCAATTAAAATTAAACCCTTTCGAGGAGAAGCGGAACGATAAATTTGCAACAGCCGGTAGACCAAGAACGTAACAATCGCAACGTTAAACGCCAGCAATAGAATTCGAAGCAACGCCATAATCTCAGAATTTTGGTTGTAAATCTATGCAAGACATTGGATTTTCCTAGCTTCGTAAATTGTTAATCGACTTTACGCTTTGAAAATTAAAGAATATGCTCTCATCGTGGCCGGGGGAAAAGGTACGCGCATCAAAAGCATTTTACCCAAGCAATTCATTGAATTAAATGGTAAGCCAATTTTGCTTCATACCATTGAGGCATTTCTCCGTTACTCAAAAGAAGTAACAATCGTATTAGTGTTGCCTGAAGATGATTTCGAAATCTGGAACGGTATCTGTAAAAAATTCAATTTTACACAGCCCATCATTTTGCAAAAAGGTGGAGAGACTCGATTTCAATCAGTAAAGAACGGGCTGAGCCAACTAGAAGGAGATGGGTTAGTAGCTATTCATGATGGGGTGCGACCCTTAGTGAGTGAAGATATCATAGGAGCCTCCTATCGATTGGCAGCAGTACATCAATCTGCCGTTGCCGCAGTAAGGTTAAAGGAATCCATTCGAATGACTGACCAAGACAATACAAAGGCTGTCGACAGATCTAAATTTAGGTTGATACAAACTCCCCAGACGTTTGATCTGCAATTGATAAAAAAGGCCTATGAAATGAAAGAAAATACCAGTCTCACCGATGATGCAAGCGTGGCCGAGCAAGCCGGACACCTCATATCATTATTCGAAGGGAGTTATGAAAATATTAAAATTACGACTGCCGAAGATTTGATCATTGCCAAAGCGTTACTAGACACAAAATAAAAAAGCTGACTTTCGCCAGCTCTGATTTGCCTTTATTTCTAATTTTCCTTTAATATTCGTCTTCGTTAAAGAAGAAGTCTTCCTTCGTTGGATAATCTGGCCAAATCTCCTCAATGCTCTCATATGGCTGACCATCGTCTTCCAATTCCTGTAAATTCTCTACAACTTCCAATGGTGCACCGGAACGAATAGAGAAATCTACCAATTCATCTTTCGTTGCCGGCCAAGGTGCATCCTCCAAATACGAAGCCAATTCAAGTGTCCAATACATAGCGTCCCCTTTAATTTTCCGCAAAAATAGAATTAATTAGACCATAGACAATAGCTGCCAGTCCATAGTTATCGATTAATAAAAGTAACCTACATCTTGCGTTGCCCGATTCACTCAAAACAATGGACTATTGACTTAAAAAAGCCATATTTGCCCTTCCAAAACCTTTTTCATTCTACATGGCTGACGAAAAAATAATTTTCTCAATGGCGGGAGTAAGCAAGATTTACCCTCCTCAAAAGCAAGTTTTAAAAAATATCTACCTCGGTTTCTATTATGGGGCGAAAATTGGTGTTCTCGGACTCAACGGTTCAGGTAAATCGTCTTTGTTGCGAATTATTGCAGGCATCGATAAGGAATTTCAGGGTGAGGTAGTTTCAGATCTAAGTTTCAGTGTGGGCTTACTCGAACAAGAGCCACAGCTAGATAAAACCAAAACCGTTCGTGAAGTGGTGGAAGAGGGCGTGAAGGAAACTGTGGCTTTGCTAAAAGAATTTGAAGCAATCAACGAAAAGTTTGCAGACCCTGAAGTGCTGGACAACCCAGATAAAATGGATAAGCTGATTTCTAAACAAGCAGAAGTCCAAGATAAGCTCGATGCCATAGACGCCTGGGGATTGGATGCTAAGCTAGATCGGGCGATGGATGCATTGCGATGCCCTCCATCAGATGCTAAAATTGAATATTTATCAGGTGGAGAAAAAAGACGTGTTGCGCTTTGTCGTTTGCTACTGCAAGAACCGGATGTATTGTTATTAGATGAGCCAACTAATCACTTAGATGCCGAATCAGTGTATTGGCTTGAGCAACATTTAAAGCAATACAAAGGAACGGTCATCGCGGTAACGCACGATCGTTATTTCTTAGATAATGTGGCTGGTTGGATTCTTGAACTCGACCGCGGAGAGGGAATTCCATGGAAAGGAAATTATTCCAGTTGGCTAGATCAAAAACAAAAACGGTTAGTACAGGAAGAAAAGACAGAATCTAAAAGACAAAAAGCGTTGGTGCGTGAATTAGAATGGGTTCGCATGAATCCAAAAGGACGTCAAGCTAAAGGAAAAGCCAGATTAAGCAACTACGAAAAATTAATCAGTCAAGAGACAAAGGAGAAAGAAGAAAAATTAGAATTATTCATACCACCCGGACCTCGATTGGGAAATAAAGTGATTGAAGCCAATAGTGTTTCAAAAGCATACGGTGATAAACTATTGTATGAAAACCTGACCTTCTCGCTACCACCGGCAGGTATTGTTGGTATCATCGGTCCGAATGGTGCCGGAAAAACCACACTGTTCAAAATGATTACAGGCACAGAGAAACCTGACTCCGGAACCTTTTCCGTGGGAGAAACTGTCAAGTTTGCTTATGTTGATCAGGAGCATGACGACCTGCAGCCGGAAGACACCGTATTTCAAGCCATCACAGGAGGTAACGACCTTATATTAGTAGGAGGAAAAGAATTTAATTCAAGAGCTTATGTAAGCAAATTCAATTTCAGCGGAAACGATCAACAGAAAAAAGTAAAAGAACTTTCAGGAGGTATGCGCAATCGTGCCCACTTGGCAATTGCCCTCAAGCAGGGAGGCAATCTTTTATTGCTGGATGAGCCTACGAATGATTTGGATGTGAACACGCTGCGATCGCTCGAAGAGGCATTAGATAATTTTGGAGGTTGCGCTGTAATCATTTCTCACGACCGTTGGTTTCTAGATCGTGTGTGCACACACATCTTAGCCTTTGAAGGAGACTCACAAGTTTACTGGTTTGAAGGAGGGTTTAGTGAATACGAAGAAAATAAACGAAAGCGCTTGGGCGATGATCAACCGCATCGCATTAAGTATAAGAAGTTGGTGAAATAGTTGATACTTATAAGTTTGGGCATTACATTATTCGAATATATTCTTCAAGTGCCCGCTAACCGAATTGGCTTTAGAGAATATGGAGGCCCCTTTTTGTTAGTGGAAATGAAAGTAATACAGGAAGTAATCACACTTACTGTTTTTGTCATCTTTTCCATTGTCTTTTTTAAAAATGAAACCTTTCGTTGGAACCACGCAGTTGGTTTTGTGCTTTTGATATTGGTCGTATTCTTTCTCTTCAAAAAGTAGTAAACTGCTTAGCTTTCAATTTTACGTGGTTTTATTCAAAAATTTTAAGTCCTTTTTGATAATTGCCCCCCAAAGCCTTAATATTGCAGTCCTATTTTCTTCCTTAGCTCAGCTGGTTAGAGCATCTGACTGTTAATCAGAGGGTCCTTGGTTCAAGTCCAAGAGGGAGAGCAGACAAAAGGTGCTACATAAATTGTGGCACCTTTTTTATTTTAGTGCCTGATTTAATCTGTTTTTCGAACCTTTGTACTCCATGTTAAAAGAAGTGCTCCAAATCAGAAGGTGCTTGTTATTCTTTTTTGGAGTAACCTTGGTTGCACCTGTTGTTGCGCAGAAGAAGCCAAAGGCAAGCCAACAAACAGATTTGGTAGAGGTCATTGTTAAAGCTTTTCATATTTCTACCAAACCAAAGCCAAAAGGGAGTAAACCCGTCTCTTTTTCCATCATACCTATTTCCACCAAAGCATCTGGGGGAAAGCAGATTTTTGTATCCTCCATTAATGCGGCTTTTGTAATTGGAAGTGATGAAAAGACAAATTTTTCCAGTGTATTCTTCCTTCCTTATACTGATTTCTCAGAAGATAAAGGCTTTGGCCTAAAGTACAACCTCTTTACACCCCGTAACGCATGGAACTTACCAGGGGAAGCCAGAATAAGTAACCTGACCGAATACTCCTATGGGCTCGGTAGTGGGTCAACAGAATCCGATCGATTCCGGCTTAATTTCAACAACATTCGATTTTATTTCAGTGCTAATAAAAAACTATTTGGGTCAATTTTTGGTGGTGTCGGTATGAGTTATGATCGATATTTTAGTGTTGGGGTAAGCGAACAGCCTGTCGTACCCGGTGAATTTGAGAGATATAAAATTGGAACACAATCTTCTTCGTCCGCCACCGGCATTACATTTAACTTGCTTCACGACAACAGAAAAAATTCAATCAATCCGGATGATGGACTCTATGTGCAAGCGATATTGCGAGTGAATCCTTCCTGGCTTAGCAATGATGATTTATGGACTTCCTTCTACCTGGATGGAAGGCGCTATTTCAGATTAGATGATCCCAAGAGAAAAATTATTGCTGTATCTGCTTTCTACTGGGGATCCTTTGGAAAAGTGCCCTACTTTAATCTACCAAGTACACAATCCGAATTGAGTGGCCGTTCAGGTCGTGGGTATTCAGTTTCTCGCTTTCGCGGAAAGCACATGCTCTATGCAGAAGGTGAGTATCGATTTGATATTTCCAAGAATGGGCTTTTTGGGGGTGTGGCATTCCTCAATTTTCAATCGATCACAGATATAAATAATTATTTCAATGGCATCAATCCTGCCATCGGATTTGGTGCGCGGATCAAATTCAATAAACAATCAGGTACTAATCTAGCCTTTGACTTTGGCTTTGCCCCTGACTCCTTTAATTTCTATATTGGATTAGGTGAATTCTTTTAGTAATCAGTTAAATTTCAAAGATTGACAATTGTGCTTTATCACTTTGTTTGGAATTTACTTTATACTTTTCACCAAGGCCAGTTTGATTTACTCCTATATAGTAAACATTAGTTTCACTCGTCCTCGGAGCAACTATTACCTTCGTATTCCCTGCAACCCTATCAAATAAATTTGCAGCTATTTCAGGCGAGTTATTATTTTTAGAAAGATGCGATAGAAATAGATGACTCATAAACGGTGGGCGATACGTTAAGAATAACTGTAGCGCCTCTTTATTTGAGAGGTGTCCGACACCCCCACGTATTCGATTCTTGAGATGAAGTGGATATCCTCCCTTCTCAAGCATATCTTCATCATAGTTAGATTCTAAAAAAGCCGCATGACATATTTTAAAATTCCTAATCAAATGATCGCAAACTCGGCCGGCATCCGTAAACACTCCGATATTGATTGCATTATAAGAAACAACAAAGCTATGTGGATCGTTGGCATCATGAAATTTTGGTAATGCAGTAATTGTCAAGGCGCCCACTTGGATGGGCTCATAAGCATTAAAATGAATCGCTAAGCCATCGCTCCACTCCAGCGCTTGATTTCGTCTGGTACTTCGAGTGATATAAAGAGGAATTTTATACTTCTTTACCAGCTTATTAAGTCCATTGATATGATCTGAATGTTCATGCGTAATAAAGATCGCTTTAATTTTCTTCATTGAAAGATCCAGGCGTTTCATCCTTTGCTCCGTTTCTCTGCACGAAATGCCGGCATCAATGAACACCGCTTCATGTTGATTTCCGATGTAATAACAATTGCCGTTGCTCCCCGAATTTAATGATGCTACTTCTAATGACATAAGAGCACGAAGTTACTACTAACAGAGAGAATCTAGAATTATAATTGAAAAAATAGAATAGACAATACCAATCGGTTCATATGAAATTTACCTGCCAACTCTATTTTTTAGAATTAAGGAATTCATTGAAATCATCTTTCGTCATCTTAAATGTAAACGCATCATGCAAGGTATAATAATCGTCTTTGTTATCTGTGAGGTTATAGGCATGTTTAATGAATTCCAATTTTTGGTCTTCGAAAGCGAATACCTTTGAGATACCCCTTATCTGAGAAATCGAAATGCATTTATTCTTTAATGCCAATTTCGCAGTGGCCATCTTTTCATTCCGAAAAGTCTGCGCATTAATTGCTTTCACAACTTCATGATATTGTTTTTCCGTCAAGCTGCAATTTCCTACAACGATCGGTTGCGTTAATGTCGAGACTTGTGGAGCAACGGGTTGAATGGGGGCTACAGATGGCACTGGCAATGCAGTAGAAGTAACTACAGGAATAAATTCAAACTGCTGTGCCGTAGACGCATTTCTTGCTGCCATAGGTAAATTCGAACGGCTCAAATCCTGGTACAAAGATTTTCCATTTATGCGGGATATAATATTATAGTATCCATCACCCAGGGCTTGAATAAGCCATTGCTGATTTCCCTGATTGTGGCCTGGCGAAGCAACGGCTTCGCTTTTATCCGTATACTGATCAAGAAAAAGGTTATTTAACTTAGAAACAATATTTACATAACCATCACCCGCTGGTATTACTTCCCATTGTTGGCTTACCTTATCGCTCGCATCCAATAAGAAAATGGGGCCATTTGCCACCGCCTGATCAAGGTATTTTTTATTGGAACGGGTAGCAATGTAAAAGGTACCATTCGTGATGCTAGATGAAGTTAATGGAGCTACTATACTAGGGGCTGCAGGATATTCAAGAATTTTTATAGATGAAATGAGATCATTAAATCCGGGTAGAAACATACTTTCACTAGCGCTCCAATCCGAAGTTAAAATCATGGATTTACCTTGTTGGTTAGTATGTTCAAATACGATGATTTTATAACCGCTGGGTACTTTAATAGAACTTATTCGATCATTCCAATCAGGAATAGTACCTGCATCCCAATCTGAAATGATCCCAAAAGAATCTCCTCCAAACTGGATATCTTCATATAATGTAATCACCGCATGATTAGCCAAAGGTGCAGTTTCCGGAACATCCATTGTTGGAACAGCTTGCTCAACTACCGGAATTATTTTGCCATACACTTCGACTTCATCCAGATGTAATGCTGCTATGTCATTGAGTTGTACACGCACATAGCGCGCGATCGTAACCTCTCCATCCAAATAGATAGTAAGCGGTTGATTGTCTTTAATGCCGCCAAAAATAGTGCTACCTAAACTAGCGACACTTTCATACTTCATTCCATCCTTAGAAATAAGTACTTGGGCTGCCTGTGCTTGTTCAGCACAACAATCCTGTCGGTTAAACACCATGATTCTATCCAGAACGGCTGGTGCCCCTAAATCTACCTGCCACCATGGATTTGTCTCTCTTTTAGTATGGAAGCCAAAAGATCCATTCTTAATCCCATCAATGGCGCCTTGTGCATCATTCAGTTTTGAGTATTCGCTCAGACTACTTTGCGAAGCCACTTTGCCCAATGCCAGATTGGCAAGTTGGGCGGGTAGACCAAATACTTCGACTTCATCTAAATGAAGAGAATTTTTTTCATTCAATTGCAATCGTACAAATCGCGCCACTTTGAAACTCAATGGAACAACGAGTGGCTTGCCGAGCTTAGCCCCTCCAAAGACAGTTCGATTGTGTGAATAAACATTTTGAAAATTAACGCCATCACTTGAAATAAATATTTGAATCGTGTAAGCTCTCTCTGCGCAGCAATCCTGTCTATTATAGATTATCACCTTATCAATGGCTATATCCATACCTAAATCGACTTGCCACCAAGGCTCATCTTCTAATGCGGTATGGAAACCGTAGCCACCATTTTTTATTCCATCCACCGCTCCTTTTGCAAATTTTAATCCGCCTACTTCAGTAAAACTGCTTTGCGTAGCCCGTTTATTTAGTGCGTAGTTTTCAATCTGTGCATATACAGTTCCTAGAAAAAGCAGGTTGAAAATCAAATAAGTAACAATCCTTTTCATATTGATAGGGTCTAACATTTTGGAAACTTTAATGGAACAATTTACAGAAATAACACGAACCGTGCCGTAATCCTTAAATAACAAGGATGGTTTTTCGCCCACAACATTAAGTCCTTCTTTATAAGGCCCTTAACGCTTAAACTTATTCATTAAAGCAGCCATTTTTTCTTCCATGCTTTCTACCCTTTCAACTTGCTTTTCTATTGGCTTTGGTTTGGCGATTGGGACAGGCTTTTTCGGTTTATCCCTTTCTTCGCCAAGCATTGTATTAGTTCCAAAAGGATCGGTTTTCATAGATAATGCAATACGCTTGCGAGGTAAGTCAACTTCTACCACTGTCACTTTTACTTTCTGCTGAACAGCCACAACCAGATTCGGATCTTTAATAAAACGATCTGACAAATGGCTAATATGAACAAGGCCATCTTGATGTACGCCTATATCTACAAAGGCACCAAAGTTTGTTACGTTGGTAACGATACCGGGCAGCACCATTCCAACTTTTAAGTCTTTGATTTCATGAACCCCGGCTTCAAAACTAAATACTTCAAATTTTTCTCGTGGATCACGGCCTGGTTTTTCTAATTCGGAAAGGATATCGGTTAACGTTGGCAACCCTACGTCTTCCTTCACATATTTTTTTAAGTCGAGTTTTCGTCTTAGCTCAGCAGTGGTCATTAAGTCTTTGACCGTGCAACCCATATCGGTTGCAAATTTTTCGACCAGATCATATCGTTCAGGGTGAACTGAACTTGCGTCTAATGGATTTTTTGCATCATAAATTCTCAAGAAGCCAGCACATTGTTCGAATGCTTTGTCACCTAATCGAGGAATATTATGCAACTCCTTCCTCGTTTTAAAAGGTCCGTGTTGTGTTCTATAATCCACTATTCCTTTAGCAAGTTGAGGACCTAATCCGGAAACATACGAAAGCAATTCTTTACTGGCTGTATTAACCTCCACCCCTACTGAATTTACACAACTCATGACTACATCATCTAATCCCGCTTTCAATTTAGTTTGATCAACATCATGCTGATATTGCCCTACACCGATAGCCTTCGCATCTATTTTCACTAATTCAGCTAACGGATCGGTGAGTCTACGCCCGATCGATACAGCACCCCGAACGGTTAAATCGTGGTTTGGAAATTCTTCACGCGCTACTTCAGATGCAGAATAAATAGAAGCACCACTTTCATTTACCATCACAATGAGAATTTCTTTAGGTAAGCCAATACTTTTTACAAAGCTTTCAGTCTCACGACTAGCGGTACCATTGCCAATAGCGATTGCCTCTATGTTGAAACGATCGCAGAGACCTAATAAGATCGTTGCTGATTTGGTTGTTTCACGTTGCGGCTCCAGTGGATAAATAACTGTATCAAAAAGTAGTTCCCCTTGTGCACCCAAGCAAACCAGTTTAATCCCACTTCGAAATCCAGGATCTAACGCCAGCACCCGCTTTTGACCAAGTGGAGCTGCCAGTAACAATTTTTTCAAGTTGGCCGCAAAAACTTTTATCGCTTCCGCATCTGCCAGAATTTTCGATTCAACTCTGACTTCACTTTCCAGGGTGGGCTTTAATAATCGTTTGTAACAATCTTTAATAGCCAACTTTACTTGTTCTGCAGATGGAGAACTTGATTTAATAAATTGCTTTTCTAATTCCTGAATGGCTAGTTCCTCGGTTGGAGAGATATCCAACATAATAAATCCTTCTTTCTCCGCCCTTCGCATAGCAAGTAATCGATGTGAGGGGGTTTTTTTTATAGACTCTTTCCAATCAAAATAATCTTTAAATTTTTGCGCTTCAAGCGTCTCCGCTTTTGACTTGATCACTGTCGCTTGGATACATCCATCTTGCCAAAAGAGTTCTCTCACTTTTTTCCGTGTTTCTTGGCTTTCACTCATCCACTCCGCCATAATATCACGCGCTCCATCCATTGCTTCTTGCCACGTTGATACACCCAACTCCGTATTTATAAATTTACTGGCTGCCTCTTCTAGCTGTAATTTGTCCTGTAGAAAAATAAGCTGGGCGAGTGGTTCTAATCCTTTCTCTCTGGCTATACTCGCTCGGGTCTTTCGTTTGGGTTTATATGGTAAATAAATATCCTCTAAATCCGCCAATGTAGTAGCAGCCTGTATCGCGAGCGCCAAAGCGGGTGTAAGCTTTTCTTGCTTCTCGATCGATTTTAAAATAGCTTCTTTTCGCTTGTCTAGCTCTTCAAGTTGTTCATGTCTGTCTCGAATAGCCGCTAACACTACTTCGTCCAAACTGCCTGTCATTTCTTTTCGATAGCGGGCCATGAAAGGAATCGTGGCCCCTTCGGCTAATAAATTGACAACTACTTCAACTTGATGAATGGCTAACCCTAGTTCTGTAGCAATAAGTTGTATGTTTGATTCCATTAAAGATGATAAGGAGTATGTATTAAAAAGATAAACTAATTAGGCGCGCAAAAATAAGATCGTAAATTGATATCTCACGAAAATGAAAGAATATTTACGCTGTTTTATTTGTATCAACAGGATGGAACTGTGACTGAAGAAGTTGCTGAAATTCTTATGCGTATAAACATCAATTATATTCGAAAGAATATAAAAAGTAATAATTGACAGATCTGTTAAGTAGTTGGTTATAAAAATACCTCAATTCTTACTTCCTGGTAGCACCGTCAATGGGCATTCATTTCTCTCAAGACCAATTGGTAGGATTGATATTTTTTGCGGCTCGTAAAATATCTATTCTACTAATCTGCCCTATCAATACTCCATTTTCAACGACAGGTAATCTGCGTATAGGTGTACTTAGAAATTCTGTCGCTGCGGCAACCACGTCACTCTCTGGAGAAAGTGTTTTTACTTGACGTGTCATATAGTCGGAAACTTTAGGCGCATTGTGTGGCAAATTGTGATACGCCTGATCAACTATAATTCGTAGGCAGTCGCGTTCGGAAATGATTCCTACCAGCTTTCGATTGGCATCTAATACCGGAGCACCGGAAATTCTCTTTTCTATTATAATGTCAATAATTTCATTAATCGATTGGTCGGGGGTAAACGTGATCAGCTTGGCAATAGGCACCATATACTTAGCAACGGATTCGTACTTTGGCTTTTCGGCATCGATCTCCTCCTTGGTTTTCATGTTAGGTGTGAAATTCATGGCTCTATTTAGTTTGATGGATAAGAAATGTAAGAAATAAAAAAGTCAAAAAAAAATATTGATATTAAAAGACATCATTTCCGTGGAGTCGAGTTGTCATTCTGCAATAAAAAAGGCTTGCTGATGATCAGCAAGCCTTTTAATCATAAAATATAGACTACTAAATTAGGTCGCCCATGTCTTACCGTTACCGGCCTCCGACAATGGAATGCACCCCTTATAGGAACCCGGTACAGGTTCATATTGCAACACTTTGGTGGCGCCAGTTTCAGAACTAAAATATCCTAACATGGTCAGCTCTTTAGCCATTAAAATAAAAGGACGTTTCGCGGTAGGATTTTCTTTCTTTTCTGCAATCGCTGTCTCTAGCGTTTTCTTTATCAGCGTAACCTGATCTTCAGGCTTGGTGTAAATAAAACTATCTCCATAATTCATCTTCGATTCTTCATCAAATGCAGTGAGGCCTGCTATAAATCTATCTTGATCTTCTTTGTTATAACATTGGATTAATACTTTATCAATAAAATTGGGAACACCTACATCTTTGGCTCCCGGTGTATCTGTTTTAGGAAGTATCATTTCAGCTAGCTCACTCACTAATCGAGCCTGTTCTTCCGTAAAGAATACAGGCTTATAATTTAAATCAGGTGCCGCTTTACAGCCATTTAGTATTCCCGCCATGGCGGAAGCAGAAACCGCTGCGCCCATTAATAGTGCGGTCTTACGCAACGCTTCTCTTCGATCGATTAATTGGTTCATATCTTCTTTTTAATCGTTATAAATTTCCCTTCTTCAATTCACTCACCGCATAGTCTGCTGCGCGTGCTGTAAATGCCATATACGTAAGAGATGGATTCACACATGCTGCAGAAGTCATGAAGGATCCATCGGTGACAAATACATTTTTGCATGCGTGCACTTGATTCCATTTATTCAGCACTGAAGTTTTTGGATCCTTCCCCATTCGTGCTGTACCCATCTCGTGGATACCCAAGCCAACACCTGTTTCATTATCATAGGAATAGACATTTTTCACTCCGGCAGCTTCCAGCATTTCTGCCGCATCATTTTTCATGTCTTTTCGCATTCTCAATTCGTTCTCTTTGAAGCCGGCATCAAATAGGAGCGTTGGCAATCCGTTGATATCTTTTTTGTCTTTGTTGATTTTAACATTATTCTCATGGTAAGGTAATATCTCTCCGAATCCTCCCATGCCGATAGTCCACTTGCCCGGTGTAGATACCATCTGTTTTAAATCAGGGCCAATGGCCATCTCGGCTACTAAACCACTCCAACCTTGTCTGCTGCCACCACCCTGGTAGCCAAAGCCGCGCACATAGTCACGCTTATCTTTGCCATAGTTGCGGTAACGAGGTATGTAGAATCCATTTGCCCGTCTTCCAAAATAGTATTGATCTTCAAATCCTTCTACATCACCTCCTGCACCAACTCCTAAGTGATGATCCATAATGTTACAACCCAACTCTCCACTATCATTTCCAAAACCGTTTGGAAAACGATTGGAGATTGAATTCATCATAATGAAGGTAGAACCAAATGTAGAGGCGCACAAGAAAATAATCTTTGCATAAAACTCTGTTTGCTCACCTGTAACACCGTCAATCACTTTCACTCCCGTAGCCTTGCTCTTCGTTTCATCATAAATAATTTCATGTACTACAGAATTGGGGCTGAGTGTCATGTTGCCCGATTTTTCTGCTGCCGGCAATGTGCAAGAAACACTGCTGAAATATCCTCCATAAGGGCAACCTCGGCTACATAAATTTCTAAATTGACATTGCCCCCGCCATGGAGTATGTGGCAAAGGTCCTGTAGCGTGAGCAACGCGACCAATAGTTAAAAGTCTACCAAACTTGTCCTTCATTGATTTTTTCAATTCAATTTCTGGGCAATTCAACTCCATGGGTGGCAGAAACTTACCATCTGGCAATGCAGGATAATTCTCGTTTTGTCCACTTACACCAATATATGCTTCCACATAATCATACCATGGTGCCAAATCTGCGTAACGAACAGGCCAGTCTACACCATACCCGTCTTTTGCATTGGCTTCAAAATCTAAATCACCAAACCGATAGCTTTGACGACCCCATGTAATAGATCGACCTCCAACATGATAGCCGCGCATCCAATCAAAACGAGTTCCTTCTTTCTCTGTATAGGGATGTTCTAAATCATTAACAAACCAATGTTTAGTTGACTGCTTAACCGTATATCCTGTTCTATTTTGAACACCTTGCTTTCGCAAGTCTTCTTGTGTGGGCTTATCCGCATTTTCAAATTCCCAGGGATCTTTTGTTGCCGTTGGATAATCAGGGTGTTTCACATCACGCCCTCGCTCTAATACCAGCGTTTTTAATCCTTTCTCAGAGAGCTGTTTGGCAGCAAAACCTCCACTAATTCCTGTACCTACGACTATTGCATCATAGGTGTTATTTTTTTCGGCTTCTGTATTTAGATTCATATAAATGTTTGGCGTCTTATAAAACGACCTAAAAGGTAAAAATTTTTGGCGAAGTAGATACTCCGCTCATCACTTTTTTAAAAATCCCACTAAAATTTCTCTTCTATTCCTAACCCAAAGAGGGCAAAATCATACTTTACAGGGTCATGAGCATCCAGTATTTTTAGATTATTGGTCAGTTCTCTAGCCGTTTCCCAATCCACTTGGTTACGCTGAATGAGTTTCAATTTGCGAGCCACGCGTTCTACGTGCAAATCCAATGGGATGATAAGCCGTGACGGGGAAATTTTTTTCCATATGCCAAAATCAACACCCGCCTTATCCTGCCGAACCATCCATCGCAAATACATATTGATGCGTTTGCAAGCCGATTTTCGTTCAGGTGTTGAAATGTGTTTTCTAGTTCGTTCAGGAAAATCGGGAAGACTAAAAAATATTTTATTGAAATTGACAAGGCCATTCTCAACATTTTCTTCATCAGATGAACTAAGAAAAGCATCCTCCAGTGAAGGATATTGCTGATAAATGTTTTTGAGTGATTTAATAAAATAGAGAGTGTCAATGGAATTGAAAGTACGATGTTTGAACTTTTCGAAGCGCTTTAAATCTGCAGATGTATGATAGAGTAAAAAGTCATGTGGAGAATCATCCATCCAAGAAAGCAATTCGTGACTCTTATTAATGATCGTAACGCGTTGACCCCACGCGAGTACAGCTGTCAAGATACCAGCAATCTCTATGTCTTCTCGTTTTTTATATTGATGTGGGATGGAAATGGGATCCAACTCAATAAATCCCGGTCGATTAAATTGTGCCACTTTAGCATCGAGAAAATCTTTGAGACTTAAAATATAGTTGAGTCGTTTTTCAGTCATACATCCCTCTTCACAAAAACGCTCTATTTTTCCAAAAATTTAATTTCCACTCTACGATTTACGGCATGGGCCGCTTCATCTTTTCCTAGAGAAAGCGGTCTTCGCTTACCTTCTCCGATAATGCTGATTCGAGTTGCGTTAATACCTTTCTGAATTAAATAATCAGCCACACTTTGTACCCGTTGTTTCGATAAGTTTAAATTATATTCATCTGTGCCCCGTTCATCCGTATGACCTGTCAATTGTATTTTCCAGGACGAACGTGCATGGATGACTTCAATCCATTTATCCAATTCCCCAAAAGATGTTCCGATCAACTGATAACTATCAAATTCAAAAAATACATTCTTAAGCACATAAGTTTCGTTCGTTTTAATTTCCGGATAACCGGCAATGACCGGTGTCTGTTCAAGCGTAGGTACATCTGCTCGCAGCACCTTCACATCATCAATAAAATAATAAGCTGCCTTGTTCAGCATCGTCTCTTTGGCTTTAGAGAAATGAATAGAATAGGTTCGAGTATTTTGATTATCTGAGAAATTACCGATCGTCAAATACTTTTCGCCCCCTTTTGCTTGTAAGGTAAAGCTACACTTGGCCCATACTCCGGTAGATCGGGTATAAGCAGCAGCCAAGACTAATTCGTAGGTGGGTTTTGAAAAGACTACAAAATCGTCTGTTCTTCTCTTGGCAGAATCTGACAAAAAAAGTCCAATCCTATCAATACTGAATTTTGAATTTGATGAAAGCTTGTAATAAAATTCAATATAATACTTTCCTCCCTGCGCTAAAGGTGAGTTCAATTCAGTTTGTAAATATTCACGGTAGCCGGTTTTGGTGTAACAATAAATGCCTGCGTACCCCACTCCACTGTAAGCTTTTGAATGACCCGCCCAATTCGTAGGCACGCCTGCATCCCCTTTACTACAACTATTAAATAAATCCGGTGTCCCGCGATTTGCGGAGTACCAGCCGGGTGCCACTTTGCCATCCACACTATAATTATATGATCCCGGGCAGGAATAATATTCTTCAAAACTTGGGTTAGGAACTAAGTTTTGTGAAAAGGATTGAGTAACAAATGAAAGGAAATATATACAACCAAGAACTCGCGTAATCACTATATTACTTATAATACGTAACCTCTATGCGAAACTTGGGATCTACTGCTCCTAATCGATCGTAAGCAGCTTTAGAAATACGCATGATGACATCACTACCCACTTCCGCTGGCAGAACACCTGAAATTCGCACAAATACTTCTTTGTCGTTGGCTATGTTGTGAACTTTTAATATCGTACCCGGTTTAATAGTTCGATGAAGCGCCAAATACTTTCTACTTGCTTCTGTACCCGTCATCATTTCAGCCATCCCCATTTCTTTTACTTCATCAAGGCTAATAACGCTTTCTGCTATTTTCATAGATGGTTGTGTGGCAATGGTAGATGCTTCTTTTGACTCCGTTAAAGTAGGTTGCGAAGCGTATGTCGGTTGAGTTATAAAAAGCATTTTTCCAACCGGCAACTCATTGTCTTGGATATTATTCCATTCTTTCAATTGCTGAATAGTGATCCCATATTGACGTGAGATAGAATACATCGTTTCCTTGGCTGCAACGGTATGCACACTACTGACCGACTTTGCCTCCATCAATTTGGGTGCTTCCACCAGGGTTGATTTATTAGGAATGATCAATTCCTGACCAAACGAAAGGTCATTACTTGAAAGACTATTTGCCTTCTTCAAATCATCGATTGAAACATCATACTGACGTGCAATCGCATAAAGGGTTTCTTTGGCCGCTACAATGTGAATTTTACCATCCACCTTTGTTTTGGCTTTCGGGATAAAAGGTATTTTTAATATTTTGCCTACAGCTAAACCACCCTCAGAAGAAGCATTATTTTCTAAAATTACAGTAACAAGCACATTGTATCTTCTTGAAATCGAATAGAGCGTTTCTTTCGCATCAATTTGATGGATTATGAACTGTTTGCCATTGATCGTCTCCATTCGTAAAGAATCCGAGGGGCTAGCTGACCAAGAAAGAAATACGAATAGTAGTTTTATCATACTGTTGAATCAAAGCCAAAAGTTACCAAATTTCAAAGCGCTATTCAAATTGAATTCGATATCCCGATCTATCTACAAAACTATATGCTAAACCCTTGATGTGCTAAAAACGTTTATTGCAATAAGTCTAGTACTTTTGCACCAAACAATTCTCTAAAATGAACAAACTAAGGTATCTCTCTTTGGCTTTCACAGTATTTCTAACTTCTATGCTGGTCGCACAGTCAACCAAATTGGCTAAGCCCATAGTAATGGTAATGGAAATCAAAGATGAGATCGACCCACGCATGCTTCGCTATGTTAAACTAGCATTGGAAAATGCAGAGAAGATAAAAGCAGACTATGTCATTATTGATATGGATACCTATGGTGGTGTGCTGACCGATGCCAAAGAAATTGTTGATTTGATTATGGATTTTAAAAAACCAATTTGGGTTTTTATTAATTCAGATGCAGCCTCTGCCGGAGCATTAATTTCTATTGCTTGTGATAGTATTTATATGTCGCCAGGAGCTACCATAGGTGCAGCTACTGTTGTAGAGGGTGCGGGCGGACAGGCAGCACCGGACAAGTATCAAGCCTATATGCGAGGCATCATGCGCTCAACAGCCGAAAAAAATGGAAGAGATCCTCGAATTGCTGAAGGAATGGTAGACGAGCGAATCGTGATTGATAGCATAAAACAGGAAGGAAGAGTCATTACGTTCACCACCAAAGAAGCGTTGAAATATGGTTTCTGTGAAGCCGAGGTAGAAACCTTTCAAGAAATCCTAAAGCTCAATAAAATAGAAAACTACCAATTGGAATCCTTTCAACTTGGTGCGAGCGAAAAGATTATTGCTTTTGTGATCAATCCTTTTATAAGCGGGATTCTAATTCTGATTATACTTGGCGGACTATACTTTGAACTTCAAACACCCGGTATCGGCTTTCCACTTTTCGCCTCTGTGGCTGCATTGATCCTTTATCTTGTTCCTTACTATTTAAATGGATTGGCTGAGTATTGGGAAATTATCGCACTCTTTGTTGGGATTCTTTTATTAATAGCTGAAATATTTGTGATCCCCGGATTTGGGGTGGCCGGCATTGCCGGTATAACACTGACGGTTGTATCGCTCATCTTAATTATGCTTAATAATGACTTCTTCAATTTTGAATTTGTGCCCATGCGCGATATCATCATGGCAACTTTTGCAGCCTTAGGTGGTATCTCCGGAGGAATGTTACTTCTATTTTTCGGTGGAGCTAAACTTACTGAAACCAAAGCATTTCAACGAATGACACTAACCGACACACAAGAAAGCGCGCAAGGATATTCCGTAAATAATACAAATCAACATTTATTAGGAAAAAGAGGCATAGCGCATACCGTATTGCGACCCAGTGGAAAAATAATGTTGGATGATGAAATCTACGATGGGTTTACAAGAGGCGAATATATTGAGAAAGGGCAGCTGGTAGAAATTATTGGAGCCGAAGGTGTAACATTGAGAGTGAAGAAAGTTGGTTGATTTGAAATTTAATAATTGAATGAAGATATTAGGTATCATCCCTGCGCGTTTTGCATCCACCCGTTTTCCGGGCAAGCCATTGGCAGATCTGGGGGGGCAATCGATGATCGAGCGTGTTTATCAACAAGCTACTAGATCACAAGCTCTATCTAAAATAATCGTGGCGACAGAGCATGCAGGAATCTATGATCATGTGATTGCCTTTGGGGGCAATGCCTGCATAACTTCTGAAAACCATCCGAGCGGTACTGACCGATGTTACGAAGCATTAACCAAAGAAAAAGAATCATTCGATTACATCATCAATATACAAGGGGATGAGCCTTTCATCGAACCGGGTCAAATTGATTTATTGGCTAGTTACCTGGATGGTAAGACCCAACTTGCCACGTTGATAAAAAAAATTGACACGTATGAACAATTGAATAGTAACAGCGAGGTGAAGGTCACGTTCAATACGAGAAATGAGGCGTTGTATTTTAGCAGAGCTGTAATTCCTTTTATACAAAACGCAGATCCCAAAAACTGGTTAGACCATTATGATTTCTATAAGCATGTGGGAATGTATGCCTATCGCTCCGATGTCTTAAAAGAAATTACACAACTGAAAATATCTCCATTAGAAAAAGCAGAATCGCTCGAACAATTGCGGTGGATGGAAAATGGCTATACGATAAAGGTGGCTAAAACCAATGTGGAAACAATGTGTGTGGATACACCCGAAGAGTTAGAAATAGCTAAAGGATTGCTGGAAAAAAGACGCTAGTTGCAAGACTTAAGACGGTGAATTATAAAGCCAATCGTAGTCGTATTAACCAAGAAGCAGGCCTACTCCAAATAATACTACAAACAAAAGGGTAGATAGCGCCATCTGTTTCAAAAAAGGATCCAATTCAGCAGATGGTTTTGAAGAAATGGAAATACCATTTTTAATAAATAAAGGAGCAGACAACAAAAACAAAAACTGAAATGGCGACTGATAACTCACCAGCGTGTAAATGGCTGCAGTGAGTAGCCCACCAATTAAGAGTACCCAATGATATTTTGAAGCGCTGTCTTTCCCGATACGTACGGGGATAGAAAATTTTCCGGCTGCTCTGTCTGATTCTATATCTCTAATATTATTGATGTTGAGTACCGCAATGGAAAACAGGCCACAACTTAGTGCCGGAAAAAGTTCCTTCCATGAAATTTCCTGTACGAACAAATAATAAGAACCCATCACACCGACCAATCCAAAAAAGATCAAAACAGAAATATCGCCAAGACCTACATATCCGTAAGGGCGCTTACCAATCGTATAACCAATAGCCGCAAGAATGCTGAGCATGCCCAATCCGAAAAATAGCAATATCCCATTCCAATTGGTACCAAATGAAAACCACAACAACAAAATGCCAGCGATCAAACTGAGTATTGAAAAAATAATCACCGCGCTGCGCATCTGACTGAGAGAGATGGCGCCCGACTGAACGGCCCGTTGTGGGCCTTTTCTTCCATCATGATCAGCCCCATTTACAGAATCGCCATAATCATTGGCGAGATTTGAAAGAACTTGCAGAAAAATAGTGGTCAAGCAACAGAACGTAAAAATCAACACACTAAATTTACCAGCATCTGCTGCTAAAAATCCACCCATACCAATACAGGAAAGAGATAACGGAAGGGTGCGTAACCGGAATGCGCGAAGCCAAACTTTTCTATTCATTGCGGCTCGAAGGTAAATCTTTCATACAAGGCGACCAAAGGAAAACCGCCTGCTGATCTACAGATTTTTAGGAAGGTAATTTTATGCGGCTAAAAAGGCAACCGCTAGCTCAGATAAATTACTTTTTCCTGTTTTTTGTTAAATACGAATTGATCTCCCTCTTTTAAATTCAATAATAATTTTCCAATCGGAGAAATCGGAGAAACAGCAATATATTCTTCCTTGCCAATCAAAAATTTGCCGGCACTGATCGACAAGTAGAAATTATAATTCGTTGTTTTTACCACGCTGCCAAGTCGCACCGCTTTACTAATGATCAATGCGTCCAGACCATCTAGTACTTTTTTCAATTTCAAGGCTTCCTCCAATTGTTGTGCAGCTTTGTCACGTTCTATCTGCATCATGGCGCGTCCGGTTTCATATTTATCTCCGGCTGAGCTTTTACCTTCTTCATTGGCAGCAGCCTGTGCATTATTCATAGACTGGGTAGCTGTAGAGATCCGTAGATTCACATAATCAAGGCAATGACCAAGCAGCTGAGTCTTTACGTTACCCATCAAATACCCAGAATTACTTTCAACTTAGCATACCCCGTTTTGCTCACCGGAATTTGTTGACCGCTTCGAAGTATCGCTAAATGCGTTTCCTTTTGATAGGGTTCAATTTTAGTAATTTGATTGATGTGGATAATGTACGACCGATGCACACGAACAAATTGAGCGGGATCCAACGACTGCTCATAGAAGTTCATGGTCTTGTTCTTCAAAAAGGAACCTTCTTGTGTAGTAACCTTTACAAAATCATCCTCTGCTTCTATATACTGAATTTCATGAACCGGAATAATTTTGACTTTGCTTCCTGTTTTTACGACAATTCTATTTTGTTGCGCTGTGGAAGCAGACATTTCGTTCAGCACTTTTTCCATCGGCTCCGGACTTGTCGGCACCATTTTGCTTTTCCATTTCAAAATGGCTGACTGAAAACGCTCTTCGGCCACCGGCTTCAGCAAGTAATCTATTGCGTTGGCCTCAAACGCTTTGATGGCAAAAGAATCATAGGCGGTAATAAATATAACGGCAGGCTTTTGATCAATAAGCTCTAACATTTCAAAGCCATTTATTTTAGGCATTTGAATGTCCAGGAATAATAAATCAGGTTGATGCTGCTGAATGGCTTTTACGGCTTCAAATCCATCACCACATTCCTGCGCCACTTCAATCTCCGGGAATGCTTTTAAATACGCCTTGATAATTTCTCTGCTCAAGGGTTCATCATCAATGATTATCGCTTTACTCATATCTTTTCGGGCAGTGTAAGTTGCACGGTAAAATGGTTATTTTCAATAGTAGTTGTCAATAAATCATTTCGGGCATACAGCAGATAGAGTCTTCTTTTGAGGCCGTTCAGCCCAAATCCACTTCCCTCGGCAGGCTGCATATCTGTATCAAATGGATTGGAGATAATAATTTGTAATGAATCATTCGTGCGCTGTGTATTCATTTTTATTACTACACTTTCTGTTGTTCCATATAATCCAAACTTGATGGCGTTTTCCACCAGTGGTTGAATCAGTAACGGTGGAATCAACCAGAGTTTTATTTGCTCATCACATTCAATTTGCACATCCAACCGATGACCAAATCGCACCTTTTCGATTGACAAATACAATTGCAAATAGACAAGTTCTTGATCCAGGGTGATCCAATGCTCATCGGCACGCTTGAGTGTAGTTCGCAAAAAATCAGAAAGTTGTTGCACCATCTCTCTGGCTTTTGGTGGATTTATTAAAATCAATGCGTTGATTGAATTAAGACTATTAAATAGAAAATGAGGTTGTAGTTGTAGTTGCAGTTTTTGAAGCTCTGCATCGCGCACCATGGTTTCGTTGGATAGCTGATGGTTGATGGACTCCTCAAGCTCTTTTGTTTGTTTATAAAACAAATAAGCTATTCCATATCCGGCTGTAATCAAGAATATAATGGCAAAACGAATAGGCGCTGATTGCACATTAAATAAATTGTATACCGTGTTCCCATTCGAAATCACCCCGTAAAAATTATTGGCTATCCATTGGCATAAAAATGCCACCACGAAGCTTAACCCAATTACAAATTGATACTTGCTCGCCTTTGGTGTATAACGGTTTAAGATGGTCTCCATCAAAGCAACTGACGACATGGTCCAAATCACAGAAGCTAATGCATCTTGAGCGGCTAAACGGATTTCAAAACCAAACCAATTGACCAACACCCCAGTATAAACACCCCACCAGATTACTGAAAAACCTATAATGGGTAGTCGATCAATTGCTTTGGAAGATAGGCTTGGTTTCATTCTACTGTAATGCTTGCCCCAATCTACTCGCTTTGCTGTTCATCTTTGCTAAATAATGACTGACATTTTCAGGTTGCTCGGTTGATGAGTACAGTTCGTCACCATCTTCCATGGAGGAGATTGAAATAAGGTCAACCACATTTATAAACTTCCATTGAATGGATTCTTTTCGTTCGTTTAAAAATGAACATTCGCCCAATCTACCGAGAATATTCGCCTTCTCCTTCGCCCATTCAAATTCATCCGCTCTAATTAATCGCATTTGTTCATCAAACCGGGGACTAAGGGTTCTATTCTCACTAATCACCTGATAAACAAACTTAGCCAGATACCATTTCATGTTCATTCGTAATAAAATTTATAAGCGCTCAATGAGAACCTAGTAACTTTTTATTTCAATTCCACCAAATAAACAAACTCCGGTAAGTATGAGCTTCTTGCTAGGCGAGTAAGCGGAAGGATCTTTGCGTTTATCCTCTACCCCACCTAAGATCGCTGTGATATCAGACTTTACTTCCCAGTTTGAAGGCACAAGAAATTTAGCACCGCCAAACACTGATACTACATCTAATGCAACAGTGCCCTCAATGTCAGCTTGCGTCAAGTCTAATTCTGAGCCACCAAAAATAGAAGTCACTTGGCCGCCTCTAAAGTTTTTTGAAAATATTCTGCGCTTGCTTCCTCCAAAAATAGAGGTGATGTCAATTCGTTCTTCCCCGGAGGAAGAGGAGTCCGTTAAGATGTCACTTTTTTTTTCGTCCCCTCCCATCCAACTTCTGCGCGCTTCGCTGGCAGATTTGGAAAGAACGGATCGAAATAATATAAGCAAACCGATAGTGATCACAATTACCGGGAACACATATCTGCGTATTTCAAAATCTACTCCCGGTATATCTTCTATGAGAAAGAAAGAACCGATGACGATTAACACAATCCACCCAATTCCTTGAAAATTCTTACGTAGCCCAATCGCTACTCCAATAACAATTAACAAGGTCTTCCATGAAATGAGCCAATATGGTACTAAGTCGAAATCCAGGCGATCGAGTAGCAGCAAGCTACCTACCGCCACTACGATAATACCAAGCCAAAAACTGTTACCGAATTTTGTGTTTTGCTTTTCCATAATTGTGTTATTGTTTGTCAAATGTAACGGGACAAACGTTTTGAAAAACAACGGAATTAGGCTAAGCACCTGAAAAAGTCGGTGAAACCGGAGTAATGGAACGGTGAAACCGGAATACTATAGAACTATTTTATCTACAATTTCTTTATCTAGTGGCTTTACTTTGGGTGGAAAGAAACCCACTACATTTCCACTTTTATCAATCACATACTTGCAAAAATTCCAAGAAGGAGATTTGCCTGATTTAGCTTCCAGCCACTTATAGAGAGGCGATTTGTCTTTACCCTTCACGGATATCTTTTCAAACATCTGAAATTTGACTCCGTAGTTACGTTGACAAAACGTAGCAATCTCTTCATTGCCGCCCGGCTCTTGCCACAAAAAGTTATTGGCCGGGAAACCCAATACCGCTACTTTATCGCCATACAACTCATGGAGTTTTTCTAAATCTTCATATTGATACGTGTATCCACATTTAGAAGCGGTATTGACGATGAGTAAGTTTTTGCCTTTGTATTGAGCAAAATCGACTTCCTTTCCTTCCAGTGATTTCAGTTTAAAATCATAAATCGATCCTGAAACCTCCTTCTGATTAAGGCCGGCTAATTTGTTGGAAAGAAAAGAGGCGAGTCCCATAGCAGTAAGAATTAATAAAGCAATACCAATTATTTTTTTCATTTCAATTCATTCAGAATAGCATCATCTCCGGGATTCACACCTGAGGCAAAGAATTTTACCGTGCCATCCGGCTTCACTAAGTACTTGCAAAAATTCCAACTCGGTTCTTTGCCCGTTTTTTCTTTGAGGTATTGATAAAGCGGATGCTGGTCACCGCCCTTCACCGAAATTTTCTCAAACATCTGAAAAGTAACACCATAATTCTTTTTGCAGAACGAAGCTATCTGAGCATTGCTACCAGGCTCTTGTCCGCCAAAATTATTAGCCGGAAAACCAAGAATGGTAATCTTGTTGCCAAACTTCTCGTGCAATTCCTGCAAATCCGCATATTGTGGCGTATACCCACATTCCGATGCGGTATTGACAATCAGTAGCGTCTTTCCCTTGTATTGCGCAAAATCTGTAGGAATGCCGTCTAAAGAATTGATCTTAAAATCGTAAAGTGATAGCGCAGTTGAGTTCATAAGTAGTATCGAGGCAATTAATAAAGTCTTCATAATTTAAGTTATTCACAATTAACAAAGTGCTCAGCAAAATGTTCCAAGTCTCCGGTTTTTACATTCGAGCTAGCGAAGACAACTCGCCTATGAATACCTGCTGCTGCTCGTTAAATTATTCGAAGCTAATCAAAAGTTCCAAGCTATATCCTAATCCTTAATCGGTACCTACCATTTCAAAGTCAACTCTATTCAGCAAGCTGGTATAAATCCTGTTTTTATTCTATCTCAAATTAGTTAGATTTCATTTTCCTAATCATATAATTATGAAACACAAACTCTTTCTTCTATTTATTGGCTGTTGTTCGATATCATTCGCCCAAGGAATTAAAAAAGCTCCTGAAATAAAAGAAGGTGAAGGACCCTTTGTACAACTTATCATTCGAGGTATTACCATGATAGACGGTACAGGCGCACCACCGATTGGCCCGGTGGATATTGTAGTGAAACAAAATCGGATTACCGCGATTCAGACGGTCGGCTATCCGGGTGTTGCCATCAATCAAGAACGCAGACCAAAATTAGAAACAGGAGGAAAAGAAGTAGATGGCACCGGCATGTATATCCTGCCCGGGTTTGTGGATATGCATGGACATATTGGTGGCAACCAGGCACCCAATGCAGAATATGTTTTCAAATTGTGGATGTCGCATGGCATCACAACTATACGCGATCCTTCCGCTGGCAATGGATTAGATTGGGTGCTAGATCAAAAAATGAAAAGTGAAAAAAATCTAATCACGGCTCCTCGCATTAAAGCTTATACCGCATTTGGCTCAGGAAGTAAAGAGCCCATCAGCACCCCGGAGATGGCCAGAGCATGGGTGAATGAGAATAAATTGAAAGGTGCAGATGGCATTAAATTTTTCGGTGCAGCTCCACAGATCATGGATGCCGCTTTGCGTGAAAATAAAAGAATTGGACTTCGCTCTGCTTGTCATCATGCACAGATGGATGTGGCCAGATGGAACGTGGTGAAATCTGCCGAAGCCGGATTGACCACGATGGAGCATTGGTATGGGTTGCCGGAAGCCATGTTAGAAAATAAGACCATACAGGATTACCGATTAGATTATAATCAGCAAAATGAACAGCATCGCTTTAGCGAAGCCGGTAAACTATGGAAGCAGGCAGCTGCGCCATTTTCGCCCAAGTGGAATGAGGTGATGGAGACCTTGTTGAAACTAGATTTCACTTTGGATCCTACCTTTAACATATACGAAGCAAACCGCGACTTACAACGGGCACGCAGGGCAGAGTGGCATGAAGAATACACGCTCCCCTCACTGTGGGCGTTTTATCAGCCCAGTAAAATATCGCATGGATCTTACTGGCACTCATGGGGCACCGAGGAAGAAGTGCAGTGGAAAGAAAACTATAGATTGTGGATGACCTTCATTAACGAATATAAAAACCGGGGAGGACGCGTTACCGTTGGCACTGACTCCGGATTTATTTTTCAATTGTATGGATTTTCTTTTATACGCGAAATGGAATTGCTGCGCGAAGCGGGATTCCATCCAATTGAAGTAGTGAGGTCTGCAACGCTCTATGGCGCGCAAGCATTGGGCGTAGAGAAAGATTTAGGCTCCATTGAAGTGGGCAAACTGGCTGATTTTGTGATTACCGAAATAAATCCGCTGCAAAACCTTCAAGCATTGAATGGGATGGGCGCCATCAAATTAACAGATGAGAATAAAGTGATACGGGTAGGTGGTGTAAAATACACGATCAAAGACGGGATAATTTACGATGCCAAGAAGTTATTGGCAGACGTAAAGAAAATTGTGGAAGAAGAAAAAATCAAGGCAGGGTTTGTACTGAAACAGCCGGGGATGAATTGACACTATGCTAAAAAGCAGGAGTCTCCTATATCCATCATTTTTTGAGGTGTTTCGGTCACTGAGTCGCTCAATTATTATATTACCTTAAACACTTAGGAATCGTGTTTTACCAAAAAGAGGCAATGAAGTTCTGGATTGTGAATAGGACTATATGCCAAAAGGCTTAAATTTAGAAAACCAATAAGGGTATATAGGAGACTCCGTCTCCGATATACAAATGTTGTATGCAATTCCATCAATGACAGACATGCTATCGAATGAGTAATAAAAAAGACGATTGGCCTCACAAGATTCTCAAACATCTATTTGAGAATTATAGTGGATTTGATGTACATCTGAACCCCTTTTTGGAGAACGATTTGAACATCGGACTGAATGACGGAAATCGTGGAAGAAAAGTGGTAAGGCTACTAAAAGAGCTTAAAACTCTCGGACTAATAACTTGGAGTCATAGTGACCATAAAAATGAAACACTTGAGTTAAAGGACGATGATAACGACAATACAAGTGTGACACTTGCTGTATATTGGTTTCA
>JANPBK010000140.1:0-6462 GCA_031430395.1 Cyclobacteriaceae bacterium
GAATCTATCAAAGCTCAATTTCCGGAGTTTAAAATATTACTCACGTTCTTTTCACCTTCGGGGTATGAAAACCAAAAAGACTATAAAAATGCAGATGCCGTTTTTTATCTTCCCTGGGATACAAAGAAGAATGCGAAAAAGTTTGTAGAAATCACCAAACCATGTTTGGCGATCTTCATCAAATACGAGTTTTGGTATAACTATTCAACCGCCCTTAAACAGAAAGCCATCCCGTTAATTTCAGTGTCTTGTATGTTAAGACCTACACAGCCTTTCTTCAAATGGTATGGTTCAATTTTTCGGAGCACTTTAAAAAACTTTGACCATTTTTTTGCGCAAAACAAAGAGACCATCGATTTACTCGCATCTATTGGAATAAAAGGAACCTTGGCGGGAGATACTCGATTTGACCGCGTGCATCAAATCATTCAGTCTGGCAGAGAGGTTGACATCATCCCTGAATTTAAAAATGGTCAAAAATTATTGGTAGCGGGGAGTTGCTGGCCGGAAGATATGGAAATACTCTACCCCTTCATTAATGAAAATCAATATCAACTCAAATTTATCATTGCGCCACACGAGCTATCCGAAGCTTTCTTAAAAAAAATTGAAAATTCAATTTCAGTTAAATCTGTTCGCTATTCAATGGCAAAAGAAAATATTGGTAATTATTCCGTACTCCTTATCGATAATATTGGACTGCTTTCCAGATTGTATCGGTATGGAGAATTCGCTTATGTTGGCGGTGCCTTTGGTGCCGGATTACATAATATATTAGAGGCAGCCTGTTATGGCATTCCAATTTTCTTTGGAAATAAAAATTACAAAAAATTCCAGGAAGCCAACGAATTAATAATGAGGGGCGGTGCATTTGAAGTAAAAGATTACTCAGAACTGAAAGCGAAGTACGAGTCGCTAAATAATTATCCTGAAAATTTTCTGCTTGCTTGCGAAGTAACACACTCCTATGTAGAAGAGAATTTAGGCGCCACAAAAAAAATAATGAGCCACCTTGCTTCAATCTTAACGAAACTATGAGAGGTCTTGTGCTCAAATCTACAGGCTCCTGGTATGAAGTTCTTGACGAGAATAAGGTTAAGGTTATGTGCCGTGTACGGGGTAAAATACGGCTTGATGAAATCAAAGAGACAAATCCTGTGGCCGTTGGTGACTATGTACTTTTTGAGAAGGAAGATATTAATGGGGCTATCTATGAAATTTTGCCCCGCAAAAATCATTTATTACGACAGTCTGTTAAAAAAACTGGGCATGCACAAGTCCTTGCCGCAAATGTAGATCAGGTACTATTAATCGCGACACTCAAACAGCCAAGAACGTCATTAGGGTTTATTGATAGGTTTTTGGTATCCGCAGAAGCCTTTCGCATTCCTCAGTTGTTACTCTTCAACAAAAACGATCTGCTAACGCAAGACGAATTAGCCTCACAAGAAAAATTGATTGATTTATATCGTTCGTTACAGGTGACCAGTAAAAGTATCTCGGCACAATTGGATGATCTTCATTTTCTGCGTGAACTTCTTGAAGGGAAAGTTACTTTAATTGCAGGCCATTCCGGTGTTGGTAAATCTACTTTATTGAATCGACTTTCTCCTTCCATTAAGCAAACCACTAGCGAAATATCTGCTTTTTCAAACAAAGGAACTCACACCACCACCTTTGCCGAAATGTTCTTACTGAATGATCAAACTTTCATTATCGATACGCCCGGCATTAAAGAATTGGGGTTGGTACAAATGGAGCCACAAGAAATCTCTGACTACTTTCCTGAAATGCGTGAGCTCAGAAATCAATGTAAGTTTGGTTCTAAATGCTTGCACTTGAAAGAGCCAGGTTGTGCGGTGTTGAAAGGAATTGAAAACGGAAATATTTCGTCTAGCCGGTACGGTAGCTACACTAGCATGGTTTTAGGTGAGGATAATCGAAAATAAAATTGCAAGAAATTAAAAGCCAGATTGAAATCAAACATCCGCAACGACAAAAATAATTCATAGCGAATACGTTTTTTTAAAGCCATTCTTTCTTCCTCTGTCCTATTTAATTTTTCAATTTTTTCACAGACGTGCAGTGTAGATAGTCGCTGCGCATCTCCCCGCTTAAATTGTTTTTGAGACATCGATGATGGAACCAATCTTCTCTTAACTAAAGCGTAGGGAGAATAACAGAAATAAAATTCTCTGGAAGCACGAATTAAAAAATCGAAATCCTCAAAAGCGAGCGACTCATCATAACCACCTAACTGCTCAATTACTTTTTTGCGAAATAACATAGTGGGAGCACAAACAAAATAGCGGCTTATCATTTCTTTATAAATATCTCCTTCAGGAATAGTATAATGTGGGTACTTATCTGAATGGAAACCAATTGATATACCTTGTTCGTTGATTATTTCTGCATCTGAAAAGTTAACACCATATTTTGTTCCTCCTTTTATCAATGCATTAACTCCCTCTTCAATTCGAGACGACAACAGAATATCATCCGCAGCCAAGTCGACAATAAATTCACCGGAAGCATAACTCAACGCTTTATTCAGCGATCTGGTATACCCTTGATTGGTCTCATGTAATACGAAATTAATAGAGGGATGATTTGCAATCATGCTTCTTATAGCAGTAACACTTTGATCTGTACTTGCGTCATCTAAAACGATCAGTTGGACGGCCGGATAGCTTTGATCTAAAACAGATTGAATAGCTTCCTGAACGTACTTTTCATGATTATAACACAGGCAAATAACTGAAACGAGAGGAGGATTACTCATCATTGTTTTTTGACACTCAGGTAATGAGATACGAGGAGTTAAGCGTAAGTAAAATCAAAATCAATACGGAATTCCTATTTTCTTGTAGATGAAGTGCATTAACCATGCCGGCCCAATCATAAGAAATTGAATATCTTTAAAGAAGGATGGTTTTTTGCCTTCCACTTTATGGCCATAAAATTGGCCTATCCACGCGGCTACAAAAATACTTAGACTAACAACCCAAAGCGGAGCGATGTTCAAGAGTACGATTTCATTAATCAGGAACAAACACAACAGGGCAAAGAGAAACATCCCTATCGTAAGTGGAATAGAAAGCGTGATATAGTAAATCAATGCCATCGCCAGCATGACGGCAGCCCAATTGGCGTAGATACTCCCTTCACCTAGAATTGATTTTAACAAGCCAGAAGGAATGGAGGCAATTAACCCCATAAGGCTCAAGAAAATTAATGGAACACAAATCCAATGAATCAATTTGTTGGTTGGGTTCTGATGGCTTTCGCCATACTCCGAAAGAAGGGCATCGATCTTTCTCATATCATGTTTGTTTATCCTGTACTGAATTCAAATCTAACGAATGCTCGTCAACTCATCAAGTTTTGGTTTTCACCTTCGACCACTCCTTAAACTGCCAATATACGATCCCGGTCGTCAATTGATTTCCTTTTAGATCGTGAACTTTCACTTCACAAGGTACTATGACTGAATCCTGTTGTTGCAACGGATTCATAACCTTTTCCTCCAACCATGTTTTAGAAATAACGAACTCCGCTGTCGCATCCATTTTTCCCTGGTACAAATAGTTCACTTCAAGGCGCTGCAATATCATTCGATACTTTTTCATGTCCAGACTGCTGAGCAAAAGAAAACCCGTAGCAAACTCAGAAATGGTAGCTAACCCGCAAGCGTGCAACCCACGAATATGATTAAAATTGCTTTTCTTATATGGCATGAATGTCTTTAATCGGTAATCACCTAGTTCGACAATTCGAAAGCCATGTGGCTTGTTAAAAGGGACCATCCGATAAAGCGCCCAATTCAGTACTTTTAAATAAAAAGCTGAATGTTTTGCTTTTTGCATTATTTTGGCGGTGTCAAACATGGTATTAGTTTAAAAGTCAGAAGTTTAATTTTGAAAAGTTATGAAGAAAAAAGTTATCGTGCTCGGTGCAGGTTTAGTTGGGAAGGCAATGGCCATTGATCTTTCAAAAGATCACGATGTAACATCCATCGATATCAACCCTGAAGCATTGGGTGAAGTTGCTAAGTACGGGATCAAAACTCAGGTAGTAGATTTTAGTAATCTTTCAGTTTTATCTTCGATCCTTCAACCATTCGATCTTGTGGTAGGTGCCGTACCAGGCTTTATGGGTCTGCAAACCGTAAAGACAGTGATTGAAGCCGGAAAGAACATGGTAGATATTTCCTTCTTTCCTGAAGATCCCTTTCAATTAGACGAATTAGCGAAAAGCAAAAATGTTACAATTGTGACAGATTGTGGAGTAGCCCCAGGCATGGGCAACATCATTTTAGGGTATCACAATAAAAGAATGAAAATCAATGAATATGAATGTTTAGTAGGTGGATTGCCCGTTGTGCGAGAATGGCCCTATGAATACAAAGCGGTATTCTCTCCTATTGACGTAATCGAAGAATACATTCGCCCGGCTCGTTATGTGCAGAATAGTGCGATGGTGACAAAAGAAGCATTATCAGATCCTGAGTTAATCCATTTTGATGGAGTCGGAACGCTAGAGTCATGGAATTCTGATGGGTTGCGCTCGCTTATTAAAACGATGCCCAACATTCCCAACATGATTGAAAAGACGTTGCGTTATCCGGGTTGCATAGAATATCTGCGAGTTCTTCGTGATACCGGCTTCTTCTCTTATGAAGTAATGGACGTTAAAGGGGTTAAAATCAGACCTATTGATATTACAGCAAAACTTCTCTTTCCAAAATGGAAATTGAAACCAGGAGAAGAAGAGTTTACCGTCATGCGTATTCGAATGAAAGGCGAAGAAAAAGGAAAAGCAAAATCTTACGAATACAACCTCCTCGATCGAACAGAAAAATCCACCAACACTTTATCTATGGCGCGGACGACAGGTTATACCTGCACAGCTGTGGTTAATTTAGTATTGGATGGATCTTATGACCGGAAAGGAATAAGTCCACCTGAGTATTTAGGAGAAGAAGAAAGTAATTACCGATTCATTGTTGATTACTTACAAGCGAGAGGAGTCGTTTATTCGATCCATAGTTGATTGTGAATGGTATCACCAAATTCTTTCATACGATAACCTCAACTCTTATTCTTACCTTGAACGACTAAACACCGCCTTAATGAAGGAACCCAAACGGCCAACCCTATTACTTGCCTTTATTCCTATCCTCGTTCTAATCTTGCTGTTAGCAATTAATGTCATTGTCTTTGGGTCCGGAGCTACAGATGGTCCCAATCAAATCGCATTAATAATGGCAGCATCAGTGGCAGGGATCATTTCCTGGCGCCTGGGCCACTCTTGGGAAGAAATTGAAGTAAGTATAGTCAAAAGCATTAGCTCAGCCATGGGCGCTATGCTGATCTTGTTGGTGATCGGTTCGCTCTCTGGCACTTGGTTAATCAGTGGCATAGTGCCCGCTATGATTTATTATGGCCTTAAAATCCTGAATCCTACTATATTTCTATTTGCAGCTTGTATTGTCTGTTCTATTGTTTCTCTGGCCACTGGTAGTTCATGGTCTACTGTGGCTACGGTAGGCATCGCCTTGTTGGGTATTGGCAAAACCTTGGGAATCCATGAAGGAGTGGTTGCCGGAGCTATTATTTCAGGTGCTTACTTCGGAGATAAAATGTCACCCCTTTCAGATACTACGAATCTGGCACCCGCTATGGCTGGGACCGATTTGTTTACTCACATCCGATATATGGTGATTACTACTGTGCCAACATTAATTATAACACTACTCATTTTCTTTGTTTGGGGATTCACGCTCGATACTTCAGGCGTTACGAATACAGCATCTGTACTCAATTCCATAGATAAAGCTTTTGATCTTAATCCCATATTATTTCTGGTGCCTGCCATAGTTCTTTTTATGATTGTGCGAAAAGTTCCTGCCATTCCTGCCTTACTGGTCGGTTCTCTTCTTGGAAGTATTTGTGCTATTATTTTTCAACCACAGGTCATCGCTCAAATTTCAGGCATTAATAATGATCCAATCAAATCTGCTTTTGTGGCAGTCATGAAGGCCTTTGCTGTATCCATCAACATTCAAACTGACAATGCGATGATCACAGAACTGCTATCATCCGGTGGTATGGCCGGTATGCTGAATACGATTTGGTTAATCCTGGGCGCAATGATTTTTGGTGGCGTAATGGAATCTTGTGGCATGCTGAAACGTATTGTCGAGGAGATTATTAAATGGGCACATTCTACCGGCTCCCTAGTGGCCTCTACCGCTGTGACAAGCATCTTTTTCAACCTTACTGCTGGAGATCAATATATGGCCATTGCCGTACCCGGCAGAATGTTTGCAGAAACTTATCGCAAACGCGGCTATAAGCCAGAACTATTAAGCCGAACCCTCGAAGACGCAGGGACTGTAACGTCTGTTCTTGTGCCTTGGAATACCTGCGGGGCCACTCAGTCCAAAGTGCTGGGCATCTC
>JANPBK010000141.1:0-7799 GCA_031430395.1 Cyclobacteriaceae bacterium
TTAAGAACCGACCCCGCTACATCTGTAGATGCACTAAATAGTGTTAATCCTAACAGTATTCTTTTTGTTACTGTTTCAGGCGGGGCCATTTCAGTAACCACAAAACCCGTTTGGTGGGATGATAGCCCCAAATTTCAACTATTAAAACTAAAAGGCTATTCATCTGGTCGTAAATTTCAAAGTATTGATTACAGCGATTCAATAGCAAGTAATAGCATGAACAAAGACATAAGATCCACTATCTATTGGAATCCTAATGTAGTTACATCGAAGGATTTGGGCCAATCAACACTTTCATTTTATTCGGCAGACCTTCCAGGAAGGTATAGAATTGTAGTAGAAGGTGTTACAGAAGAGGGTAGCCCGATTAGGTCTGAATCGTACATTAAAATTGATGATGAATAATCTAGAGTATATATTCTTTTGCAGCATTTGGTATAAATGAAAATGATTTCGTTCCGGCAAATACCTCCTACTAGCGCAAGCGTCCCGTTTGTGCCATTGAAGTTTAATGAATGGCTAAACACCAACGAAATTTAATTCCAATATGACCAAATCAATTTTAATTACCGCCATCTGCTTTCTGACCATCTCGTGCAATCAAAACTCCAGACCAGCAGCCAACCAACTCACTTCATCGGGTCGAATAACAAAAACAAAATGAAGCTTATTATAAAAACTCTCTTAGTAGTTGTAATCTCTTTAGCAATTTTAAACTGTACTTCTCAAAAACTCTCTCGCAGCGGAGTCTCCGCCTCGGGACTCCGTGTATTGTGAAAACTTTTTAAATTAAACGGATGAGACTTTCACTGACAATTTTATTATTTTTATTTTTCGTTTACGCGCAAGCACAATCAAAAAATATGGCAACTCAAGAGAGATTGGAAATACCTAAAATAAACTTTGACGCCATAGGGCAATTGAACATTACTGCTTCACCCACTTCTTCAAAACACGACTTCGACTTTTTTGAAGGTAAATGGAAACTTCATAACAGGAAATTAAAAACACGATTAAATAACTGCACCGAATGGACAGAATTTGAATCCACACAAGAAATGTATAAAGTACTAAATGGGATTGGCAATATTGATAATTTCCTCGCAACATTTGACGGTGTGCCTTTCGAAGGAATGTCTGTTAGACTCTTTAGCCCAAAGACAAGGTTGTGGAGTATCTATTGGGCTGATTCAAACGAAGGTGTATTACAACCGGCCGTGGTAGGTTCATTTGAGAACAATGTTGGCCACTTTTTTACGGGAGACGTCTTCAACGGTAAGAAAATAATAGTTGTATTTCGGTGGGACATTAGAGACAAAGAAAATCCAATTTGGAGCCAGGCTTTTTCAGCCGACAGTGGTATAACATGGGAATGGAATTGGTATATGTATTTTACTAAGATGGAAAAGAACTGATGTCAACTCCTCCCTTCTTAGTCTTACGCACAAGCGCTGCCGCATTAGACGCACCAACCAGCGAATTGAACTTCAATATCCAAAGCTTTCACGAATTTTATAGTTAATGAAAGACGTAAACAGAAATTCCAATAGACAGAAAAGTAAAATGAAAGTTACTATAAATCTTCTTTTAATAATTGCAGTCTCAATCACAACTATAAATTGTAGTTCTCAAAAGCGAGACGCATTCGAACCCAAAGAGGTTTACAAGTCTATGGATTTAATTGTTACCCAAATAGCGGAAAATTCTTTCGTGCATACCTCCTTTAAGCAAACCAATGATTTTGGTAATGTGCCATGTAACGGCCTTGTCATAAGAAATAGCAATGAAGTAATTGTGTTCGACACGCCCACTAACGACAAGAGTGCTGAAGAGTTAATCAAATGGATAAAAGAAACACTTCATTGCAAAATAAACGCTATTGTTCCGACCCATTTCCACGATGATTGTTTAGGAGGACTGAAAGCATTTCATGACAACAACATTCCTTCGTACGCCAATTTCAAAACCATTGAACTTGCTATTGAAAACAAAATGATTGTTCCCCAAAATAGCTTCAGTGACTCGATCATTTTAAAAGTAGGCCGCGAAAATACAATAGTGAAGTTTTTTGGAGAAGGGCATACGAAGGATAATGTTGTCGGCTATTTTCCGAGCGAGAAGGTGTTATTTGGCGGCTGTTTGATAAAGGAACTAGAGGCAGGCAAAGGATATTTAGGCGATGCTAACGTGGCCGATTGGTCAATGACAGTGGAAAAAATCAGGAAGCAATATTCAACCGTGAAAATCATTGTGCCAGGACATGGACAGTATGGCGATAAAAAATTACTTGATTATACTATTCAATTATTCAAGATTCAATAAAAGAATTCCATCTGCATTTGTTGGTGTTCTTCACTAACAAACACGATGAACTAGGTTAACAGATGAGATAAACTGTCTAAGACCAAGTAGACTATGATAGATTTGGTATGAAAGATGTTTAGCGTACATGTTGGTGAAGAACACCAACATTGGCAAATAACTAGCGTTAACTCAAAATAGAGTAATTTAGAGATCGAATTAACTTCAGCCTCTCCAAGACGGGCTATTATACATTGTAAGAAAGAATTTTGAATGCAATGAGAGTAATGAAAGGGCAAGTACTTCAACGAGCAGGCGAGCTAAATACTAAAGTTTTTGGCGTTGAAACTGGATTGCTGAGAAGCTACACTATTGACGAGAAGGGTAAGGAACACATTTTTGCTTTTGCAAATGAAGGCTGGACCATCGCAGACCTTTGTGAGGTAACTGACCCATGTGAGTTGTTTATTGATGCTTTAGAAGACTCCACCATTACCGTTATCGATAAAGAGGAAAGGAAAAAGCAAGTTGATATTAACACGGTGGTGAACCGTATCTTTGTTTTACAAAAAAGGGTCATTATGTTGATGAGTGCTTCTGCTTTGGAGCGCTACCAGCATTTTTTGAAAACATACCCCAATATTGTTCAAAGAGTGTCGCAAAAAATGATAGCTTCCTACCTAGGAGTAACTCCTGAAGCGCTAAGCAGAGTTAGAAAAGAGCTGTCCAAAGCCGAATAATACTCCATTTCTTGATCTAGATCAATGCCCGGCTTATCAAAGGGTATCATCTTTGCATCATTAATTTGGGGTGAAGTTGGTTTTTAATGTCTAAAAATTAAACATTAAGTATTCAAAATTCACGGGTTAACATCCGTGATGTTAAGAAAACTAGCATGGACAAGTACATCCAACTACTCATTACATCCTACGAAAACTATGCGAATTACTTCGTACGTGAAATTTTCCATCCTTCATGGGGTAGTTATTTTTATTGGCTCATTGGCATCTCGCTGTTTTTTTGGTTGCTCGAGATTGTCTTCCCCTGGCGAACTGAACAAGGGGCCATTCGCAAAGACTTTTGGTTGGATAGCTTCTATATGTTTTTCAATTTCTTTTTGTTTTCATTGGTTGGCTATGCTGCCATATCCAATGTGGTTTCTACAGCTTTCAACGATGTCCTTTTGGCTGTCTTCGGTTGGCGTAATTTGGTCGCCATTAATGTAGGAAGTCTGCCGATGTGGGCACAATTGCTGACCCTGTTTTTAATACGCGATTTTATTCAATGGAATATTCACCGCCTTTTACATCGCTTTGATTGGATGTGGCAATTCCATAAAGTGCATCATAGTGTTGAAGAAATGGGGTTTGCGGCACATCTCCGTTTTCATTGGATGGAAAATATTTTCTATCGAACACTTGAATTCATACCCCTCAGTATGATCGGCTTTGGGATTCAAGATTTTCTGCTGGTTCATTTATTTACCATAAGCTGGGGTCATTTTAATCATTCCAATATCCGCGTGTCGTTGGGTTTTTTAAAATACATTTTCAACAATCCCCAAATGCATTTATGGCATCATGCCCAGCACGTCTCGAATCGGTATGGTGTCAATTTCGGATTAACGCTATCTGTGTGGGACTATCTCTTTGGCACGGCTTATATCCCCTATGAAGGCAAAGATGAAAAATTAGGTTTCGACAAACTGGAAGAATTCCCCAAAACGTTTTTGGGTCAAATAATTTATCCACTAAAAAAATAATGATGATAAAGCAATTAACGATTGCGAGCTTTTTAGCTCTTTTTATAGTTCAGAGTACTGCGCAGACACCTACTACACGTCCACGGAGTAAAAGTCCCAAACTTGATAAAACACTGCGGGCAATGCTCCATTTTTCGGTGCCAACTATCAGCGTAGATTCGCTGAAAAAGATGAATGACAGGATCTTACTTGACGCAAGAGAACAAAAGGAATTTGATGTAAGCCATATTCCCACTGCTCAGTATTGTGGTTACGACCATTTCGACCCCAATGTTTTGGCTCGAGTTCCGAAGGATAAGAAAATAGTAGTGTATTGTTCTATAGGCGTGCGGTCTGAGAAAATTGCCGAGAAAATAAAAGCGATGGGTTATACTCATGTCGCAAATTTGTATGGCGGCCAGTTTGAGTGGGTCAATACCGGAAATAGTGCTGTTGACAAAACAGGAAGTAAGACGAGAAAAGTGCACGCGTACAACCGTCTTTGGTCTATTTTTCTAGATGGGGATAAGGTGGAGAAGGTTTGGTAATCGTTAACTTGTTGTTCACTATCAGGATGTGGTATTGATAGCTAGGCTCAACTTTCCTTTGCATGCATTTTGAAATTTTAAACAGATTAAATGAAAAAAATAGCTGAAAACGTATTCCAAATTCCACTGATGCCAAGAAGCGGGATTAATTGTTATGTAATTGATGATATTCTTATTGATTCAGGCATCAGAAGCTCTGGTAGCAAAATTTTAAATATGATTAAGAACGTTGGTATAACTAAACACGTTCTCACTCATGCACATGCTGACCATCAAGGTAGCAGCGACTTTATATGTAACACCTTAAACATTCCTCTTTGGACATCTGAACTTGAAAAGGAGAATGCAGAATCGGGTAAGGTTACTTACGAATACCCTAATAGAAATGGTCTGCTAGCACGATTTCAACAAAAATATTGGGCAGGGAAAGGTCACAAAGTATCACACGTTCTTAAAGAGGGTGACGCTGTTGGAAGTTTCACTGTTATAGATACACCTGGACATTCTAGAGGGCATATTTCTTTTTTCAGAGAAACAGATAGAGTGATGATAGTTGGAGATGCTCTTGTAAATATGAATTTACTAACTACCCTTGTTGGTCTAGATCAGCCTCCAAACGCATTTACTACAGACAAGAAAAGAAACGTTGAATCCATAAAGAAAATTTGTGATTTGCATCCAAAAATCCTTTGTTTTGGACATGGACCTGTTTTGTTTGATAATGGGGAATTAGACAACTTTGTGAAGAAAATCAGATAAAGAACGGATGCACGAGCAGCTTTTAAAAATAGTTAGACTACAGGGCAAAATAACTGACTATGATATTAGCCTTTGTAAGGAATATTTTGAACCTGTACTATTTCCTAAAAGCAGAATTATTGAAGAAGAAGGCAAAATCCCTCAATACTTGTATTTTGTTGTTTCCGGTTATATGCGGCTGTTTAGTTTCAATGATAACGGAGACGAAATAACATCACATATTAATTGTCCCCCGGGCTTTATTACATCCTATTTTAATTTTATCAACCGCACGATAGCTACTGATAATCTTGAATGCATTACAGAGTGTGAACTCTTAAGAATAGACAAAAATAATTTAGATCTTTTAACCTCAAAAAGTGAAAACTTTAAGGATTTCAGTATCAGGGTATTTCAGCAGTCAATCGCCTACAACGAAAACCGTTCAAAAGACTTGGCAACACTAACGGCCGAACAACGATACCAAAAACTAATGGGCAACTACCCTCAGATTCTACAGAATGTCCCTCTTCAATACATTGCTTCCTTTTTGGGAATGAATTCAAAGAGTTTGAGCAGAATTCGAAAGCAAATCATTAAGTAACATTTGCGAAGTGCTTCAGGTAAACTATTAAGGAATTTTGTGTCAACATTTTAAACGAGTAAAATATGACACAGAAAAATTTAGCATTGGTTACCGGTGCAAACGGACACCTGGGCAACAACTTAGTAAGACTTCTAATAGGCAAAGGAATTCCTGTTAGGGCTTCCGTTCGCGATATCTCAAATAGAGAGCCTTTTGTTGGGTTAGATTGTGAGGTTGTTCAATCCGACATTACAGACAAGCAATCCCTGACAAGGGCACTGCAAGGGGTAGAAACGTTTTATGCCGTTGGCGCAGCTTTTAAGCTTTGGGCAAAAGATCCTAAAAAGGAAATTTACGATGTAAATATTCAAGGAACCCGAAACTTAGTAGAAGCAGCGGCAGAAGCTGGTGTAAAAAGAATTGTTTATGTGAGTTCAATTGCTGCATTAAATTATGCGCAACTCCCAACAAAGGAAAACAATGGGCATAATCCTGACCGAAGGGATATGTACTATAATTCAAAGAATGATGGCGAGAAGCTGGCATTTGAGTTGGCCAGGAAACATAATATTGAGTTGGTAGCCGTTTTACCATCGGCAATGATTGGCAGCGAATCATTCGGCAGTTTAAATGTTTCGTATAATGTTATTGACTTAATTCTTAAAAAGGAAATACCTGTCGATACCGGTATTACCCTGAATTGGGTAGATGTAAAGGATGTAGCCGAAGGTTGTTTTTTGGCCGCCACAAAAGGAAGGAATGGGGAACGATATATTTTGGCGAACGAGAAAAGTACCTCTATAACAGAGACCACTAAGATTGCTCAAGCACTACTTCCTGAATTGAAAATTGAAATACTCAAGGCAGTCCCCAAGCCCATACTTTATTTAATCGCCTGGTTTATGGAATTGGGAGGTAAACTAAATGGCAAAGCACCCTTGTTAAGTGTAAAAGACATTGCCATGTTTTCTGGCTTGCAGCAAGATTTCGATATATCGAAAGCGAGAAATGAGTTGGGTTTCAATCCTAAACATCCTGATGTAGCTGTGAGAGAGGCGATGGTGTATTTGCACAATAAACGATTGACAGGAAAGGGTCGCTAAGAAAAAAATTAGCGAAACGGGTGATTTTAACTTTATAGTTGGTATAAACAGTAACAAGCGATCATTATCATTAATAGAACAATTATGAAAATAAAGAACCAATCTGACCAGGAAACATTTTTAGGGCTAAAATCGAAGGATACCATGGCCTACGAGGTTTTATATAAGTTTTACTACCCTTCTGTCAAGAATTTTATCTTAAAAAATAGTGGCACTGAAGAGGATTCGAAAGACATTTTTCAAGAAACCATCATCGTGTTATTGGAAAAAGTACCCAAAGATGATTTTAATTTAACCTCTTCGTTGAAGACGTTCATCTTTGCCATCAGTAGTAATCTTTGGTTAAAGCGTTTACGAGATTCGAATAAAATGGTTAAAACCGAGGTTGGTGTTTATGAAAAGTACCTGACTGACTACGAAGACGTGGAACAGGAAATTCATCATGCTAACTCCAACAAGATAGTAGGCGTCTTTAAAATGATTACGAATAAGTGTATCACGCTCTTGAAAGCCATTTTTTATGACGAAAAGAATATTGATACTGTCACGAAGGAATTTGGGTATTCGAACAAACATAATGCGCAGAACCAAAAATTTAAGTGCCTGGAGCAGGCGCGAAAGGGTAAGGATAACTTGAATTAAGTGTGCCATTGGATATTTAATAAGCGAACTACAAAATGGTTCGCTTTTTTGTTTTCCAGCGGGTGATTTAGGTGCGAGGCTTGGTATTAAGCTGCATAAAACAACTAAAACTAAGAAACCATGAAAAAACAAACTAAAAT
>JANPBK010000142.1:0-1951 GCA_031430395.1 Cyclobacteriaceae bacterium
CATGCATCGATAAGTTTGAGTTATCGGCCCCAAACACAAACTTACAATTGGTGGTGGATGGCTTTATTAGCGATGCACCGGGCCCCTATACAGTAAAACTTTCCAGGTCACGAAAATTAGTAGACTTCACACCCTTTTCAACAGTATCTGCCCAGGCGGTTACTATTATTGATAATTTGGGCAATGCAGAAATATTGAAAGAAATTGATGCAGGAATCTATCAAACAAATGCTACCGGAATAAGAGGTGTTATCGGGAGAGAGTATTTTGTGAGGATAGAAACCCGCGATGGCAAGACCTACGAGTCCATCCCTGAAAAAATTAAGCCCGCAGGGCAGATCGACAGTATTTATTACAATTTTGAACAGTACAATCCAGAAAGTGGGCCAACTCAATATCGATTTAGGGTTTTTATGGACGCTCGCGGAGAAGCAGAGAACGAAAACTTATTCCTCTGGAAATTAATTGGAACGTACAAAGTAATTACGTCTCCGAAGCTTCACTTTATAAGAGATGGAGAGTTGATTATACCTGACCCCAGGCCCTGCAGTGGGTATATATGGAACCGTAAAACACTTACGCTAGACAATGTAAAGCCCTGCGAGTGCTGCGAGTGTTGGGCCAGTTTGGTTCCAACCAGCCCCAGAGTAAGCAATCAGGAAATTGTGGTGAATGGAAATTTTAAAAAAATAGATGTTGGAATTATCCCGGTTGAGTTCTGGCCATTTTGGGATAAAACAATGGTCAATGTGGAGCAAATCAGTATCTCCAAAAAAGCTTTTGATTATTGGAAAACCATCCAAGATCAAAAGGCGGGAGCTACCGGCCTTTTCCAACCAGCCATCGGCAAAGCAACTTCAAATATCTTTTTGAAAAATGGAAATGAAGAAGTTCAAGGGCTCTTTTATGCCGGGGCGATTTCAAAAAAAATACTCTTTTTAACGGCTAAAGAATTACCCTTAGGACCGGGTATTATTCCACCCCCGCCTGGCTTAGGCCCTGGGTTACCCCTGAAGCCCGGGGATCCACCACCTAACACCTTTATCATTCGTGAATCTTGTATCTTTGCCTTTGCTCATTCCACTACACAAAAACCGATCGATTGGAATTAACCAGTGAAAAAATGATGAAGCATTTGTCCTTATTCATTATTTTAATTTCTATCGGTTCCTGCATCGATCGATTTGACTTTAACATACCGGATTCCGATTTACAATTGGTGGTGGATGGACGAATCACGGATGCCCCGGGACCCTATACCGTAAAAATCACAAGAACACAAAAACTCAATAATCTTTTATTCCCTCCTACCGTATCTGCCAAAGCGGTTACCATTTTTGACAATGTTGGAAATTCAGAAACACTCACAGAAATCAAAGCAGGCATTTATCAAACCAGTCCAACGGGCATTCGGGGTGTAATAGGTAGAGTGTATACCTTACGAATAGAAACCTTTGACAATAAAATTTACGAATCATCTCCTGAAAAAATCAATCCGGCAGGCACTGTGGATAGCATCTACTATGAATTTCAAAAAAATGTTTCTCTGGAAGGTGTCAGTGGCTATCAATTTAAAATTTTTATGAATTCACGGGGAGAGCCACAAGGGGATAATCATTTCCTTTGGAAGCTGACAGGTACTTATAAAGTCATCACTTCTCCTGAGTTGCACATCATTTTAACACAAAGACTAAACGATCCACCACCACCACCTAAGAAAGATCCAAGAGTCTGCAGCGGGTACGTTTATAATCCCAGAACAGATCAACTGGATTATGTAAAACCATGCGAATGCTGCACCTGCTGGGCGAGTTTGGTTGATTCAAAACCACATGTGAGTGATAATAATATCGTTGCCAATGGCCAATTTAATAAAGTTGATATGGGTGCCATCCCGGTAGATTTCTGGCCTTTTTGGGATAAAACCATGGTGAAGGTAGAGCAATTAAGT
>JANPBK010000143.1:0-1541 GCA_031430395.1 Cyclobacteriaceae bacterium
CGAGGATTTTAAAAGAGTCATCAAGTATCCAAAAGCAGTAGCGATTGCATTGATATGCCAGATGGTGTTGTTGCCTGCCATTTGTTTTTTTGTGGCGAAGATATTTGGGCTCGAGCCTGCGTTAGCCGTAGGATTAATGTTGCTCGCGGCTTCCCCCGGAGGAGCAACAGCTAATTTATACAGTCACCTTTCAGATGGCGATGTGGCACTGAACATCACGTTGACAGCCGTGAATAGTGTACTTACTTTGTTCACATTGCCTTTGGTGGTCAATTTTTCGTTGGGTTATTTCATGACCTCTGATCAATACGTGCCGATGCAGTTCACTAAAGTAGTAGAGGTATTTATGATTGTATTGTTGCCGGTCACATTGGGAATGATTCTGAAAAGTAAGGTTCCAGCGTTTGCGGCTAAGATGGACAAACCCGTAAAAATATTTTCAGCTGTATTTCTTTTTTTAATAATTGTGGCCGCTTTCTATCGCGAGCGGGTTATGCTGACTACGCACTTTGGTGAAATTGGAATTCCTGTATTAGTATTTAACCTGTTGAGTATGGGACTAGGTTATTACCTTCCACAAGTTTGGCGAGTGGAGAAGAAGCAAGCCATTGCTATTGGCATGGAGATAGGAATCCACAATGGTACGCTGGCGATCTTCATTGCGTTAAGTGTGTTGAACAATTCACTTATGAGTGTACCCGCTGCCTTGTACAGCCTACTCATGTTTTTTACGGCTTCGTTATTTGGATATTTGGTGAAGAGGAATAAGGTCTGAAATAGATTACCCCAAACTCTTTAAGTCAATCACAAAACGATAACGCACATCATTCTTCGTCATCCGATCATAGGCAGCATTGATTTCCTGAATGGGGATCAATTCCACATCGGACACAATATTTTTCTCTGCACAATAGTCCAGCATCTCCTGTGTTTCTTTGATGCCACCTATCGAAGAACCGGTAATGCTTCTGCGATTGGTTAAAATGTCAAATGGGCGAACCGCAGGTGCTTGTGCTGGAATTCCCACGATTAACATTGTGCCATTTAGTCCAAGTAACTTTAGGTAGGGCGAATAGTCATGATTAGCAGACACTGTATTCAGCAACACATCAAAGTAGCTGCTGTATTTTTTCATTTCTTTTACATCTGAGGAAAGGAGGAAGTGATGAGCACCCAATCGCTTCGCATCTTTTTCTTTGGAAGCGGACGAACTAATTAATGTTACTTCTGCTCCGAATGATGCCGCAAATTTTAATCCCATATGACCTAATCCTCCTAAACCAATTATCCCTACTTTTGTTCCTTTGCCCACTTTCGCATAACGAAGAGGAGAATAGGTGGTGATACCCGCACATAGCAAAGGAGCTACCGCCTTCAAATCCAATTTTTCAGAAATGTGCAACACGTATTTCTGATCCGTCACAATTTGTGAAGAGTAGCCACCGTGCGCAATTGTCTTTCCATCGCGCTCATATGCGTTGTAAGTGCCGGTCATTCCTTCTTCGCAATATTGCTCCAGTCCATCTCGACAATTTTTGCAT
>JANPBK010000144.1:0-11181 GCA_031430395.1 Cyclobacteriaceae bacterium
CAATTTGCAGGGAACGGAGAGGCCCCTGAGCCGGGTGACAAACTTACACTCCTTTTCAAAAACAATTTAGGTCAATGGGAAGCAGTCTGGGAAATAGATAACAATGGGACTTTAAAAAATGATGAATTTGTACAAATCATTTTGCCTATTGATGGCGATAAATATTTTCACAATGATTTTCAATTCCGTTTTCAGAATTTTGGAAGACTTTCAGGACCATACGACACATGGAATTTAGATTATGTGTATGTTAATCAAGGGCGAACGTTACTTGATCTATCATACCCTGATCGAACAATTACTTCTTTACTTACTTCTCTATTTCAGCCATATTGGTCTATACCTTTCAAACACTTTTTCGCTAACCCAACACTCATTACCCAACCAACTTTCAATGCATATAATTTGCGTATTGGTAATGACCAGCCCCTTAACCATTTTTCATCAGCTAAAATTTTAGCTTACAAAGCCAACACCCGGATAGATTCTGTTGAATTACCTCTGGATAATGCACAACCTGATGGAAGTTTATTGGGTCTTCAACGGGGTACTTTTTCATTGGTAAATTTGCCACCGGCAAATGCTTTTGATCAAAATGCAGATTCAGTTTCCATTCAAATGAAGATTCGCCTCACGACAAAAGACAATCTACTTATCACGAATAGCGGAGACTATGACCCTTCCATCTTTTCACCGATAGACTTCAGACATAACGACACAATAAAAAATACCTTTTTACTTTCAGACTTCTACGCCTATGATGACGGCATTGCCGAATACGGAGCTAAAATAACGGGAGTAGGTACTCAACTCGCGTATCAGTTTGATATGGTATCAAATTTACCGGATACTATTGTTGCAATGGATCTCTATTTTCCAAAATTTGGAGATGACTCCAACCAAAATGTTCAGCTCCATATCATGTCTGCACTAACCGGAAACGAATCTGATTATCTTCACCGCCAAAACTTAACAATTCAACGAAGTAATCAGAATAAGTTCTTACGAGTCCCAATCCCCATTGGAGTACCTGTGCTAAACAAATTTTATGTAGGATGGAAGCTAAACTCTTCCGCTGTAATTGCCATTGGTCTTGACCGTAACACCAATTCAGGTGATAAGATGTTTGTGAATGTAGCCGGGCAATGGGAACAAAATATTTCTTTGGTTGGAAGTCTTATGATTCGCCCTGTCTTTGGAACTCCGCCAAATCCTGTAACGGCCGTAGCCGATGTAAGCTCATCTATCCCTTATCCAAACCCCACCCAACGTTCATTTTATTTATCTCATAAGGCAAGCCAAATAAAGTTATATGATCTTTCCGGCAATGATGTTGCCTTTGAATTCAACGATCAATTCAATCAAAAGGAAATAATAATTACCCATCCAACTTCAGGGTTATACTTGGTTCGCTATTTTGATAAGGTCTGGCATCATGAGAAAATTATGGTGCGGCCTTAACGTGTTCAATTAATTGGATAGGATCAGGCGTAAAACATAGCGCAAATATCAATAAGGCAAACCAACCCAATAGGATTCTATTTTGCGTAAGTGGTAATTCAATTTCACAACGAGGATGTTGAATCCCTACAAAACGCCCTATCACAAAAGCAAACAAAAGCCATCCGGAGTATCCATGAAAATGAGGAAAAATGGTAACGATTATATATTGAATGGTAAAGATGGCCAACGCGACCAGCACGGTATCACGAGTATTCAATCCTAAGCCTCGCAACGCGAAAAATAAAAAGGCTACAAAAAGGGGAATCTCGTAAATGAGTTTATCCAATGGCTCAAAAGGAGACACATAGCCAATGCCCGCATAAAAAATAAATCCAATAAAAATTGCCGATGCAATGGTGCGATGTAATTTGAACCCTACAAGTCCATATAATACGTGGCCACCATCTAATTGCCCTACTGGCAATAAATTAATGCTTGTAAATATTAAAGACAGAAAGCCTGCAAACAAATATGGGTAATGGATAATCTCATGCGCATTCGGCATCCGTAATGGGTCTGCCACAAATTTTTCAAGGAATAAAAAAAGAAGGTTCTTGCCAACAATGATGTCTACGGATCCCTCCGGCATAAAATCAGGCGCATACACATAGGCAGCATAATTCAGCCCAAATCTTTCATATTCAGGATGGAATTGAAAAATATATTCGACAGGCGGCAAATGCGTAAATCCATACAGCAGAACACCGATGGAAACTACAAACCCTGCCAATGGGCCTGCTATTCCAATATCAAAATTTTGTTGGTTCGATCGAATCGGACTCTTGAGGCGGATCAGTGCGCCTAATGTTCCCAGCATTAATGGCAACGGAGGTAGTGGGATGTAATAGGGCAGTGTAGTTCTCACTTTATAATAGACCGCCATAAAATAATGGCCAAATTCATGGGCTGTTAAGATCAAGAGAAAGCAAATGGAATAAGGTAATCCGCTTGCAAAATCCTGCCAGGAATAGGCAGCGTTAAAAATATCTCCCTCTTCTGTAATATGTAAGATAGATTTACCGGCCGTCCATTCGGCACCCGCTAATGTTGTGGTGATGAAAGTCAAAATGAAAAGACCTGCATGGAGGAGATAACTTTTAAGTTTTTGGTTCATCGAAAAGGGAAAAAAGTAGATCCGGGTGATTTATATGAAAAGTTTGAATACCAAGGGAAGCTGCGCCCTGCAAGTTAGCGAGGTTGTCATCCAAAAAAAGGGTTTCGCCAGCCAGTAAATTATTCTCATTGAGTACGTGACTATAAATAGCAGTGTCTGGCTTACGCATTTTTAAGAGGTGAGAGTAGTAAGTTTTTTCAAATAGATCACCCCATGTTGAAGAGCCAAGGGTATCTTCAGCAATCTTGGTAAAACATTGTAAATGGATGTTGTTTGTATTGCTAAGTAAAAATATCCTGATTTTGCCATTGATTTTTTTTAGCAAATCTACTCTTGCCTGTGGAAGCGACCCCAACATCGCATTCCATGCTTCGTCTATTTGCCGATCAGAAACATTCGATCTCAAAAAGCGACCAAGCTCATTTCTAAAGTCCTCATCATTGATGTTTCCTCGCTCATACTCATTGAAGAAAGTAACTTCTGCCATCTCCTTTTTCAGTTGAGGGACAGGCTTTCCGGAAAGTTTAGAAAATTGGTGATACGTCCTGTCCACATCTAAGTCAAGGATGACACCGCCCAGGTCGAAGATTATATTTTTGATCCCCTCTTGAATCATTCATTGCGTAGTAAGCCACAAATATGTAAAATTGCACTTTCATTAACAGGATTGTACAACTGCATCTTGTTTTGGGGCCCTTAGCTCAGCTGGTTAGAGCATCAGACTCATAATCTGAGGGTCGCTGGATCGTTCCCAGCAGGGCCCACTTCTTTTTTTTCTTTGTCTCAATAAGCCGAGCTCCAGGAGATTATCTTTAGATCATTACTTCCAATTCTTCCTCTCTTTTTTTCCATGATTTATCCAACATAAATGTGGCTGCAGGTATAAACGAAGCAGCCAGCGCCACGCCTGTCGAAAACCAATTCCACCGCATGCCTTTAATCGCCAGAAATACCGCAAGAATATAAGCCATAAACAATACTCCATGCATCCATCCTACGATGCTCACAGCCATGGGCCAGCCAAAGTAATATTTGAGCGGCATGGCAACGAGGAGTAATACCAAAAAGGAAATACCTTCAGAAATACCTACATAACGTAGGAAGGTTATTCTATACTTCATAAATTATAAATGAGAATACCCCGCATAAGCAGGGTATTCAATACTTCAATGATTAGAAACTAGCAGAGTTTCCCGGCTGGTAAACATATCGAAAAGTATAGTAACGATCTAAATCCGAAAGATTATTAACCGTGACTGGCGCCCCTTTATAGTAACTGGTTATTTCCATTTTGGCATATCGCCCATCCGCTGTTTTAATAATGAAAACTTGACCGGCTATCGGTGAGACAATGGTAGATTGATTAGTTCCTGCATTGTACCACCATTGGTTAGTTGCCGTTGCGCCCGTTGCCAATGGACTACTTGAGATAGCAAAAGTACCCGCCTTAGTAATGGAATTATAATTATCTTGAACGTAGCCGGTTAATGGAGCTGTTTTAACATCAGCAAAAATTCCTTGTTGAACGATCACTCCACCAACTCCCGGGCCACTCGTACCACCATTCACAATTATAGAGGTAGAACGGAAACCAATATCCCAAGCGGTACTCTTACTACTATCTGATATAACTATAACTTGTCCAGTTTTAAAACTAAAAAAAGTGAATTTCCTTTTTTGCGCAGGTCTGGTGGGTGGTACAGCCGGATCAGAACTAAAGACAAGAGGCGCATAATCTGCATTCAAGTCTTTAAATGTAATTGCTGATAATACTGCTGGTGCCGGATCATTATTTGAGCAGGCAGTGATAAAAAACAGGGTGAAAAGAAGAAAGGGTGAAATAAGAATTGCGATTTTTTTCATAGTAATTAATTATTAGTTGTTTTTATTGATTGAAAGTCCAATACTTAAATAGGCAAGCCTACCAGGTATATTAGGGATGTAAATTGGTTCCGTGTAGTCAAATAAATTATCTACGCCAGCTTGAAAACGAACCCGTTTAATAGTCTTTGCCACTGAAAGATTTACCAATGCATAGCCATTTACAAAAAAATCATAATCATCCAAAAGCCCATTACCGTTTCGTTCCGATGGAGAAACGGATTCTCCTTGGATATTTCCACTCAACCCTCCTATTCCAAATTTACCTCGATAGATAACTCGAAGGCTACCTTCAATCCCATTTGCTTTGTCTCTATAAAATATTTTAAAATTTCCTGAATGACGAGAACGGTTATAGAGTCCAAAATATTCACTCGGTTTTAGTTGTCTTGTTTCTTGTGTAATCGGGTCTTTCCAGAATTTTTTTCCACTTGAAACCAAATCAACAATATCTTCATCCAGCGCATATAGAAGTTGATACCCTAGAGATAAAGACCATTTATTACCCAGTGAATAGCTTATATCTGTTTCAACCCCTTTCATGACCGCCCGATTAACATTTACATAACTATAAATGTTTTTGTTGAGAGAATTCGTAGCAACCAGTCTATTATCTATTAAGTTACTAACCAGATTATAAAAGATGTTTGTTGTAAATTTTAGTTTGGAAGAAAGTTGAATGTCTCCACCAAAGTTGAACGACTTTGATCGCTCGGGTTGCAATGACGTATACTGTGAAATGTCCACGGTGCCAGGTTGGATTTGACCCAGAGCGATATATTCATCGAACTTTTCTTTGATTACTTCCGTTCCCAAAACAATATAACCACCACCGGCTTGATTTGTGAAATTGAAATAGAGTTGTCTAAAATCAGGTGCCTTAAATCCAAACCCGAAAGAGCCCTTGAGCGAAATCCCCTTCGCTATTTCTAGACGAATAGAAAGCTTGGGACTAAACTGCTCTCCATAAGATGAATTCTGATCATATCTAATGCCACCAATTATTGTTAACGGTTTGATCGGCATCCATTCATGCTGAACGAAACTGTAATAAGTTCGCTGTCTTCTTTCTAATTGATCGTTGTATCGAGAAGTAATGACAGATTCCACCGTATTCCCAACTCCCATCGTCAATATGTTTTGCTCATTAAAAAAGTATTCTCCATTTAATTCATAACGCGTAAAATTTTGATCGAAATTATCTCTGTAGGTAACGACATCATCAACAGCTCTTTTCAAAATAGTGCTGGTACCATATTGGGTAGTGTAAAATCTTCCAATTGCTTTTAAGTTAGAGTTAAATCGATGCGTCACAACCGGATTAATGTTCCAATCTCTTACTTTTCCTTCTCCGTTGGTTTTATACGAAATACCATTCGTCAATACATCAAAGTCAAAATCCTGAATCTCAGAAAAATACCTAAGGCCTAAACTCACATCCGTTCTATCGCTTATCTTGTAAGTTATTCTCGACCCCAACGTATAGTTAAAAAATGGCGACACAGTTTTGCCGTCATTTTGAGGGGAAAGATCGTATCCATCGGTACTATAGCGATTAGCAAATGCATAAACGCCTAAATTTTTATTCACCAGTGTTCCGCTCGTGCTGAGGTCCAATGTATTGTTGGCGCCATAACGTGCAGAAAAATTTCCCTGATTGGAGTTAGGTCGTTCTGTAATTATATTTATTACGCCAGCTAAAGCATCTGATCCGTACAAACTCGAAGAGGGGCCCTTTACCAGTTCAACTTGTTTAATATTGCCAACTGACAGCCGACTTAACTCCAATGAACCCGTGTAGCGACCAACAATAGGCTCACCATCTACCAGTATCAATGTATAATCGGGATCAAAGCCCTGAACTTGAATTCCATTTCCTTGCCCATTTACTTGAGGCACTACCACCAGCCCCGTTTGCTCTGTAAGAATATCATTGAGCCGAACGGAACCCATCGTTTTGATCAAATCCTTCTTTATGAGTGTAATTGGCATTGGCAAAGCACCCAGTGTACGCTCATTGCGAGTTGCCGTAACTACCACCTCTTCTAATGGATGATTTTGAAGAGTGTCTATTTCCCCTTCTTGCGCAGAAACCCCAACATTGGACAATCCAATAATAGCCATTACAAAAACTGACAACCAGATTCCTCGCTTCATTAATGACGCAAATATGAATGCAGTGATTCCAACAAAATACCCAATAAAGTATAATTAATGCCAAATCATGTCATATCATCATAATTGAGTATTTTTGACGACAAAAGGCCTATAATCGTAATTTTAAAAGATGACTTATGTCATTTAATTACATGATGAATATTCAACAATCCAAATCGATCGATAAAAATACCCAAAAAGGAGATATCAGAATTCTGTTTGAAAAAGACGATTTATCGCTGCTTATTTCAGAGAATAAAAGCAACGAGCCGCACCAAATAGACAACCTAATACTGAAAGGCATAATTCACTTCTATTTTTGTTTAGAAGGAAATGCAACGTTCACTTTTGGCCCACATTATATACGAGAAATCATAAAAGGCAAAAATTACTTCTTTTATAATCCCGACAAGGATCTTCCCTTTGAACTTCACTTAGCAGCGCAATCCAAAATGGTTTTCATGACCATCTCGTTAGATAGCTTGCATAAACTTTTTGTTCACGATGCGCTTCCTTTGCTCAAACCGGAAAACAGTAATCGAAAATTTTATGATGAGCGTGATATCCCCTCCTCCATATTGCTTGTATTAAATCAACTTCTTACTACACAGCTCAGCGAAAGTGCTCAAAAGCTATTCTACCAAGGCAAATTTTATGAGCTCTTAAGCCTTTATTTTTCCAATCGACTTCCTGACACCGAAACGTGTCCTTTCTTGAATGACGAAGAAACGGTTCGAAAAATTAAACATGCCAAAGAATACCTTTTAAAGAATATTGAAACACCTCCAAATCTAAAAGAGCTTGCCAAAATTTCCGGCCTGAATGATTACCAACTTAAAGTAGGCTTTAAAGAAATCTATGGCAATACTGTTTTTGGGTTTCTCCTTGATCATAAACTCGATCACTCGAGAATTCTCTTGGACTCTGCAAAATACCAAGTGAATGAAGTGGCGTATCAAATCGGATATACAAACCCTAGCCATTTTATTGCGGCATTCAAAAAGAAATTTGGGGTAACTCCTAAAAAATATTTGATGGGGAAGAAGTAATCATAACGTGTTTGATAGATCTTGTCTTTTTACTGAGAGAGTAATTCAGACTCTTCTTATCGAACAATTTTAAGTTGATTTCGCAGGCCCCTAAAATTGACCAACTCGGTTCCTGCATGGCCAATGAACATTTTGGCATCAACTTTTATGGGGATTTGGTTTCCATCTGCTGAAATCCATGCTGTCACAGAGTTTTCGCCACGAAAAAGCGAATTGTCCGGCATCACGGGCACCAGTTTATAGCAGGGAATTTTACCGATTTCTGTGTTAACCACTTCCTTACCAAAATAGAGGATCTTAAAGTTATACGATTTATCTTCAAAAAATCCTGACACAGAAATGGTATCTCGCATTTTAAATTTTGAAAAATCAATCACCCGTAAATACATAAATCCAGCTACGACATCACGTACATTATCAGGTGTTGCATATTCTTTTGGCTCTCCAAACTTGCCGGTTATTTTATCAGCAACCTGCACAAATGCTTTGTCTTGATTGTGATCATACTTGATAATCTCATTTAAGGTATATTTTCCTTCCTGTAGTTTTCGGTAGGATTCATGCGTGATCATTTCGGCAGAGTCAATATATGCTCCCCAATTGTCGTTGACTTTAGATATCCAAGTAGCCATGCCCGATGTTTCCATAAAGGCATCTACTTTATAACAAGATCTGTCATTTCTTCGATGAGTCGTTTTGTCTACTGTGGTGATTCCTTTGCCTACGGTGAAAATTCCTAAATACATTCGATACTCAAGCTTCTCACCTTTTGAAATGGCCGTACTTTTCCTGGAAGTGGAATGATCTTCCTGTATAAAGGCAAGACTGATGAAAGCAACTAATAACGTAATTATCCAGCGCATAATTCAAATTTAGTACTACCAATTGGTAATGACAAAGGCTGTGCCATTCTAAACTGAAACACTATTTTCCCTTAAAGCGTCATTCAAGGAAGTCTTTTTATCAGTGCTTTCTTTCCTTGTTCCGATGATTAATGCACATGGCACCTGAAATTCGCCAGCCGGGAATAGCTTCGGAATGGAGCCCGGGATTACCACTGAACGTGGAGGAACATACCCTTTATACTCTATTGGCTTAGATCCGGTTACATCAATAATTTTAGAGCTGCCTGTCAAAACTACATTGGCACCGAGCACCGCCTCTTTACCAATTCGGATGCCCTCCACGATGATACATCGAGAGCCGATAAAAGCATTGTCTTCGATGATTACCGGTGCGGCTTGGACCGGCTCCAAAACTCCTCCAATTCCTACTCCACCACTTAAGTGAACGTTCTTTCCTATCTGTGCACAACTTCCTACGGTGGCCCAGGTATCTACCATTGTCCCTTCGTCAACATAGGCCCCAATGTTTACATACGAAGGCATCAGGATTACCCCCTTATTGATGAATGAACCGTGCCTGGCGATGGCATGCGGAACTACCCGAACACCCAAATTTTTATATCCTCGCTTTAATGCAATTTTATCGTGAAATTCAAAGGGACCCACTTCGATTGTCTCCATCTGTTGGATCGGGAAGTAAAGGATAACCGCCTTCTTCACCCATTCATTTACCTTCCAATTTTCACCGTCTGGTTCAGCTACGCGTAACGTACCTTTATCAAGCTGCTCAACTACTTCACGTATAGCTGCCTGCGTATCAGGCTGCTTTAATTGATCTCGGTTGTTCCAGGCTTCTTCAATTATTTCAATTATGTCCATATTCGCTACTTATTTAATCGCAATATAGAGAAGGATACGAAACTAGACATCTCGAATATATTAATGCCGTTAACCAATTAGATTTCAAGTTTCGATTTTTCAGCTATCTTACCATATTATTTTATAGTGTTTACAAATATTTTCATCAATGTTGTTTTTTAAAATATGTGCAATTCCAATTTTCCTTTACACAACGAATTGTGTTTCTCAAACACAATTTAATTATAGCCAAAAAGAAATTTGGTTTGACAATATCATTGGACAAGAAAATAGTGGTTTGATTAATGGTCCTGAATATTTTATACCATTTCAAGGATTCAAAACAAATCCATTTTTTGGTTCCTTGAAAGAAACTAATGAAAAATTGCGAATCGATGAGATGGATTACTATAACGTGCCTCTTCTCTATGATTGCTATAGTGACGTACTGGTATTACGCATTAAAAACAAATCAAACCTTTTCGCTATGCTGCAGCTGGACAAAAATAGGATTCAATCCTTTAGTTTGCAGGGACATCAATTTCAGAAGATGACAAACAATATCTCCTCGAAAGCCAACCAAGATTTCTATGATGTGCTTTACCAAAATAAAAATCTATCACTTGTCAGCAAAAGGTCCAAAATATCCTTTGTTGAAGATCGGCAACGAAAATATAAGACAAGAGATAAGTACTATTTAATTTATAACGGTCAATGGAAATGGCTATCAAAATATAGGGACTTCTTTCAATTAAAAAAAACTCATAAACAAGTTATTTTAGAATTTATACATCATCGAAAAATCAAAACCAGAAAAATGGTAGAAACGGAATTAGTTGCTGTTGCTTCTTTTTGTAATTCAATTTTAGATGATTAGTCATTTTCAATGAAGAGGATAACAATTCTAATTTATTTATTGACAAGAACTTTTTTTATCAGTTCGCAGGATCACTCTGAGGTGGCCAAAGGAATTCCTTTGATTCAATTTATTAAGGAGGTAGAAGATAGCACTGCTTACAAGTTTTTCTATATGAATGAATGGATTGACTCGATCCGGATCAACTTACCAAATCGTAAAATTGGTGTTCCTGAAATATTAAAAACGGAACTAAAGAATACAAAAATCAGATTTTACATTGATAATTATAAAGTAATTTTTACTAATAACACACCTATTCTGGTAGGCCTTGATCCAACCTTTTTTTTAGGAGAAACTGGTTTACCAAATCCCTCTTTAAACTATTCATTCAACAAAGAAGACATCCCAATCGATCAAACAGAAAAGAAAATTGAAAATAAAACGATCGAGATTGGTGTCAAAAAACCATCAGGAAAAAATTACACCACTATTGTTGGATTTGTTAAGGAGAAAAAAACGAATGAGGCGATTTTAGGAGCCCAAGTATATTTAGAAAAAACAAACATTGGAACAGGTACTAATACGGCAGGCTTCTACTCACTGTCAGCTCCGGTTGGACCCTATACCCTTATAGTACAGTTTACCGGTATGAAGGAAGAAAAAAGAAGTATAATACTTTATTCAGAAGGCAAACTGGACATTTCGATGGAAGAAGATATTATCTCGCTTAAAGAGGTAGTTATTGAATCAGAAAGAGATGCAAACGTGACAAATAATCAAATGGGCAAATCCATTTTGGATATGAAATCAATTAAGAATGTACCCAAAATTTTAGGAGAAAATGATATCCTACAAGTTGCGCTTACTTTACCAGGTGTAAAAACCGTGGGAGAAGGATCCTCTGGAATAAATGTG
>JANPBK010000145.1:0-3065 GCA_031430395.1 Cyclobacteriaceae bacterium
GATTAGAAAGAAGTTGCAAATAGTTTTCATATAAGTCCTGGTAGTTGATATCTAAATCCTGTAAAGCAAATATTTCATCAGCCAACGCAGCAGCGTTAATATCTTTGCGCGGATAGTCTTGAGCGCATAAGCTTGTAGCGATGAAGTAAACAATTATAGCCGTACTAAAAATTCCTTTCATTTTTTGTTCTTGGCTGGAATCAAATAAATAGCGGAGGCCTGATGGGCGGTGCCTATCAATGGATTAAATTGAATCGCATAATCAATTTTTAGTTTTCCTTTTTTAAATCCTAATCCAAAAAATGCCTTTTGTGGAGTGAAGTGATACCCCGTTCTGAAGAACACGTTTTGATAAAAGGAATATTCAAGACCGGCACGCCAGGTGGGTTTGAAGTCTACCTCTTTTTGTATTTCTGTAGAAAGGATAACTTTTTCGCTTGGCTTAATGCCAATGCCAATTACTAATTGGGTAGGCAAGCGATCTCCATCTTGCGTTGGTAATGAAGACTGCGTTAAATTTGTAACATACGCGCCTATACTTAGTTCTTCAGTCAACTGCGTGATGCCTCCAAAGTCAATGCATACTATACTGTGTGTTCCAAAGCCTTCAGCCCTGTATTGAATATAGTTGAACTTTAGACCAAGAGAGGTAATTCCAAACTGGTTTCCAATACCAGCGGAGATCATCTGCTCGCTGTAAACGGCATCTCCAAAACGATAAACACCAACTCCGATTGCCCCCCATTTTATTGGTGCATTAAATATGGCAGCCATGCGATTGGCACCAATTAAGGAAGGCACCGCTTCATACGAATAACCAGTACTTTTTTGCGAGATTTTACCCAGTCCTCCAATGTTATTGAAGAGACTCCATTCATCGCCTAAAGATGAAGAAGTGTAACCCATTCCGGCTTGGCGTGCGCCCATTAGTGTGGAAACACTTTGTGTGTAGACAGGGCCGGCTAGTAGCCCCAGAATCATACATAAGGCTACAGTCCTCAATTGGATTCAGTTGATACACTAAGATAATAGGACTTTATTAAAATTAATAATTGGATGTTTTTTAATTCCTACTATTAATTTTTAGTGACTAGAATTGTTGGATTTAACTCCGGAGGCGAGATTTTAATAATGTTTCAATGAATCAACCTATCTTACTTTACAAATTTAGCAAAGCAATATTTTTTAAATGGAGCGATGGTTAATCCTGCAACACATTGCTAAGGAAGGACGACTTTAATAGTAACCCTACTAAAAATAGTAGAATAGCCCATTTTAAATAGATAAAATAAAAGTCAGAGGTGTCTTTGAAGCGGTTTTCTTTAATCTCTGCTTTTTCATACTGGTCAATGCGTTTGAAGACGTTTTTTAATGCTTCGTTATCTGTTACTCTAAAAAATTCACCAGCTCCCAGCTCAGCAATTTTGCGCATCGTAGTTTCATCTACGGTGTTCTCTACCATTTGAGGGCGGCCAAAAAAATCTTTGCCATACGGTACCATCCCTTCTTTACCCACTACAATGGTATAAATCTTAATATTATAGGCAGCGGCCAACTCCGCGGAAGTAATGGGGTCTATATTACCGGCAGTGTTATCACCATCACTTATGAGTATGCACACTTTGGATTTAGACTCTGACTCTCGCATTCGGTTGGTAACAACGGCCATTGCGCTGCCTATTGCTGTACCTCGAGTTTCGATCATTTCAAAATTAATATCATCAAGATAATTTTTTAGTAAGTCATAATCGGTGGTCAAAGGAGCTAATGAAAAGGCATCTCCTGAAAAAACTACGAGCCCGATACGATCTTGCTTGCGGCCTTTAATGAAATCACGGGCAACATCTTTGGCAGCTTCTAATCGGTTGGGTTTAAAATCTTCAATTTGCATAGATTGAGAGATATCCAAGGCTATCATAATATCAATGCCCTCTGTCCATTGTTCTACTTTTTCATTTGTGCGTTGAGGCCTTGCCAGCGCAACTAGTAGTAAAAGCAAGACCATTGACAGCACCAACTCAGGAAGAAAGCGAACTACGTTGAGTGGAGAACTTTTTAAATCACTTTTCACCAATGCCACCGGCAGTTTCTGATTCAGGTAATAGCGCGAGAGCCAGCGGACCACAAATAATAATGGGATTGCTAAAATTCCGTAGAGAAAAAGTGATTGATCCCACGTGAAAGCGCGCAGAACAGTGGGGGTGAACCACTCTAATGAATACCACGGATCGATAAGGCTATCCATTTTTTACTTCTTCTAGTTTTTTATGAAATTGATCATTACTGTAATCTTTTAAGCGATCAAAATGGATATAATCTCCCGGGGAATTTGCATAAATCATGCGATCAATAGCACTTAAAGAATCGCCCAATCGTTCATTTAGTTCGCTTTTTCGTATCTCTTTTGTTGTGTACTTGGTATACGGTTTGTCGAGCAGGCTCTCCAGGTATTTTTTCCAAACTAACAAAGCTGCTTCTGTGGAAGGTGATGAAAAATTTGTTTGGGCATTCTCAACAGCTATTTTATAATGATCTACAAAGGCTTGATACGTTTTAATAAGTTTTTTAATTTTAAAATATTTTCTAATTCGCTTGCCAAAAATAATCCAACTCATTAGGAGTAAGAAAATAATGATTCCTACTATCAATGAAACAAGTGGATAATTGAGTATCCATGAAACCTTAAAATAGTTGGTGTTGGATTTTAGGGGCACCTTGGAAAGTTGAACGGTATCAGGTAAGCTTTTTACGAGCTTGTCAAAGAAGACAGTATCGGTGAGGGCGAATACGGCCGTACAATCTTTTTCATGCACTTCAAATACAGGGAGTCGTAAGGTTTGAACACTGTCAATTTCAAAAGAGGCCAAGGTGAACACTACTGTGTCATAGCTTATTCCATTTTTGGTTTCGGTTGCAAAAAATTTCTTTTTTTGAAATTCAAAAGGGGCAAAGGAAAAGGATGAATCGGGAAAGACAATCGTTGAATGTTGCGGATACCTTACCGCTAAGTAATAGGATATTGGCTTACCCAACTGAATGCTGTCAACCGTAAAGTGACCTGTGAC
>JANPBK010000146.1:0-14366 GCA_031430395.1 Cyclobacteriaceae bacterium
ACAAGTACAACTTGTTCTTCATCATACTTCGAAGTGTAATTAAAAGGAAATTTTTAATCATGTGGGTAGCTTGGGGGCGTTTAATAGACGACTCGAATGAAACAAAGGTTGCTTCGAGATGCCAATAAATATGCCAATACAAAAAATACCGTCTTGATGGACATTACTCATGTTATCAGGCAACAGATGTTCAATTTTGAACAGACAGATGTACGCATGCCAATGTAAAAAAGAAAACCCACTTCAATATACATCGAAGTGGGCTTCATTATTTATAACCTAAACCTATGAAATTATATATGGAATTGTTCCTTAATATTTTCTGTAACCACTTTACCGTCAAACAAGTTCACGATTCGATGTGCATAGTTGGCATCATATGGCGAGTGTGTCACCATTAAAATCGTAGTACCTTCTTCATTCAATTGAGAAAGCAGTTTCATTACTTCTTCTCCATTTGCAGAGTCCAAATTACCAGTAGGCTCATCGGCCAAAATTACTTTCGGTTTGCCTACAATCGCACGAGAGATTGCCACACGTTGTTGCTGTCCACCGGATAACTGCTGTGGAAAGTGATTTCTTCTATGCATAATATTCATTCGCTCCAATACCTCTTCTACTCTTTTTTTGCGCTCATCTGAGGGGACTTTCATATAGAGCAAAGGGAGTTCTACGTTTTCGAATACAGTCAACTCATCTATTAGATTGAAGCTCTGGAAAACAAAACCAATTGATCCTTTCCGCAATTGAGCTCGTTGACGTTCGGAATACTTGGCTACTTCATGCTCGCCAAAATAGTACTCCCCCGCTGAAGGGTTATCCAATAATCCAAGAATATTTAACAGTGTTGATTTGCCACATCCAGATGGTCCCATAATGGCTACGAACTCGCCATCTTTGATTTCCATATTGATGCTGTTCAAGGCAGTAGTTTCCACTTCTTCTGTAGTGTAGACTTTTTCGAGATTCTTTAGTTTGATCATGTCGGGTATGATTTTAAGTGTGATGATTCTATTTATTATTAAGTTTTATCGGATACTCTGTTTTATTAATAAGGTTGCAACTTTAGACGTTAAAATTGTTATTTAGTTGCATTAATCCAAAAGTAATACTTCATTATTGCCAAAGTTTTCGTAGGAAGAAGTAATTACCCGGTCTCCCGGTTTCAACCCTTCCAGCACTTCAAAAAATTCCGAGCCCATTTTTCTACCCAATTTTACATCGCGTTTAACTGCCTTGCCCTCTCCATCCATAATGAAAACCCAATTGCCGCCTGTATCTTTATAAAATCCTCCAATCGGAAGTAATAATTCTTCAGAAGGTTGACCCAATTCAACACGCATACGTAATGATTGTCCTCTTCTTATACCTTGAGGTGTTTCACCTTCAAAATTCATGTCCACTTCAAACCTTCCGTTCTGAATAGTAGGATAGATATAGGTTATGGAGAGTCGATAGGTCTTACCGGCAAAGTCGGTGGTGGCAGGTAGTCCGGCTGCTATTTTCGGAAGATATAATTCATCAATCGGAACACGCACTTTGAAGCTACCGATGATATCTACTTGCCCAAGTCGTTGGCCTTGGGTAACTCCTTGTCCGATTTCCCAGTGTGGTGTGGATAACTGACCATCAATCGGAGATTTGATCACAAGGTTATCAAGAATTTTTCCTACTCCACGTAAACTTTGAAGCAATTTCCTCTCCGATTCATCAAGCTGCTTGATTTGCTGAACGCTACCAATAGAATCTATTTTAAAGGCCTCATAGGTGATTTCTCTTCGCTTTAAATTAGCATGATAATCTGCTTCTGTCTGTTCAAATTCTTGCTTGGCTATTAATTTTTTCTCAAAAAGCTTCTTCTGTCTTTCATACCTTGGTTTCAAAGTAGCCAACGCATTGTCAATAGTGATCAAACTCCCTTTTTGAGCCAGTGCGTTTTGAGTAAGAAGCAGTCGGGTGTCTCTAGATCTATTAAGAGTTTGTGTTAGGTTTGATTCTTGATCAAGAACGCTAATTTCTCTACTCAAGTTTGTTAATTCCAAAATCACATCTCCTTTCTTTAATACGGCCCCACTTTCTCGAACAATGTGTCTAATGTTACCACCTTCAATCGCATCCAAATAAACGGTGCGACTGGGCTCCACAATTCCAGTTTGGGGAATGTACTCTTTGAATTGCCCCATCTTCACTTCTGAAATCGTGATCTTATCTTTTTCGATCTTTAGTTTAGAACGTCTATCAGCAAAAATAAACTGATACCCAATAAATCCAACTAATAACGCAATCCCTGCATAGGTGCCTATTCGCTTAAATGTCCAGTACTTCTTTTGTAATTGTTTATCCATTGTTCCCTATCAAGTTCGTTCCTGCATGGCCAACAAGTGTGCCAACGATACTTTCTTATAATAAAGCATCAATTTAAAGCTTTTCCAGCATAATTTCCGTTCAAATTTGAACTTAACTGTTCGATTGCGGACGATTAATTATAGTTTTGAATTACGAAAATACTCAATCTAGGACGTTTGAGAGGAATACCTCTTTCGGTATCAATATTGTTCTTTGGTATATAAATAATGTTTACAATGACCTTATTCCTTCAGTCTAACAATAGACTCTCAACTCAACAAATTAGTGAATCCATCAATTATTAAATCTGAAATATGTCCGAATCAAAGCAAGGGAAAATTTTAATCATAGACGACAACGAGGACCTGTTGAAAGCTGCCAAGATGTACCTTAAACGTCACTTCGCACATGTAGACGTTGAAAAAAATCCAGAGGCACTACCCGGCCTAATGAACCAAGAGGATTACGATGTGATCTTATTGGATATGAATTTCACCAAAGATGTAAGTAGCGGCAGCGAAGGATATTATTGGTTAGAGAAAATTTTAAGTATTGATCCTTCCGCAGTAGTTGTTTTGATCACGGCCTATGGCGATGTACAAATGGCAGTGAAGGCTATCAAAGCGGGTGCCACCGATTTTGTGTTGAAGCCATGGGAAAATGAAAAATTACTAGCGACCTTATATTCCTCCATGCGGCTGCGTGAATCGCGAGATGAAATCGAGACCCTGAAAATTAAGAACCATGAGATAAATCATGCGATCAATGAAAAATTCAGAGATATCATTGGCCAAAGCCAATCCATGCAACGCATATTTCAAACTATTGAGCGTGTTGCACAAACGGATGCGAATGTATTGATCCTGGGTGAGAACGGAACTGGAAAAGAACTTATTGCCCGTGCTATCCACCGAAATTCTGTTCGGAACAATGAATCTTTTGTGAGCGTAGATTTAGGTTCAATTACTGAAACTCTTTTTGAAAGTGAACTCTTTGGGCACAAGCGCGGTGCTTTTACTGATGCGAAAGAAGACCGTCCAGGCAGATTTGAATTGGCCAATAAGGGCACTATGTTTTTAGATGAGATTGGGAATCTTTCAATGCCTTTACAAGCGAAACTACTTACTGTTCTGCAAAATCGTAAAGTCAGTCGTGTAGGTTCTAACAAAGATACACCTGTTGATTTACGACTTATTTGTGCCACTAATATGCCTCTCTATGATATGGTGAAGGAAAATCGTTTTCGACAGGATCTATTATATCGGATCAATACCATTGAGATACAAATCCCTTCTTTGAGGGACCGAATAGAAGACATTCCGCTTTTAGCAAACCATTTCTTAAAACATTATTCCACTAAATATGGCAAGAGCGTGAACAAAATCAGTGATGGAGCCATGACACGATTGAACAAACATCCTTGGCCTGGTAACATTCGTGAATTACAACATTCGCTTGAGCGCGCCATCATTTTGAGCAACTCAAGCGTTTTACAACCCGAAGATTTTACATTAAATATATCGCCTAATACAAAAGAAAACGATCAATCAATGAATCTTGATCAATACAATTTGGATGAGGTAGAAAAATTACTTATTCGTAAAGTTCTCAAAAAATATAATGGCAACATTACCCAAGCTGCATCCGAGTTGGGTCTTACACGATCGTCACTATATAGAAGATTGGAGAAACATGGGCTTTAACTGGTTGTTTGATTCGTTGAAAATGGCTTTGGTACATTAACGAATTATCACATCACCGAATTAACGAATCAATAAAACGATAAATTAAAAAAATAATGTTCAACGACTTTCGATTTCGAGTTGCTTTCAGAGTAGGTCTTCTGGCTTTGTCCGTTGGATTGGTGATGTTTATGGTCAGTCGACCAAATATGTTTTTTGCGGCTGCATTAACTGTACTTATTATCGTTTTTCAATTACTGGAACTATACCGTTTTACTTCGCAAACAAATCGCAAGCTCACACGTTTTCTGGAGTCCGTAAAGTATTCCGATTTTATTTCGGGGTTCGCCAACGATAATAAACTAGGCAAAAGCTTTCGCGAATTGAATACTGCGTTCAACGAAGTACTGGAGGCCTTTCGAAAAGCTCGATCAGAGAAGGAAGAAAGCTGGCAATATCTAAATACTGTTGTGCAACAAGTCCGTACCGGAATACTATCTTTTGATAATGATGGTGATGTACAATTGATGAATACCAATGCCAAGAGATTTATTGGTCTAAATCACATGAAAAACCTGAAGGAATTAGAAAAGGTTAATCCAAAATTATATGAATTATTACATGAGGCTGAACCTGGGAAAAGTACGCTCTACAAATCAGGAAATGAATTTCAATTAACAATCCAAGCTACAGAACTAAGGATTCGTGGCAACACGGTAAAATTATTAACCCTACAAAACATTCAGACAGAATTACAAAAACAAGAGTTAGAGGCTTGGCAAAACCTCACGCGGGTATTGCGTCATGAAATCATGAATTCAATTACACCCATTTCCTCACTCACATCTACCTTACGTGAAATTTTGGAAGAAGATTTAGTCAAAAAGGACGAGCATTATGAATTGAAAGGTGAAGCTGCTGACGACTTACGAGAAGGACTTGGTACCATCGAAAACAGAAGCAAGGGGCTAATACAATTTATTGATGCGTATCGGGAATATACCTCACTCCCACAGCCCAAGATCAAAACGATAAAGCTAAAAGAGCTGCTTGAAAATGTTGCCAATTTGATGAAGCCCGAAATCAAAAAAACAGCTATTCAGTTTACAGTGGTGTGTGAATTTGAATATTTAACGTTGGATATTGACGAAGAGATGATAAGTCAGGTATTGATTAATCTGCTTAAAAACGCAATCGAAGCGCTCTACCAAACTGAGAATCCAATGGTTGAGTTAAAAGGACTCTATAATGGAAATTCTATTCTTATTGAAGTTACCGACAATGGTCCAGGCATAATACCAGAAGCAATTCAACGGGTATTTGTCCCATTCTTTACGACTAAAAAGACAGGATCTGGCATCGGTTTGGCTCTCTCACGTCAGATCATGCAAATGCATGAAGGTTCACTCAGTGTAGAATCACAGTTAGATGTGAGAACGGTTTTTAAACTGCGGTTTTAATTATTTTATGCCGTAGCGCGAGATTCTAAAAATTCATCCCATTCATTGTGGCTAAAGCCTGAAACATCGCGCAAGAACAATGCATAACTTGGTTTATACGGTCTTCGCTTCAATTGCATTCCAGCAGCTTCGGGTGTATTGTCTCCTTTTCTTGCATTACATTTCTTACAGGCTGTTACCAGATTTGTCCAGCTATGTTGACCCCCTTTTGAACTCGGCAGCATATGATCTAACGTAAGGTCCCGTCTCGTGCCACAGTATTGGCATTCATTATTATCTCGTTTAAAAATATTTTGTCGGGTTAAGTTAACTCCTTTATACGGTGCGTTAACATAACGATTGAGTCGTATCACCGAGGGAAGTGGAAAGCTTTGAGTTACTGTATTTAATTTATAGCCATTAGCTGGGCGTACAAGTTCGCTCTTATTAAGGTAAACAAGAATAAATGCTCTCTCCACCGAGCAAACCATCAGCGGGCTATAGTCCTGGTTCAATACAAGTACGCGGCTATTCACGGCATGAAGTTAAACCCATTTCGTGTTTTAAACAATGGGTGAATTATTCGTTTAAAATCCTACCCATTGCACTCAGTTGATGAGTATATATCTTTGTTTCTAAATTAAGCACCCCTTCCTCCATTAATTGATCAATGCGCACACGGCCATCTACATGCAATATTCTGTTTTCTTCCAGCAAAAGGCCGATATTCATCCTCTTATCTTTCCTATGATGGAAAAAGGCAACATCACCTAATTTGGTTGAATGAAGGTCTTTCACATTTTTTACGAGCTTATGTAACTCCTCTGCACGATGCCCCAGCGAATAACCACAAATCTTAAAAACCATCTGTATCAATCCAATTCCATCTACGCCAAAAGGAGTTTTTCCACCCTCTTGTTCCGGTGCATTCAAATATTTTAAGGCGATCGATTTCAAAAATTCAAACTCCCGTTTCTGCCCAATCCCCTTTGACTCCCCATTGAAGGCAAACTGTTCTTCCATTTTAAATAGTTCAGATTGTGAAATTGGAACGATGCTTCCCATTAAAATTGAAAGAGGTGTTTTTTTATAGAGAATAGTTGAGCAGACGTCCGTTGTAATCTTAAAATCCGCTGCGTTAATTTGATCAAAATATTCCTTCGTGATCTCATGATGCTGATTACTTTCAATCCATCCTTCCGCTTGATCAAAGTAGATTTTTATATGCAACCATTGTCGGTCATTACTCTTGGTAACTACTTCATAATGATCTCCAAATAAGAGTTGTGTCAATTGCAAAGATTGATGGCTTTGTTCTTTTCGAACCGAAATGACAGACAATCGACAAACTCCAAAACTATCTTCCATGTTATCTAATTTTGAGTTTACTCAGTTCACGCTTTATATCTCGCTCTTTAATAGTTGCACGCTTATCATGTATTTTCTTCCCACGAGCCAACGCAATTTCCAGTTTTACAAATCCTCGTTCATTGATAAATATTCGAATCGGAATTAAGGTAAGTCCTTTTTCTTCTACCTTCGATTCCAATTTGATGATTTCCGATTTTCGCAATAGTAACTTTCGTTCTCTGGCTGCTTCGTGATTGTAATGGGTTCCTTGTGCATAAGGTGTAATGTTGATTCCTTTAGCATAAATCTGCCCTTGGCTAAAATAGCAATGCCCATCTTGCAGGTTTACATTGCCTTCACGAATCGACTTAATCTCTGTTCCCATCAAAGCAATTCCTGCAATGACCGTTTCAATGAGCTCATATTGAAAGGAAGCCTGTCTATTCTTGATATTTATTTCATTTGTAAATCTCGACTTCATGAAGTTGGCTTCGTAAACCTTTGTTTTAGTTTTTCCTTTTTTAACATTTTCTGCCTTGTGCTCCCTGTAGCGATTAATTGATTGTTCACTCGTGCTTCAATGGCACAAGTAAGTTCATTCTTTTCAATTTTTATGATAGTGGCAGTAAAAGTAATTTCATCGTTGATAAAAGCCGGACTTATATGATCAATTGTCAAAAAAGTCCCTACACCCTCTTCATCATCCTCTTTCATTTCGATAAAAAATAGTCGAGAGGTCCATTCGAAATCGCGGGCAATTGAAAAGGTGGAACATACTTCATGCAGCATCTCTCCATGAAAAGCAGCAAGATCGCTATTGTTCACAATTTTCGTGTACACTTTCTTATCGCCAGGTTTAAAAATTAATTTCATTGGATCATGGTTTCTCCCCGATTTCCAAATTAGCGAGTGGTGAAGTACTTAAGTCACAAAATTCTCCCTTCAAAAATTTGAAATGTGCGGCCATTGCAATCATTGCAGCATTGTCCGTACAATATTCAAATTCCGGGATAAAAACAGTCCAATTTAGGCTTTTGGATACAACTTTCAATTCATTCCGTAGTCCAGAATTTGCTGCCACTCCTCCCGCAATAGCAATTTGAGTAATACCCTCTTGCAGCGAAGCCATCTTCAACTTCTTGAGGAGCATCTGAACCAAACTAAACTGTAAACTGGCACAAATGTCGTTCATGTTCTTGCTGATAAAATCAGGATCAATCCTTTTCTGGTCACGCAAGAAATAAAGAAATGAAGTTTTAATACCACTAAATGAAAAATCCAGTTTAGGCATATTGGTAGTTGAAAAAGTATAAGCTTTTGGATTACCTAACTTCGCATATTGATCAATCAATGGGCCGCCCGGGTAAGGTAAGCCCATCATTTTAGCGGCTTTGTCGAATGCCTCTCCCACCGCATCATCTTGTGTTTCGCCCAATACTTTCATTTGTAAATAATCTTCCACCCTTATAAGTTGGGTATGACCACCGCTCACAGTTAGGCACAGAAATGGAAAAGTTGGCTTTGGATCATTTATAAAATGTGCTAATACATGGGCTTCCATATGGTTGACTTCAATCAAAGGAATACCGAGAGCGAGCGACATGCCTTTAGCAAATGAAACCCCAACTAACAAAGAACCCAACAGGCCGGGACCCCGTGTAAATGCAATAGCATCCAAATTTGAACGACTGATACCTGAAGTAGTCATTGCTTCGTCTACAACATGAAGAACATTCTGCTGGTGAGCACGAGAGGCCAATTCCGGAACCACCCCCCCGTATTTCTGGTGCACGTTTTGTGAGGCAATCACATTATTAAGTACCTTGCCCTGTTGTATGAGGGATGCAGAAGTTTCATCACAAGAAGACTCAATCGCTAAGATAATTGGACGCATTATTTGAAAATGAAACTGCAAGTTATTAAAATCCGCGTGTATGCATTGCTCAAGAAATGGGTTCAATATGGGTTATACCTTGCACTTACTTTTTTTGTTGCTAGTTTTTTCTTACTACAGCTACCCGCAGTTCAAGAAGGGTTGATAGGCATATACACCCAAAGGTTTTCCAAAGTCACAGATTTTAACATCACTTTCGATAAATTCTACCTGCGGTGGTATGATCAACTGGAGGTAGAGGGCCTTGAAATAAAGGATAGTGAAGACAATACCATGATTGCGATAAAGCGACTCAATATTAATTTCCGATTTAGTAGTCTACTAGAGCAAAACAATATCAATATAGATGGTGCCGAGTTAAAGAATGCGATGGTTCATTTAAAGACTATCAAAGAAAGCGACACTTCTCAAAATTTAAACATCAACATCTTCATTAATAAAATTGGTGGAAAATCCACAGGAAGTGGTGAGAATCCACCAAAGATAAATATAGGTGAGATTGCGTTAGAAGATTCACAGTTCAGTTTAAATGAAACAGAAAATGACTCGATCATCAATGGCTTTGATTATCATCATTTTAAAGTAGGTGTAGAAGCTAACTTACAAGCCTTTAAAGTAATTGGCGATACCGTTGAATTTGATCTAAAATCGTTGCAAGCTAAAGATCAGAAAACAGGACTTACGATAAATAATCTCAGCACTTTCTTCCGAATTTCTCAAACCTCGATGGAGTTTCTGAATATACAATTAAATGCGGGCCAAAGCTTTGTTTCTGACACTGTCATATTAAGTTATAAGAGTCAACTAGATCTTAATGAATTCAACACAAAAGTTGGGATCTATGCTCAATTAAAGAATACAGTAATCCACCCTAATGATCTTGCTTTATTCACTTCCGGTAAATCGCCACTCCCTGAACCATTACACCTAGATGGCAGCATTCGAGGAAAGGTTTCTCGCTTCAGCTATCAAAATATGCATTTGACCCTTGGTACGTCTACGATCGATGGCAAGTTACAATTAGACGGCTTGCCAAACTTAGCAGAGACATTTATTGATTTGAATGTAAAAAAGGGGACGGTACATATTCAAGACCTTCGCTTCTTATTTCCAGAAAATATTTTCAATGCATTGGAAGCCTTGAAACGTTTTCAACTTCAAGGTAAATTTATTGGATTTAGTAACGATTTTGTCGCTAATGGTGATTTTAATGGAAGCCTTGGTAGAATAAAATCAGATATCAATCTTAAAATAAATAAACAGTTAATTGAGCGATCGACCTATGAAGGAAATTTGACATTATCTAATTTTGACCTTGGCACCTATCTTAAAGATACAGTCAATTTTCAAAAAGTAAATCTGACTGGACAAATCAAAGGAATTGGATTGACGGAACGATCAGCTGACTTCTTTCTGAATGGTCAGGTTCAATCTATTGGTGTACGTGGATATAATTATAACGATATTATTACCAACGCCCGTTTTGCAAGTCAACTCTTTAGCGGCCAAATAAAAATTAATGACCCTAATCTTCAATTTAACGCTTCGGGTTCCGTAGACCTTCGAAATGGTTTAAACCAAGTAAAGATTCGAGCCACATTAGATACCGCTCAAGTTGATAAATTAGGATTGATCAATGACCATCTCTTTATTAGTACCTATCTAGATATTGATACCAAAGGGCTGCAGATAGATAGCTTATTTGGAGAAGCCTTATTCCGAAACATCCGTCTAGAATATCGTGATCAGACACTCAATCTCGACTCTATCTATTTAATCTCTTCCATCAAAAAACTAAGCAGAAGCCTGCTTCTTAGAAGTTCTCTTGCTGATATAGAACTGGAAGGCAACTATTTTTATTCTTCACTTTTTAATGATCTATCCCGACTCTTCCAAGAATTCATTTTGAATGTCAAAAATAACAAAGCAGCGATCGCTCAGTACTATTCGAAAAAAATTAAAATTATTCAACCCTATGAAACCACTTTTAAAATACGATTGAACAACATTAACCCTTTGATTCATCTTGCAGGAATAGATGCAACCATTTCCAAGGCAACTTCAATTAATGGGAAATTTACTAACGGAATTACCTCCTTGTTGCAGGCCTATGCCCTTGTGGATACCATATCCATCGCTGGAAAACAATTTCTTACCAATGAGATTGAATTCTCAGGTTCAAAAGCGCGGGATAGCATCAATGTGCTCGCCATGCTTACCATTCGTTCATTCCAACAAAACCTGACTAAATCTTTCATCACTAAAAACCTATTTTCAGAGCTCTTATGGGATAAAGGTCATATGGATTTTAGCCTAGATGCTGACCAAGCAGGTACCACAAATCTATTGCGCTTGAAATCAGAAATTGACTTTTTACAAGACAGTACTAAAATTAAAATTTTACCTACCCGAATACGAGCGCTAGATAAAGAATGGGAGGTAAATCAAAGAAATTATTCACTTACCAAAGGCAGAGAGTGGACGATCCATCAACTTGAAATAAAATACAAAGATGAATCTATCGTAGTAAACGGGTCAATTTCAGAAGACCCCACCAAAGCACTTAATCTATTGGTGAGCAATTTTAACCTCGATATACTCAACACCGTTAGTACGGAAAAATTTACCGGTATCGTCACAGGCGAAATTAAAGTTCGTGATATCTATGCCAATCCATATATTCAAAATAATATTTCAATCAGCGGCCTCACGGTCAATAATTTCTTGATCGGAGAAGTAAACGGAAATAACACATGGAACCGCGATGAAAAGAAATTCGATATCAATTTTAATATAGACCGGTTGGGCAAACGCACTGTTTCATTAACTGGATTTTATAATCCGGAAATAGATAATCCGCTTTTCATAAATGCCAAACTGGAAAAAACCAACTTGAAAATTATTGAACCATTTCTAAAAGGCATTTTTTCACAAATAGACGGCACCCTTTCCGGAGACTATAAAATAACAGGAAGTTTTGGAAACCCTCTGATCGAAGGTCAAGGTAAGATTGATAACGGTCAAATGATGATTGACTATTTGAAAACCTTCTACTTCTTCAATGGCACGTTAGGTATGACTTCCAATCAAATTATTTTTGATGATATCGTTATGACCGACATACTTAAAAACAAAGGCAGTCTAAGTGGCAATTTGAAACATAAAAATTATTCCAAGTTCCGGATCAACTTAGATGCAGAATTTAAAAATTTTCAATTACTGAATACCTCTGCTAAAGACAATTCCCAATTTTACGGTCAAGCATTTGGAAGCGGCAACCTCAACATATTGGGGCCTCTTGAAAATATGAAAATTTCAGCCACTGCCCGATCCGAAAAAAACACTCGAATATTCATCCCGATGAGCGGCACGCAAACTGCAGAAAAAAAAGACTTTATCACATTCACGAATCTAAGCGACTCTGCACAACAAAAGAAAGCCCTTGTTGCAATCAAACCAAAAGCAGGACCTACGGGCATCACTATGGATCTCAACTTAGATATTACGCCTGACGCTTATTCAGAAATTATTTTTAACATCAAATCGGGGGACATTATACGTGGTTATGGGAATGGGGATATTCGACTGCAGTTAGATACAAAAGGTGATTTTAGCATGTTTGGTGTTTACGAATTTGATCGAGGTTATTACAACTTCACGCTATACGATGTAATCAACAAAGAATTTAGTATTAATAAAGGAAGCCGAATAAGTTGGGTGGGCGATCCATATACAGGTCAATTGGCACTCACCGCAAGCTATAAACAATTAACCTCTCTTGCCCCTATTATCGCAGATCAAACTTTAGCGACTACGCAACAAATGAGAAGAAAATACCCTGTAGACGTTTTATTAAAATTAGATGGCGCCATGATGTCCCCACAAATTAATTTTGACATCGTTGCAAATGATCTTCCTAATAATGTACCGATGGATACCGGTAGACCACCCGTACAATTAAACATGGAGTTTAAGGCTTTCAAAGCGAAGCTGGATGAGCAAGAATTACAGAAACAAGTATTTAGCTTGATCGTTCTCAGGCGGTTTTCCGCCACCGATGCATTCACAACAAGTGGTGCATTGTCCAGCAGTGTTAGTGAACTTTTATCCAATCAGCTCAGTTATTGGCTGACACAAGTTGATCAAAACCTAGAGATTGATTTTGACCTTGGTAATTTCGATCAGGAAGCCTTTAATACATTTCAATTAAGACTGTCTTATTCTTTTTTGGGTGGTCGCTTGCGGGTGACACGCGATGGAACTTTCAACAATCAATATGCACGGACAGATGTATCTAACATGTTAGGAGACTGGACAGTGGACTACTTACTTACCCCTGATGGAAAATTTAAAGTAAAAATGTTCAATCGAACGAATATTAACCAGCTAACAAGTTCCATTGGTACACAGGCCACTATTACTACTGGTGTGAGTTTAATGCACACCCAAAATTTTAATAGTTGGCGAGAATTGTTAACCCTTGCTCGAGATAGAAGAAGAAAAGAATTGGAACAACAGAGAAATAACGAAGACAAAGCTGAAAAAGACGGTAGTCATTGAACGCTATGGATTTCTTTCTCATGATGCCAATCCATATAATGATTAATATGTAGAGTACACCTCTAAAAAATCCATATTTCTATCCCTTTGAAGTTTCGTTTCAATCTTCTTTAAAAGCATCTTTAAGGATTTCTGCATATAATAATCAAATATGAAATATTAGAAATTGTAATGGCTGTTTCATATCTTACAGGGGTAAAACATATAAATATGGACTTAAGAGCAAGCATGAAAAAGTATGCCGAACAAATTGGGGGTCAATTTACGGAATATGATAGCACGCAATCCATCATTATTATACCCGTTGCCGGTGGACGATTTCAAACTGTACTTGGAACTATTAAGAAAAATGAATTATACAATCGACAATTAATCACGCTCAATTCAAAAGTTTGTTCTTCTTCTCTTTCTATCGACTTCAAGATGTTACTTGAACAAACTGCCTTCTTTAATTATTGCCGATTTGTTATCAACCAAAATTACCTTCAAGTGGAGGCTGTCGCTTCGTTTGATAATCTAACCGAAGAAACCATCAAAGAAATGTTGCAGGAAGTTGCCAACCTGGCAGACCAATATGAAATGAAATTGACGGGTTCTGATATCCATTGATATCCAATGATTATATGCCTTTAATCAATTGATTAGGGATATTGCATCCTCTTTTTTGGATTAATTTATCATTGAGTAATAATCAAAAAGCTACAAATCATTATACTTTATTTTTAGAATCAATGTGCGGCCTCTTAGCGAATTGGAAACACAGGTCAGAAGATAGTTAATGAAATTCATGACGCTTAAGACGATTTCGCTATCAACTCCTAAAAATCTAAATTCCCTCGTACCTTTGCAGCAATGCAAGCCGTCTTATCGCTCTGTATCGAAAGATAGAGGGAGGAAAGTCCGGGCAACATAGAGTGCCATACTTCCTAACGGGAAGGCTCTGACTAGTCGGAGACAGATAGTGCCACAGAAAATAAACTACCTCATCCCGAATAAGGATGAGGAAAAGGTGAAAAGGTGGGGTAAAAGCCCACCGGTCTCGAAAGTGATTTCGGACGCATGGCAAACCTTATGGGTTGAAAGGCCAAATAAGCC
>JANPBK010000147.1:0-4937 GCA_031430395.1 Cyclobacteriaceae bacterium
GCTTGGTCAAACGGACAGACTTGCTTTTGAAATAAATGATGGGATAAGCTTTTGTTTGGAGGTACTTTTCAACCAAATCCCGGTCTCGGATCTTGAGTCCGGTATTTATGCTGGAAGCATCTACAAAAAGCTCCAACCGCGCTGCCATAATGTTAGTATCATCAAATACAAAGTTACCACAGAATCGTTCGAACCGTCCAGTTACGTCTGATATGGCTAAAAAAGGAACAGTGAATTGAATCGAAGAATGAGTGTTGTCGATATGCAACGTAATCGGTGCGGCTGATACGATTGTTGACAAAACCAAGAACAGGCAGACGATAATCGATTTGTTCAATTTCATAGTCTTTAATTTTCAGGTAGCTACTTCATAAAGGTTATTATTAAATCGCGATATCACAACATGTCAATTGGGGGATATTAGCCGCGAAAGATTTTATTGTTTATACGAGATGTAATTATTATTGGTTGCCCTGTGTCATTTGAACTTGCAAAGTCAAATTTGTCTTGAAACTCTCACTGTCACTTTTGTAAACCTTTGTGATGAGAGTGTCATCCGTAAGATGACTGAATTGTTCAGGTACTAATATTGCCAACGTTTGTGTTTGCGCAGTGGTGCGGTTTCGAAGCCGCGTCCTGTCCCCGACACTAAACGTTGAGCGAAGATATAAACTTTGGGCAACACGTCACCGCACCATTGAAGAAACATTTTGTTGGCAGTAGTGCCGCTACACTAATAATCCTTTCCGTGTAATCACTCAGTTATAGTTATTTTCAATGTGTTGAATCATATCTCGAGCAACACGCTTAATATCTTGAAATTCGTATATCGTAGAAGTGCTTATAAATCGAATTGAAGTCAGCATTCCTTTGAATTCAGTCACATGTTCTGGTTTTAATAATGGCAGTCCTTTTCCGATTGGTATAATTCTCGGAGTAGTAACAAAATCCCTCTTTATATTGTGTCGGTAAGTCATGCGCAAAATCTCGGCATCTGTAACAAGGTTAATACTTTGCATATATTGTAATTGATACGACATTTCAAGGTTCTTAATAGCTAAATAATCTTCAAGTAAACTGTCATACTTTACCACTAAGTGAAAAAGCCGCTCGTCATTTAATACGTCTAAAAGTCCGAGTTCCTTTAAATTGGAGGCTGAGATTCCAGATGGTTTAAAAAAAGTTGTCCCAGTCATAGATCGGATGGCCGTGTAGTATTGACTTTGATCAACATTTTTCGGATTACCAGCAATCATGCTAAACAGACTGTCATTAATTGTTATACGCTTAAATTGAAAATCAATTAGGTTATCAATTATAATTGTGTCTTTTACAAGGTCTTGCTTCATAGATATAGCTAATTCATTCGCCCTGCTTCTCTGTCCAAGATATTCACGCGTATTATCGGCAAAAAAGCCTAGAGTTATTGCAAGGAAAATCATCAACCCTTCGAATAAATATTGTTTGAATTCTTTCTGTTGTTTACCTTCATCAGTAGTTTTTTCCATAGATCGTTACTCAATTACAGAGAATGTACATTGTTTGTTTACTCATTTTTCGAAGGTCTATTTTGTCAAGCGACATTACTGCCAACATGAGTATTTGCGTTCGAGCGGGGATTTTGAAACCGCGTCCTGTCCCACGTGCCGAAACGAAATATAAAAACTAAAACTCAGATTAACACGGCACCCGCAGCTGGCATAAATATTGTTGCAAGCGGTTGAGTTTCATTCGTTGATTTCTGTCGACCACTAATTTAAAAATCTATGTCCTGTCACCGAACGAAACCCCTTCATTGGAAATTTCTTAAAAGTCAGCCGAGTCCAAATTGCTCTCGTATGCTCGTATTGAGATCTGAAACAAAGATTCTAAAAAAAAGCTGAAGGAATCCACAAATTCCTTCAGCCTACGATGACAAAGATATGTCTTAAGCGTTTCTGTCTGTCGCTTTAACAGTAATCACATTGTTGGTGTCAATGGCAATGTCGTAATCATAACAGCTACCGACTGCAACCTCTTTTATATAGTCGGTTTTATTCGCGTTAACTGTTACCGTAATAGTAAAGGTGATATTTCCAGGTGCATAGCTTACATAGGGTGTTGATGTTTGTGAAGCTACATTATTGATGTTCACGGTATTGCCATTTGATGTCTTTATACCTACGCTAACAGAGCTTGTTCCATTGTTGAGCACTCTTGCACGTGGTTGTTCATTATCACATTTTTTAGAGCAACTACTTACTGCAATGGAAAAAAGTAACGCAATTAATCCAATTCCTAAATTTTTCATACAATCTGTTTAAGTTTAGTTTATTTTAAAAAAATCAATTGACAAATATACAGACAATAGCATTCAAATTTTTGAAATTTCGCCAGTTAACAGAGTCCAATTTGTCGCGGAGATAGAACCAATCAACTGCATTTAAATTGTCAACGGAAATTGATTTAATAATTGTGGCCAAGGTTTTTACTTTTCATCTGCCTGCCTATTAAAAATGTGTCCATACGATAAATCCAGGATACATTTTTACATTCACTTGTTCGTCTGTGACCTCACTGTCCTCGAAGCCGCGTCCTGTCCCACGTGCCAGAACGAAATTAAGAAAACTAAACTACAAACTTACACTGAACTCAGCCATGTTTAATACACATTGTTGGTGGTAGTAGCCTTCCGTAACACTTTAATTATTTCTGTCCACCGTTTACAAATTTCATTGAAGTCAATCCCAGTATTAGCTGGATTTGGACTTGATAATGAACAATATATCAAACTTACTTTTCTTAAACAGTATTTGTCAAATAGGTCTGTTACTGACAGAGAAGAAAATCAAGTTAAACAAAAGGAAGTGATTGAAATAAACTTTAACAATGCAATGTGAGCCGATAACCGGAAACATTATTAGCCATTGAAACCCGTCCGGGGCGAAGCGTTGGCTCGGGTGAGATATAGAATGAATATATGCGGTGCAATTTTAAAGGGAAAGCAGATTTCAAGTCTTCAAATCAGGCCGGCCCCATTTCCGTTAGGAACCTGAATGTGGAATGATGTACCTAGGCCAATATAAGACTCTGTAGCTATTGAGGCATCAATTTTTTGTAAACTTTCCTTCACAATAAATAGACCCAACCCAGCTCCTTTTGAACGATCGGATCCACGGTAGAACATTTTAAAAATATTTGTGATATGGCTATCTTCTATCCCAATGCCATTATCACTAATAATAATGTTTGTACGCTCTGGATTTGTCTGGATTTGGATTTTTATGGAGGGATTAGTTTTACCTGGATCAAAGAATGTAATTGAATTTCTGAATAGGTTTTCGATAACGACCTCCAATATGTCGTTGTCACAATAAAATGGAAACTGTTGTTCAATAAGAACCTCTATGTCGATCTTCTGAAAAGATTCAACGGTTGCGTATCGGCTGATAATTTTATCGACTAGATTTTTAAAATCTATTCTTTCGCTCTTAATATTCTTATAACTTGTTTTAGCGAAATCAGCAATATCCTTAATGAATTTATCAAGTTTCAAAGCAGAGATCTCAATCTTTGACATGTAATTCAATATGACTTCTTCCTTCACCTCGTAGCGCATTACATTGACCAAGCCAAGAATTGAACTCACCGGAGCGCGCAAATCATGTGAAGCGCTATACAAAAATCTCTCCAGCTGGCTGTTTATTTTGAAAAGTTCCTCATTCTTAGCTATAACTAAATTGTCATTTTCAATCGTAGTGGTAATATCCTCCACGGTACCTTCATAATACAGTACTTTACCACTCGCATCATATACTACCTGAGCATTGTTTTTTACCCAAATGGATTCGCCATTTTTCTTCAAGACCTTTAACACTACTCCTTTCACTCTACCCCCCTCATTAATTTGATTCTTAATGATTAACCTGTCCTGCGGATCTGCATACAACTGATCAGCTATGTTTGCCACATTTAGTATCATTTCGTCAGGGGAATCATAACCAAATATTTTTGCCATGGAAGCATTCATAGTAAGGTACTTACCTTCAACAGTACTTTGATATATCCCTTCTAGCGCACCATCGAAAATTTTCCGATAGCGTTCATCTGCTTGTGATTGAATAATCTCTTTTTGCTTATTGATTTCTTCGTTGAGATGAGCCAGGTAAATATTTGAATTAATCAACTCCTCTGATTGTGCTTGTATTTCTTCGCTTTGGTGCTTAATGTTCTTATTCAGCCTCGAAACAGTGTTGGTGTGTCTGTATAAAAACACCAATACAATTATAAGAATGGCAAAACCCCCAATCCCAACATAGATTATTGTTCGTTGTTGGATGATTTGACTTTGGTTCAAAGCCTTGTCTTTGTTGAGGAGCAGGATTTGCTGTTTCTTCCCTGAAAGCTCATATTGACTTTGAAGGCCCGCTAGCCTGGAAGCGAGTGTACTGATCGAAATAGAATCTTTGAGCTGGTCATGTCTCTCCAAAGTCTTTATCGCGTCTTCCTTTCTGTTAAGTACTTTGTACACATTGGCTTTTTCTTTTAGAATAGCTAGTAACAGCAACCTGGCACCAATTCGATTTGATATAAGTTCAGCTTTATTCAGGTTTTTGAGGGCATCAATAGGGTTGTTTAGGTTAACATTTAAATTCCCAAGTTTTTGATAAGCAGAGCCAATTAAGAAAAGATTATTTGTTGATTTTCCATACCCTAATACCCTTTCATAATAGACCCGTGCATCCTTGAACTTTCCCTGGTCAACCAACAAATCCCCAATGTTCTTATTAGTGAATGCAATGAAGGGGATGTAGCCCACCTGCTCACGCTTCAATAGAGCACGTTCATAGAACAGCAGAGCGCTATCATATACGTTGCGCTCGTGGTAAATTAGGCCAAGTAAATTATCCGCGGACGCTTCCTCTGCTGTGTAGTGATAAGTCGCTGCCAGATTTAAG
>JANPBK010000148.1:0-12128 GCA_031430395.1 Cyclobacteriaceae bacterium
CGGAAAAAATTGGAGGTTATAGAGCCACTGGATAATGCTCGAACAAGAGGAACGCGTAATTCAGCATTTAATAATGCAACACTGTTGCCATACAAAGTACCATAGTCAAAGCCACGTAGATTTGTAGCAAATTCTGAAAAGAGAAGATTATCATTATAAGTACCTGTCTGGCTTACAATTGGGTTTAGTGCACCACTTAAATTAAACGCGCCTCCTGTGGTTGGCCCTCTCCAATTATTAAACCAATTATCCATACCTCCCAGTAGATAATTTTTAGGCGAACTACCAAAAAATGTTCCTGTATAACCACGTAGCGCAAAAACAATCTCTTTATAAATTCTCTGGTAGTGTCGCAGATCGATAGAAACTTGAGAGAAACTCTTCTTTGAATTACCCATGCCTTCGTAGGTAACTAAGCTAAATTTGCCTCGAGTACCCTCTATAATATTCATTCCAGAAGTAAGGGAATTATCATAAACAACCTCCAACCTTGCCCCTGCGTAGAACTGCAGCTGAGTCTGTAAAAAATTGGGAGCAATCGTAGTTGGGTTATTTCTGCCTCGATCCAAAAATTGAGTATATCCTGCAAATGGCTTAATAGTTATTCGTGTTCGTACAGAGATTGGATAGGAGGCTCCTAATTCTAGCTTTTGAAAAGAGTACTTCTGGTTCTCGATCTCTGTAGATTCACGTCCAGGTGGCTGCCAAAATATTACCTTCCGATCGAATCGAATGCTGTAGTCAATTCGATGTGGCAAATACTGAAACTCACCGTATACATCTCCACTTTTGAAGTCAAACGATGTTTGTAATCCTCCAAAAATGCGGAAATTCTCTAGCATATCATTCATTTGCACTTCTAGCTTTAAGCTAGGTCCGCGCAATTGGTCTATTACAAAACTGGTAACAATATTCTCATAGCTGAATTTTGGGGAATATGGAAAAGGGCCATTCACACGATTTGTTTCGCGCGCCTTCATATAGCGAGTCAAAAATGTTTCACTCGGTTGCTTGTTCTTAATTGCTTCTTCCTCAAAAACATAATCATCCGTATTCAAGGGTTTATCTGTTACTTTCGGAGTCACCTTCACTGGAACACTATCCTGCTTTATAACAATCTCGTCAAAAGAATAGTCATCCGTATTAACTGCAGCATTCGGCTGAGATCTTACAGTATCTTTTTTCTGAACGGGGGCGGCTATCGTTGTATCTGCCTTTTCTTTCAGGCGGGCGTTAATCAAATCTTTGATCGAAGTTATCTTCGGCTGTTCTTTCTTCTTTTTTTCTGTTAGGCCCCTTGCCTGCAATACTTCCTTTCGTCTTGTCGCTGGCGTAAAAACTTGGCGGTCAAAGTTATGGTTCTTCTCAAGAAAAATATCTTCTCTCAATCGTTGCGTGAGAACGACAGCGAGCATTTTACTTTCATAATTGATGTCATATTCTTTAATACTGGAATTATAATTCGTTAGCTGAGAGTATATACCTGAGGACAGGTTATACTTAAACAAATTGACGATCCCTCGCTGATCACTGAGGTAATAGAAATTGTTTTCGTCCGTTGCCCGAGCATGAAAATCTTTACTCAATGTATTGGTTACACGTTTGAGATTATTTATGGTAGTGTCTATGTTAAAAAGAAAGAGGTTATAATTGGCAGATAATTTTTGCAACCCTTTTACATTCGTATTCAATGAATCGCTGGTTCTGTTGGAACTAAAAACAATGGTGTTAGAACTTGGAATAAAAGCGGGATCCAAATCATCAAACTTATCGTTCGTCAAGCGCTTTGTGCGGTCACTACGACTACTCAATAAAAACAAATCATTCTGTCCTTCAAAGTCAGCACTTACAATTACCAATCTTCCATTATTAGAAAAATTAAAGCTACGGATATTACTAAATCTGTCTAATTCACGAGGGAGTTTGGTTTTGGTATTTAAATCGTACAACCAGAAAATATATTGACCACTTTTCACCCCAATGACGCCAAGCGTATTCGCATCAGACCAACTAATAAGCGGAACCCTATAATCTACTGTTTGTTTGATAACTCTATTACCGCCATTGAGGATTACACTTTCCTTTCCACTCTCTAAGGATTTCACTTTGACTACGAACTTTCCTCTGTCATTTTCAGCATAGGCAATCTTTTTTCCGTCAGGACTTATTTTTACAGTCGTGTACGTTAGCGAATTATGGTGGCTTTCACTAAAACGGGTTGAGTCATGAACAGGTACATAGCTTTGCGCTGTTTTTTGTTCGTTCCCTGAATAAAATCCCTTCCAATCAACCATCAATTGCTTGAAGGGTACGCCCAGTGTTATCAAAATACTTTTCTCTTCATTGCGGATGATTCGAGTATAATTAAGAATGTTGTTAATGCTGCTTTTTCCATACTTCTCAACGATATAATTCCAAATCGACTGGCCTACTAGTGCCGCCTCCTTACCAGATAGCCGCAAAGCTTTATTCACCCTTTTGCTAGAAACCAACTGTCGAACATAATCGTCCATCTCTTCATTCCATCCCTTAGCGATATAATAAGATGTACCCTCAATAAACCAATCTGGCAAATTAAGCAGCACCGAGTTTTGAAACATGTCTTTTAAACTTCCTCCAAACATCATTTCGTTGACCAACAAGTCAGACATTTTAAAGATTAGTTCTTCTTTAAACTCTTCCAGGTTTCCCGGATGGGCAATTTCCACATAGGGCTTTATAAATTCCGTCTCACCGCCAGCATTGAAGCGCGTATGATTTAGCCCAATATTGCTTTGTTGTAAATCAGTAATAGAGTTGTATAAAAAAACTTTGGTTTTTTGGTAAGGGTAAAATCCGAGCAGATCAGTTATCCGATCAAATTCGGACTCCAAATATTGAAGAGCCTCTTCAGCCACCTTCCTTCGAGCCCCGTAAAAATGAACATCAAAATTTTCTGAGCTGAGATATTTCCAATCAAAATTTTTGAATTGGATTCGGTTTTGGCCAAAAACCTCACGAGCCTGTTGAGCTTCTGCCCTTTCCGAAAAAACTATAATTAATAGGGCTACTGCCCCCCATATCCATCTCATATAAATCTATAATCTCTCAGAACTCGAATATAACGCATTAAAACGCTTAATATTTACTTCCTTTTGAATTTCGCTATTACCAGTCAACCAATTAGCCAATTGAGCAGAAAAATATGGAGCCAAACTAACACCTTTTGTACCTAATCCGTTATAAATAATCAAATTCTTGAAGCTAGGATGCGGACCAAGAATTGGACGTCTATCCAATGTGGTTGGACGTATACCCCAGTCTTGCCCTATTACCTTTAGTGGATTTTTAAGCAGCCCATTTAATTTGGTCATTAACTCCGTTCTGCCCTCTAAAGTAATTGTTTGACTTAAGTCTTTCAATTGGTAGGTGGCACCCACTTTATATGAATTTGTCCCAGCTAATGGCACAACATACACTCCTCGATTAAAAATAACAGTAGGCGAGATTTCCAAATTTATCGTTAGCGTTTCTCCTTTTAGTGATCGAATTGGAAGCCAGTTAAAAAAGGGATTGTCGGATACTCCAGAACAAAAAATTATCTTGCGCGCTCGTATTTTTTGATAAGTAATTCCTTCCAATGAATGAATTACCTCATGGGGGTTGAAATGTACTACCTCAAGCGATTCATTAGCAATCAAGTGCTGACTGACAGCGTCTAAGAATGAAGGCGCATCTAAATACCCACTGGCCTTCAAGAGGATTCCTCCATACGCATCATGCACTTGATCTTGATAATGACAGGATGTAAAAATTTTCTCGATAAAAGGCGCAACTGTTCCATCTCCACTTTTGGCCATCCAATTGTTCTGCTCTTCGATAGAATAAAAAGGGCGGTAAAGTAATTGCGGGAATAGGAATTTTCTTCCAAATGCTCTTTCACAGCTGGTATAAAAATGAGTAAGGGAATTAAACAATTCTTCGGCCATCCACGTCTTAACAATGCCTTTTCCTGTAATTGGGTTAAATAAACCGGCCGCTACACGAGAACATTGATTTTTGACAGGCTCATCAAAAACAATCACTTTCATACCTTGCCGCATAAGCTGGATCGCTAATGAAGAGCCAGCCAAGCCTTGCCCAACAATGATATAGTCTACGATTCGTTCGATGGCTAATAAAAACCCAAAAATACAACTCTTTGATGTCACTGAACCCATTCCATGATTGCGCTAGAAAAGAGTGAATTTTCAATTGCTAATGATCAGCATATATTAAACTAGATATTGTCGTTTACGATCTACCGTCTCGCTCCAAGTTTTTGTAATTTCGCACGATGTTAACTATACAATCCTTTGTTTTTAATCCGTTTTCAGAGAATACTTATGTCGTGTTTGATGAAACAAAGGAAGCAGTGATTATTGATCCTGGATGCTATGAACCAGATGAATATGCTGAATTAGATGATTATATAGCTAAGGAAGATTTAAAGATAAAATATCTACTTAACACGCATTGCCACATTGACCATGTTCTGGGCAATAATCATGTAAAGGAAAAATACCAGGTCCCTTTTTTAATTCATTCCTTAGAAGAGAAAGTGCTATTGGCGGTTAAATCATATGCTCCAAACTATGGCTTTTCAATGTATCGAGAAGCTTTACCAGATCAATTTTTAGCCGAAAATGACATCGTACGGTTCGGAAACACAAAATTAGATGTGTTGTTTGTCCCAGGTCATTCTCCGGGTCATGTTGCATTCTATATCAAACAAGAGAAGGTCATCTTAAGTGGTGATGTACTTTTTAAAGGAAGTATCGGTAGAACAGATCTCCCGGGCGGAAATTTTGATGTTCTAATAAAAAGCATTCATCAAAAGATCTTTACTTTGCCTGATGGAGTAATAGCTTATTCTGGCCATGGTGTATCTACTACAATTGACGAAGAAAAAATCTATAACCAATTTTGTGGCCTGAATATCAAACAATAATGCTTAAAAATAATCTGCCTAATTTCCTTACCTGCTGCAATCTGATCTGCGGGTGCTTTGGCATTGTCTTCTGCCTTGAAGGCAACTCCATTCCAGCCGCTTATTTTGTTTGGGCCGCTGCTGTATTCGATTTCCTGGATGGCTTTGCTGCTAGAATTTTAAAAGTAAAATCACCCATTGGCAAAGAACTTGATTCGCTGGCTGATATGGTTAGTTTTGGAATACTGCCATCCATAGTCATGTATAAAATGATTAGTCAATCAACGGAAATCGTATGGCTTCCCTATTTGGCTTTCACGATTGCCATATTTTCGGCACTTCGTTTGGCTATTTTTAATGTAGACGAAACACAGCACGACTCCTTTAAAGGATTGAACACCCCAGCTAATACACTTTTTATAACTTCCCTGCCACTCCTCAATGGGCAAATGGCGATTTGGCTACATCAAGATTGGCTTTTAGTCACTATCACTCTGGTCTTTTCGCTACTCATGGTCTCGCCCATTACTTTCTTTTCCTTCAAATTTAAAACCTTCAAATGGTCTGAAAATCGAAGTCGGTTTACCTTTCTACTGCTGAGCGTATCCTTATTGATATTTTTTAATTTTTCAGCTATCCCTTTGATTATATTATTTTACATAATTACATCGTTTATTAGCCAAGCTGTTGGCTTTGAAAAAAAATAAGACTTGTTTTTAAGGATAAAAATATTCAATGTAATCGCATGTTGCGTTGGCTTAGCATTCCCCTGTTTTGGGCAAGTCAACTCAGTTCTTGCCACCGGTGACTGGTATAAGTTCTCCGTCTCCAATGATGGCGTTTTCAGAATCAATTATGATCTACTCAAGAAAATAGGCCTCAACCCAGATCAGATAGATCCTCGCAACATTCGAGTATACACCGGAAGCACCGGAATGCTTCCGCAAGCCAATAGTAAACCACGGATTCAAGATTTGAGTGAAATAGCCATCTCTGTTTCAGGCGAGGCTGATGGCAAGTTTAATATTTCCGATTACATTCTTTTTTTTGGTCAAGGCCCTGATCAATATAGCTACAATTCAACAAAGCAAATTTTTCAATATGAAAATAATCTCTTCACCGAAAAAAATTTCTACTTCTTAACAATCTCAAGTACTACTGGCAAAAGAATGACCACAACAGATAACCTAGCTGGAATTTTTCCAGTAGTGAAAGAGTTTAATGACTTTGCTTTCTATGAAACTGAAAAATACAACCTGCTAAAATCTGGCAGACAATGGTTTGGAGAACAGTTCGACAACACCACTGAAGCAACCATCCGGTTTGATATTGCAGGAATCATCGACAACACATTAATGAAATTTACAAGTCACGTCATGGCTCAATCCATCAGCGATTGTTCTTTCAAAATTTCGTTCAATAATAGTGTAATCTTAGACCAGCCTATTGTTGCGATTCCAAATAGTCAATATGGTATTAAAGGAAGAATTGTCATTGATACTATCTCCGTAAACACAACGGGTGTAAAAGCCTCCTCTCAAACATTTCAAGACATAAAATATCAATTTACAAAAGGACTTACCCCAGGTATCTCTATAGGCTATTTAGATTATTTTCTTTTCACTTTTAACCGATTACTGGCACAATATGGCAATCAAACTATTTTTACTTCAGATAGAAGCATAAGTAATCCCATTTCTACATTTGAAGTGGTCTCAACTAATTCCAAGACTATGATCTGGGATGTTACCAATCCGCTAAGCGCAAGTTTTCAATCATTTCAACTAAATGTTGATAAAATTAATTTTTCTACAGCTACTAGCACATTAAAAAAATTCGTTCTATTTAACTCCGATATTTCAACACCTCCCGGTTTCGAATCGAAAATCGTCAATCAGAACCTTCACTCCTTAAGCCCCTCCGAGCTCATTATCATAACCCATCCCGCTTTTAAAACTGAAGCAGACCGATTGGCATCACACAGACAAAGCAAGTCGGGCATTTCTACATTCGTGGTAACAACTGAAGAGATTTTTAATGAATATGCAGGAGGTAAACAGGATTTTACTGCGATGCGGGATTTCGCTCGTGACGTATACAGGAGGCCTGGCTCTTTGTTAAAAAATGTTCTTTTGTTTGGTCGCGGTTCTTACGATTATAAGGATCGGGTTTTTAGCAACACTAATTTTATCCCCGTTTACGAATCTGTCAATTCACTGAGTCCACTAGAGACATATTCCTCCGATGATTATTTTGGGATGCTGAAGGATGTTGATGGAGAATGGAAAGAAAACCCGGCTCAAAATTCAACCATGGATATTGGTGTAGGCAGGATTCCGGTAAAAAAATTAGAAGAGGCGAAAGCGGTTGTAGATAAATTCATTGAATATGATGTGAATTCAAAAGCTGTCGGTGCCTGGCGAAAAGATTTTTTATTTGTGGCTGATGATGGAGATTTTAATATCCATCAAAGTCAGGCTGACCAAATTGCGAACAGTATAGATGTCAGTAATCCCGAATTTAATGTCAAAAAACTTTTTCTTGATTCTTATGATCAGGTTCAACGCAATACGGGGCCATTTAGCCCTGCCGCTACGTATGCATTAGACTTGAGTATTCGCAATGGCCATTCTATTGTAAACTATACTGGCCATGGAAATGAGAAAGTTTGGATGCAAGAACAAATACTTACAGAAACAATTGTACTAAACTGGAAAAATAACTTACGCTATCCGTTGTTCGTTACTGCCACATGTGAGTTCGGTCGGAACGATGATCCTTTTATTATTTCAACCGGAGAGCGCATATTGTTACAGCCCAAAGGCGGTGGTATTGGATTAGTTACAACAGCTCGGCCGGTAAACTCTAGTACAAATTTTACTTTGAATAGAGCATTTTATGTGGCCCTCCTGATAAAGGAAAATAATAAATTTAGAGATTTAGGCAGCATCTTTCGAGAAACCAAAAACACAAGTTTATCAGGTGTAGCAAATCGTAATTTTTCACTATTAGGTGACCCTTCATTGAAGCTGGCATTTGGCAACAATCAAATTGTTGCAGATGAGATTTTAACAAGCACTGGTTCTACAACCTTAAAGGGATTGTCTTCAGTGACCATTAAAGGACAAATTAAGAACAATGGCAACTTGGTAAGTGGTTTTACAGGAGACATACAAGCTACCCTTTTCGATAAGCCTGTCAACATGATAACCAAGGGAACAGAAAGCGCTCCTCTTAATTACACACAATGGTCAAATGTCCTTTTCAATGGAAAGGCTTCCGTTACTAACGGCAATTTCCAAATTAACTTTGTAATGCCATCCAATGTAAATTTGCAAGTAGATAAAGGGAAGCTTAGTCTTTACGCAAACACGAATGATAGTAAAGAGGCTATCGGTTCTTCGTCCAATTTTTTCATTGGCGGCATGGAGCCTTCTCCAGCAATTGACGGCACCCCACCAGAGATTAAATTATTCATGGGAGATACTACGTTTATTCCTGGAGGTACTGTTGGCCCAAATACGAAATTAATAGTCCATCTAACTGACAATAGTGGAATCAATATTTCCAGTCTTAATCAAACAAATAATATAACGGCTACTCTTGACAACAGGCAAATCTTTATCCTGAACGATTACTATGTTTCTGACAAAGATAATTTTAAAAAAGGCGCTATAACGTTCCCCCTCGACACCCTCCGAAAAGGCAAACATGTACTTTCTTTAACCGCATCTGATACTTACAATAACAAAAACACCAAGAGCGTTGATTTTAATGTCAGTGAAGGATCTCAGCTGCAGATAGAACAATTTGCGAATTACCCCAATCCTGTAATCACCCAAACAAGTTTTTGGTTTACGCACAGCCGCCCAGGCGAAGACTTACAGGCAACAATCTTAATATACAACCTTACGGGGCAAATCATTCATACACAGGAATACAATATACAAGAAAGCCAATATCAAGTAAGTCTTCCAGACTGGAATGGTGAGGGCGTAGAAGGAAGAAAATTGGGAGATGGTTTATACCTTGCGAAGCTGTTTGTTCGTTCACTGTTGGATGGCTCAAATAATGAACGGATAGCAAAGTTTATTATCATGAATTAATTACCTTTAAAGCGATAAGCCTGAATATGAATAAGTTAAGTAGCGGTTGGATTTTGATCTTCTTTTTATGCGTTCCGTTTATTGCTTCATCGCAAAATTCAGGCGCCCTGCTGGGTCAAGATACTACAAATAGAAATATCACTACAGCAGTTCCTTTTCTCACGATCACTCCAGACTCGAGAGCAGCAGGAATGGGAGATGCTGGTGTTGCCACTTCACCAGATGCAAACTCTGCATATTGGAACGCTGGAAAATTGGCCTTTATCGATAAAGGATATGGGGGTTCCTTGTCTTATACACCATGGCTAGGCAAGATTATCAATGACATGAAAATTATTTATTTGTCTGGTTTCTATAAGATCAATCGAGAGCAGACCGTTGCCATGTCATTGAAGTATTTTGACTTAGGCCAGATCGAGTTTCGCGATGGTAATAATCAACCGTTAGGTAGATTTAATCCGAGAGAGTGGTCTTTAGATGTTACCTATTCAAGATTACTTACTGAACATCTTGGATTGGGAGGCACCCTGCGCTATATCCACTCAAATCTTACTGGTGCCTTATCAACAGGAGGTGCAGATGCACAACCCGCTAATTCAGTCGCGGTTGATATCGGTGTATTCTACACCAAACCTTTTGAATCAAAAAACGCAACGCTTTCTCTCGGGGCTTCAATTACTAATATCGGAGCTAAAATCTCATATACAAATTCTACCAACACAGATTTCATTCCTACGAACCTTCGAATTGGCGGAGCTTACAAAACTGACTTAGATGCTATGAACAGCTTAACTTTTGCGCTCGATTTCAACAAATTAATGGTTCCCAGCCCAGGCCCTGGCAGCAAATCTAAATCACTTTTGAGCGGTATTTTTGGTTCCTTTTCTGATGCTCGTGATGGCTTTTCTGAAGAAGTGAGAGAAATTACAATTTCTACTGGAATAGAGTATTGGTATAACCAAACCATTGCAGGTCGGCTGGGGTACTTTTATGAGGCCCAGGACAAAGGAAATCGGAAATATCTAACTATAGGCGTAGGCGCTAAGTTAGATAAGTTCGGATTTGATGTCGCTTACCTGGTACCAACCAATCAACGAGAGAATGCATTAGCGGAAACAATTAGATTCTCGATCCAATATGTATTTGCTACCAAAGCGAAAGCAGAAGAATCCGTGACTGATTAGTTAGATGCTCGATAGGACTATCCCTCCCGCTTTCGCAAAAGAATTTTCGTTTGATTTACCAATTCCGGAAATCATAAGTCTTCCCAATGGACTCAAATTATTTAGACTTAAAGACATAGAGCAAGACGTCATTAAACTTGAGGTTATTTATAAAGCCGGCAAATGGCATGAACCAAAAGCAGGTGTAGCTTATTTTACAGCGCACATGCTGGAAAAGGGAACGGCAGGATTAAGTTCAAGAAAGATTGCTGAGATTCTAGATCACCAAGGTGCTCAAATTGAAATTTCATCGGGCGCTGATTTCACTTCAGTTGCATTGTATTCTCTATCTAAAAATATAGATAAGGTAATTCCTGTCCTGTTTGAGATCTTGCAACAATCCACATTTCCAGAAGATGAACTTGCGTTATTGAAAAGTATTTCTATTCAAAATTTAAAAATTAACAATGAGAAAACCAGCTTTGTAGCATCTCGAATGATTCAGAAAAGTATATACGGAGCAACCCATCCGTATGGAAGATCTCTGGAGGAATCCGATATTGATAGTATTAACGCATCAGATCTTAATTTATTCTTCAAAAATTCATTCATTCCTCAAGAAATTTACCTGACAGGAAATCTAAACGAGAATCAATTGATAGCGGTGGAATTAGGTCTTAAAAGCCAATTAATAAAAAATAATCAAATCATTGAAATACCAATTCCAACATCCCACCCATCAATTGAAAATATAATTAAAGAGAACAGCGTTCAAAGCACTATTCGTTTCGGAAAATTAACAATCAAAAAATCACATGTGAATTATCCTGGACTCCTATTGCTCAATCACATCTTAGGAGGCTATTTTGGTTCTCGCTTGATGAAAAATGTACGTGAGGAAAAAGGTCTCACTTATGGAATTTATTCTTCTATTAATTCCCATCTAAATGAAAGTTCAATAGTTATCGCAGCAGATGTGAATAAGGACAAAACGGAAATTACGATTAAGGAAATACACCATGAGTTGAGGTCATTGATTGTTAACCCTATTCCAAATGAAGAACTAGAAATTGCTAAAAATCATTTGCTAGGAACCCTTCAATTAGAACTTTCAAATCCCTTTTCAGTAGTTGATAAGATTAAGCATTTAAATCTCAATCAACTTAATGCAGATTACTATCTAAATTTATTTAGCAGAGTCAAAATAATTAGCAGTCTTGATCTCCAGATCATTGCCACTGAATTGCTTGATCCCATAAGCTTTGATATAATAGTAGTTGGATAAAAACAAAAAATGCCTTGTATCGGATGATACAAGGCATTTGTTTTTAAATAAAAAAAGGCAACGACCTACTCTCCCGGGTTTTACCCTAGTACCATCGGCGCAGGCGGGCTTAACTTCTCTGTTCGGGATGGGAAGAGGTGGACCCCGCCGCCAAAGTCACCTCAAGGTCTTTGACATGCGTGTGGCGAAAGAATAGCAAAAGCATTTGCACAGGGCGAGCGCTTGGCTCGCCCGAAGCGTTCGGGCAATTAGTACCGCTCGGCTTTGGCATTACTGCCTTTACACCTGCGGCCTATCAACGTCATAATCTCTGACGACCCTTAAAGGAAGTCTCATCTCGGGGCGGGTTTCGCGCTTAGATGCTTTCAGCGCTTATCCCTGCCCAACATGGCTACCCGGCGGTGCAGCTGGCGCTACAACCGGTACACCAGAGGTTGGTCCAGCCCGGTCCTCTCGTACTAAGGCCAGATCCCCTCAAACTTCCAACGCCCATCACAGATAGGGACCGAACTGTCTCACGACGTTCTGAACCCAGCTCGCGTGCCACTTTAATGGGCGAACAGCCCAACCCTTGGGACCTTCTCCAGCCCCAGGATGTGACGAGCCGACATCGAGGTGCCAAACCT
>JANPBK010000149.1:0-4178 GCA_031430395.1 Cyclobacteriaceae bacterium
CATTACCTAAACCGCCAATAGATTGCTTAAGCGACATTGAATCAAATCTATTTTCGCATATCAATTGTATGGTTTCTTCTTTTATAATGATGTTAATGGTAATGGCATTTTCTATTTTCTTGTTGTTGGTATGCTTAAAGGCATTTTCGATGAAAGGAATAAAGACCATTGGGGCAACCCGTTTGTCTCCGATGCTGCCCGTTACTTCAAAGTGTACATAACTTTTGTTTGCCGTTCTTATTTTTTGCAAGTCGATATATTTTCCTATGTATTCAATTTCCTGAGACAAAAGAATTTTATCCGCTGTTGTTTCATACAACACAAATCGCATAATATCTGAAAGCTTGTTTAAATAATCAGACGCTGCAACGGCATCCTTTAAAATTAATGAATCAATATTGTTGATGGTGTTAAAGAGTAGATGCGGATCGAGTTGTGATTTGATCAATGCCATTTCCATTTCGTGGTTTTTATCCTTAAGCATCTGTTTCAATTTGATTTCATTGAACCAGGTTATAAATCCTCTTATAACCATTGCCACGATGCCACATATCAAACCAATTAGGGTCATGGCAGTGATCACGATCACAGCGGTAGATCGACCAGGTTTACCACCACTGTCCATGTCAATGATGCGGCCCGATTCTATAAAATATCGATGTAGGATATATCCTATCACTGCCGCACCAGCAGTAATCAGGATGCCATAAGCGATTGAATGAAGAAACCTCTTCTGTTGAATGTACTTAGGAAATAAATAGAAGTAAAACAGGTTGAAGGAAATGAACGAAGGAAAAAATGCAAAGAAAAAGAGATTTTTTAGAGCATTCACAATGCGTAATTCTCGGTCACTTATAGTAGCACTATTCCTGTAAGCAACAGTCAAAATAATTAGAATCGACAACAGGTAGCATGCCCAAAAACCTATGTGTAGTAAAACAATAAAAGACTTTCTCACGATTTGAAATTACTCAATTAGTAGGTTAAAGGACTCTATAAGTTTTGGCTTTGACGAAAACGATCTGCAAACCGGTCAAATATGTCTGCAAAATGGGGGATTGTCACCTCAAGCACTTCTATTTAAAATGCTTCATAGACAAGTTCTTTGTTTGTCATCATCCCTGCGGTTGTACCCATTGCTACCGCATTTGCGACTGTACGTATGCGTGTTGTATTGTCACCGCAAGCGAAAACTCCGTGAATGCTTGTCTTTTGCGAATGATCAACCCTTATGTAGCCCTCATCGGTCAATTCACATCCTAATGTTTTGGGAATAGAACAATGCTGCTCAAAAGGACTGCGCGCATACAAGGCTTTTAAAGGAAATGTTGTACCGTCTTTGAAAATGATCTCCTGAAGATGCCCATTTGTATGTTCCAATTTTTCAATTTCTGTTTGTACAATTTGTATATGATTGCTTCTGATCTTCGCAGCTTGCTCCGCTGTTAAAGTAGATATTCCGTTGGTAAATAGCGTAAGATCTTTTGTCCAGTTTGAAATGAGCGTGGAAAATTCAAAGCCAAATTCTCCGTTACCAAGAATACCTGTTCTTTCATTTCTTACTTCGTATCCGTGACAATAAGGGCAGTGAATGACGGTGATACCCCAACACTCAGCATATCCTTCGATATTGGACATAATATCTTTAATACCTGTTGCAAAAATTAGCTTCTTTGAGCTAAACGCTTCTCCTGATGTGGTCTGAATTGCAAATCCATTTTTGGTTTTGATTCCGTTGTTTACTATACCGCTGAAGAACTTTACAGTGTCATATTTTTCCACCTGTTGTTTTGCAAGCGTAGCAATTTCTTTGGGTGTTTTTCCGTCTTGCGTGATGAAGTTGTGCGAATGTGGAGTTTGGCTGTTACAAGACTTACCACTATCAATAATCAGAACTTGTTTCATGGCTCTTCCCAAAGCCATAGCTGCTGCGAGGCCTGAATAACTACCACCTACTATAATTACGTCAAAATTTATTTTATCGGTCATGAGTTTATATTTTGAAATATTTGTGAACGGAATTGGTAGAACAAGGGATGCCAACATCGCTCCGCTTTGCTTGACAAAATTACGTCTGGAGGTTGTCGAAAATATTTCTTTACCAACCTTCATACTACCTTAACTTTTGTCTGCTTTTGTTGAAAATAGTCCGATTATCATATCCACAATGGGCAGACCAGCAAATACCATCCAGGGAACTAAGGAAAGGGTTAGTATGCCCGTTCTCAGGTACAAGGGCAGGGCAGATAGTGTTTCGCCAAATAGGTAAAGAAACAACGTGATTGATGGGTAAATCACGACCCAAATTTTTAAGGAGACAATTAATTTCATTTTTGTTTTCATTGAGATTGTGTTTTTATATTTACCCTCAAAAGTACTTATGTAAGTACCCTTTAAGATAGGATAAGAGTGAAGTTGAATAGGACTTAATTAAAATTTGAATGTAGTTTTAAAAGATACGTACATAATATCTTTACCGTGCCCTGTTGCTAGGGGATAACTGCCTGCGCCAAAATAAGATGCGTCAAAAGAGAATGTTAGATTTTTGTTTTGTTGATAGGTAGTTTCAATAGTATAAAACACACCCAATGTTTTTTTCCTCGAGGTGAAAAGCAAATTTGGGCTTGGTCTGTTTTCGACCATTCCCGGAGAATAAGTCCCGTCTTGGTTGCTATTTCTAGCCAGAAAAAATACTTGTGCTAAAATGCTTAGCTTTTGGATAGGGCTCATTTTCACATACGGATATATACTTAACATGTTTGTCGCTCCAATAGGAATGGCCAGACCATAGGCAGGTTTGGCATACAATAAATTGTAGGTGTTTAATTTATGGTCTTCACTATCGTTGTCTCCCGAAGCTGCATTTGCCGCAAGTCCAATTACTCCTTTTTTACTTGGAAGCACCTGCACGTTTACATCTACCAAAATGTTATAGGCATCAATCGTCAGATTATCGAATGTGCCAGATTGATACGCCCCCTCCAATTCGAAATTTACTTTTTTTAGATTTACAAATAAGCGGGTGCCAAAGGTCTGCCTGTTTTCAAATCCTGTTCTATAATTGTATTTACTGGATTTAGATTGAAAGTTCATAGCAAAATAATCCAAGCCAATTTTATGATTGGAAAAATAGCGGGTTCCGTAAATACCAATCAATCCTTCTTTGAAACTCTCGTCATCAAAGATATTTTGCTTAGATATTACTTTTGAAACGGCTAGAAAATCAATTCTTCCTTTATTTGTTGTTCGCTTTATTACTACGCCATCAAAAGTCAGTCTGGTATTTGGGCCTTCTCTAACGGTGATCAATCGGCTATTGCCATACAATAATTCTTGCCTGCCCAATCTAAATTTCCAATCATGTACTTTTAGTTCAACGAAAGCTTGATGCATGCTCAATTGGTTTTCATCAATCTCTGGAACAACAGGATTGTTATTCAAGAAACGAAGTGTATTGTTGAATTGAATAAAGAACCGCAAATGATTTCCTACTTCAATATTTGTATGTGCCATAAATCGATGCCAAAGCTGAGAAGGTGATGTATTTTGATAGTTTGGAGGTACATCTCCAAAATTTAAATTACTGTACATCTGAAATTGTTCACGAAGTTCACCACCAAAGGAAATGTAATTGTGATTCCCAAAAGCATTATACTTTAAATAGTCGAGCCCTTTTTTAAAGCTGTGATTCTTAAGAGAAGAAAAGTCATCATCATAGCGCAAAATGTTAATATTATTTTGTGCCTCAGTAGATGTAACTACAATCGTAAAGCCGAAAACCAGTGTGTAGGCCAAATGTTTAAACTTGTTCATGGAAATAATTAATAGTTGGGCTATAGCCAATAGAGCTGAGATTTAATTGAAAACTATTGATTGTTGTTTTAGCATGATTTATAAACGCAGGTCATCATCACTACAAATGATGACCTACGGATACTATGAAATGTCGAGCAGTAAATTAATAAGGCTTTATGATCTGTCCTGTATTGGCACCAAAGACACTTTTGCGAAAGCCGTACTCGAGTTGTTTCATGGTAACTGGTATATCACCTGGGAAGAAATCAAAGTATTGAGGAGAATTTTCGATAACAGTTGGACTCACAGCATTAATACGAATACCATTTTCTAATTCTATTGCCGCAGCACGTACAAATCCCTCAACTGCTCCATTGACTGCC
>JANPBK010000150.1:0-19682 GCA_031430395.1 Cyclobacteriaceae bacterium
ATAAACCACTACATCCCCAATCACATTCGTTAATCCTTGAATGGCATTGTCAGCATAACTTTTCAATAGCGATTCAGCGATGCCTCCAAAAAATGGTATTCGTGCGATTAGCCAAATGAATCCTCGAATAAGGGCATCAAATGTCAACACTATTTTTGAAGCGACAGAGATAAAGAAATTGTAGATGGACGCGTTGAATGCGCCAGTCTTAGCATCAAAAAAGGGACTCTTATCTTTGTATTGATATCCAAGCTGGGCGTTGCGTTTATAAAAATTCTTTGCGCCACTTACTACGCCCTGTATCCAAGAGTTGATGTCTCGCCAGGTGGCCTTGTCTTCTGAGTAATTAGCCCAATAATATTCGTAGATATCAATGGTGTGTTCACTTCCTTTTTTAGATATGCGTAGAATATTATCGAACCACACCCCACCTCTACTATCCGACTTGTCAATGACCTGATGGCTGATGGTAATTTCATCTTCCAGATTTTTCTTATATGCCTTGATTAGCCCACGCCCGAATTGATCAAGTGTTTCAAGCGGCAATTGATTACCGATGCCATGGATCACTAAGATGGCGGTATCATTTTTTACCCAACTTATTTCATCGGTAATACTTCTGATGCGAAGTGGTTCTTCTTTGTTGGCTTCAAAATGTTCCATACGTATGGTCTTAATCTTTTAACTTAAGCCCAAACCCTCCAACAAAAGAGATTGTAGTGAGCAACCTGCCTCCAGTTAAACCGGGAACTTCATTATCAGTGCCAAGCCAAGAATAACCAAACTCGGCCCTCAGGTTTTTTAATCTTATTTCAAGTGCGACCTCCGGTCCCCAAAAGCTAGTATTTGTAGTTCCCAAAATTTTTGACCGATAACTATCATTTGACTTTTGGCCAATATCCCCTTGAATTGAATTGTAAGCTATATAGAGACCAAAATTTATTGAATAGTCATCAAGGAGCTTTTTTGTAAGGAATTCTTGGAACGCCCCTATTCTAAAATAGTTATTGGTCCCCTGTATAACTTGATTCTGACCATTATTGTCAAACTGCCAATTCCTATTTGATCCCACATATTTGATTTTTATTCCGTCTATAAAAAGGCTTCTAAAAAGAATGGGTTTTCTAAAATTTAACCTTAGACTTAATTTAACAGCCTGCCCAGAGTTTAAAGGAGTTAAAATTGAAGAACCGAAAGTACTTGAGTTTGTAATTAGCTTGTTAACATCATATTTCGCAATTATTGTGTCAACTGTCGCGGCAACATTAATCATTGCGTCTAATTCAAGTTTATCGAAAGAAAAACGTTTTGTGGTATCTGCAGGCTTTGGAAACCAATAGTTCCAATTTACACCTAAGCCAGTGCTTGCTGGAATTTTTTCACCGTTGTCTAGTGATTTTTGGATATTACCGGCTCCATAAAAATTAAGTTGCGGTTCTTTCTGCGCTTTAGCCTTGAATGCAGGTAGAAAAAAACATACGAATATTAGAACAGAGCTTAGCTTCTTCATTATAAAATCATTTTATACCTACTCTTCATCGGATTTTCGGCTTGCTCCGTTTATTGTCTGTATCTGGATTTTCAGGATTTTGGAATTTGTAAGATTTTATTCTGTTCATCCTTTAATTCTGAGTATCCTGATGCTGAATTTTTTTGGTATTTGGGATTAAATAATAATTTGTATTGTAGACTTTTTGAACCGAAGTTGATCAGCAAACCATTGGCGAAATCATAGGCCACCACATAGTTCTTGGCTTGTGCGAGATGGACGTCCTCCAAATTAACAAGGGCTTTTAATTCTACTACGATTTTATTTTCGACTACAAAATCCGCTCTGCGTGTGCCCACTTCTACGTCTTCATAGTAGATAACATGTTCTTGTTCGCGTACAAAGGCTACCTTCGCACATTCTAGTTCGAGGGCCAGGCAACGTTGGTAGATCACCTCCTGGAACCCGGGGCCAAGGGTATTGTGTACCTTCATGGCACACCCAATTACAGTGTAAGTGAGGTCATCTTTTTGCATAGCTGGCTACTTGTCTTCATGAGGATTCTTAGTATCACCAATTCTGTGTCTGCTTTTTTTATCGATGATGTACTAATTCTTTTTATTCTATCATTCTGCGAATCCTGCTTCTGATTATTTTCTCGCCTACTCTTATTCGGATTTTCGGCTAGCTCCGTTTATTTGTTTTCTTCCCCTTCTATTATTTTAATTAACTCTATTGAAAAAGTTGACAATGCTCAATACTGGTTCGGCATCATCTGTCCATATTAAATCCCAAAATTTCCCGTGTTGACCCACTCGTTTTTCAACAACACCCAAAAGTCATCTGCTTGTTTGCGCAACACATACTCATAAGGAAGGTATCCGTAGCCAGCTTCGCCCCATTCTGTCCCCCAACTATTGCGAATAATTAATGCGCCTTTTGTCTTGACAGAACCGTTAGAGATTTGAAGATTGTCGTCATAGCCGATGGCCACAACCGCATGCCCACCCACTACACGTTCACTAGGTTGTGGGAATGAAATCTTTCCATCTCGGGCAGATCCAAGTGATGAATAGCAGGTAAACCCGAACATCGATGGAATGCCTGCGAACAACTGTTTTTTGATATCAGTCAATAAGTCATTTGAAGTAGTGCCCGGACGATCCAGCCGATAGTAGGTTAAGGCTTGATAATTTTGTGCAATGGCGTAGACAAAAGCGGACGGTTCTATTTCAAATCTGGAGATATCGTAAGGCCAATATTTTTCAAGAGCAACTCCGAAGAGAGTCATAGAGGCCATTGTCGTACGTAAAAATGCACCCGTGTCCCCCGTCCATCCCATCAAGTTGCGTGTAGTTTTATAAGTAAATAGTCTTGATGCATTGAGGTGTGTTCCGAATGCTCTCCGTTGGCAATACTCCAACACGCCAGCTGCGGCATTGGCTGTGCAAGAGCCCAAGCTACCTTGGTTTTCTATCGGGGAGCAGAAACTTCTCAAATCGATTTTGGCTGGGATAGCGGAAATTCTCCGTCCTCTTGTCTCTATCAACTTGAGTTTTACAGCCATACTTTTGATTGAATCTTTTTGACCATGGGCTTTTAGCTTTTCGCTTACCGTATCGGTTTCGATTGTGAAGTCACGAAAATCAGGACTGTCTTTAAGCCAGCCCATAGAAAACGTCTGGTTGTTCATAATATTCTAGTTTAATATTTGGCCTACTCTTCATCGGATTTTCGGCTTGCTCCGTTTTTATCATATCCCCATTATGGCTTTTCAAAAAACAGTATTCCAGATCGGGAAGTAAGCCCATCGCCATTGGTGGCCTCTACTTGTATCCTTCCCTCAAACACATTATAGTTGTTTGCTTGACAGGTTGCTTGTGCGTATGGATCGGCCTTTACAGATGCCCTAAAGCCAGCCGCCAAATTGGGATTACCCAAGGGTCCACTAAACACCATGGTTGCCCCTTGCATAACCCCTGTAAGTGGAGGTCTGCCTTGGCATGCCCAACTCAGGTTGCCCTGTACCAACTGGTTGCCATCAATGATTTCACGCGTAACAAACCTGAGGTTCTTCACGCCTGATTGTTGGTCGATCACTTGTATCTCGATGCGTAAATCTTGCCCCACCGCGAGTTTCATGTTCGCATTGGCAGTAGATATATCGATCCCATCTCCTCGGTTAGGCGTGCCTATGGTGCTTCTCCACACTGTAACAATAAACCCTGTAGGGGTTGTGTCGGACCCGTTCTGCACTGGCTTCGGGCAGCCAGCATTGACGAACAGTAATACAATTGCGAGTTTTGATAACACATTATGTTTCATATTAGGTTCATTTGTTCCTACTCTTCATCGGATTTTCGGCTTGCTCCGTTTATGTTTTATAGAATGGCAATACTTCTAATATTCTCTTTCAAAATTTTCACCGGCTTGCCTTCCTTGTTTTGAAAGCGGATTACCACATCGTCCTGGTTGATAATGCGACCACAATAATTACTCGTGTGCGTGGCAATTTGATAAAGGGTATGGTCGCTCTGTGGCTTCGTAGTTGAAGCGGATGGAAAGAATAGTGTAAATAATTTAGCTAGTTCCATATCCTTTTCTTTATGGTGTTGTATGACCGCTCTTTTTTGGTGATGCAACTTTTTGTAATCGGTTGTTCTCCAATTGTTGCTGCAGCCGCTCTAAAAACTCTTTACGCATGCGTGGTGTGACCATCATGGCAGCACATACTTCCCCGATCGCATGCTCCACCATACTTTTTCGATACTGAGGAAAAACCATCAACACATTTTCTACCAGCCAGTCTCGCTCGTGTGGTTCGTGGCAGGCCACATACTCTCGATGGAAGGCGGCCTTGTGTTGGTCGTCAATGTTGGTCCAATTCATAACAGTTACTTTTAGCATTCCCTGTTTTGAATTTTGGTTTGGCCTGGTAAGTGATTTTTCATTTTTTATACGTAGCGTTTATGAATGTCTTGCAGTTCTAATTTTCCTATCACTTAATTAAATAACCTCCATTTTATATTTCGCTGTTTTTCTTTCTTTCATTAAAAGCAAAATCCCTTCTCTGAAATTCCCTTCCGCTAAATAGGTAAGCTTGCAACGGCAATTTTGCCATGAAAATTCAATCGAATTATTGCTGGCAAGTTGAGGGGTTATTAGAAGTTGCGTTTGACCACTCCAAACTTCGAAAGTAGCCTTACCAGCAGCGATTGATTTTAGCACAACGCGCAGATTACTATTTGTTTCATGCGTTATATAGTAGGGTTTGTTCTCATTGAAGCTTAGCCAAATTGTAAAGTCACCCGTTTTAATAGCTGCACAACTTGGTTGATATTTCGCTTCACGAAAAATGAACGACTCTGTCTTAAATCCCATTTTTTGAGTTTGTTCTCCACCATCATTTTTAAAAGTGAAAAAGGCAAGGAGTAAACAGCCGGCAGTTAAAATGAAACCGAGTATTAAGACCATCGTGATTATTTTAGCTTTTTTATCTACGGGCAAATTGGTGATGCCTGATTTAATAATGACAGTAGCAATCCCAAAGAAGCCACCACCTGATAAAACTATTTTAAGGACATCTGTGAATTCCATAATACGATTGGTTAATAATTAATTTCTATCCTTATCCGCTATTTACAACACCTGTTTATTTTTTATCAACACTTGTTTTGTTTTCACCAACCACATCTTGCGCTCATTCAAGCCATTATAGCCACCGTTTACTTTTTTGGTAATAGAAAGAATATCATCTAGGTCTGCGAAAGCATTTAACTTCCGTTTGTTCCAATACCAACCGGCAGAGAGACCATCATAGGGCTCTGTCGCCAGCAAGTCGGGTGTTTTCACAAAATCTTTTCCTAGTTCTTGCGATACCAGGCGGTAGTTGGTTTTACCCGTTACTTGTATCCAGCCGCGGCCGCGGTATTTGTAGCCATCGCCATCATGTTCGGGGGTGTTGCCTAAATCTGTTCGGGTGTCGTAGGCTTGTTGGGCAGGTGTGTTGCCCCAAATTTCTGCGGAGTATTGAAACGCTCCGGATTCGTGAAGTACTTGCGCGAGAAAATGACACATGCGCAAGGGCGATTCAATGTCGTACTTCAGGAATGTACTATTGAGGGCATCCGTAATTTTTCGCATCTTATCATCGGCATATTTTTTTGGTGCGATGATCATGCTTAGCTGAAGTTGGGTGATGGCCATGGTATGATTCTGTAATCGTTATGCGTGGTCTATTTTAAAAAGGGTCCTGCTATTATCGCAGCATTGCCTTCCAGCTGTGGCTCTTAGGTGTAGCGGCCTTTTTTCAAATTCAAATTCACGTTTTTAACTACCGCTCTCAAGTCTTTCGTTAACCCCCCCGCTTTTTTCAGCTCACTCAATAAATAATATGTGAGCGCACCATTGTAGCGTCCTTTGATGTAAGCATCGGCAGAAGTTTGGTTGGACTTGCAGCCAGAGATCAACGCAAGGTTTAATGAGTTGGTAGAACCATTCATCGTTAGGGCTTTAATTTTTGATTGAGCCGCAGTACGCAGCCGCCAGTCTAAATCGGCCGGAGGCAAGATGGTTTTAAGCTTTTCTTTATTTTTTCCTTTGGAGATCTTAAAAGTTCTCGTCAGATCACCGGAATGACAGGAGTCTGACACCCACACAAACTCTACTCCAGGTGGAACCTTCGCAAAAAGAGCGTGAAACTCTTTATCGCGGATCATGTGTTCGTCTGTCCAGTCAAAGTCTACTGGACAAATCACTTCGTCCAGTCCATCTATTTCTGCTTTTGGATTTCGGGTGGCTTTTTGTGCGCCATGTCCACTGTAATGGAAAAAGAGACGATCCCCTGCTTTGACATCTCCCATGAGCCACTTCAGTCGTTCTCTGATTCCATGTGTGGTGGCTCGTGCATCGGTGAGCAGGCGTATATCGCCCATCGCGAAATTGCATTTCTGGTTGAGAAAGTGGGCCATGTCAGAGATGTCATTTACACAGCCATGCAGTTCATTGCCGGGATATTTATTGATTCCTATAAGTAGTGCCTTATTCATAATAGTAAGCGTTTAGTGATACATGAGACAAAGCGATATCATTCAGGATTTCCTGCTATTTTTTGTTACCTTTTTTCCGGAATAGTATAACAAACTTGAGTGAATGGAAAGAGAAAGTCAACGGGGTTTTCCCCGTATTGACTACCGTATTTTCCCCGTAGTGGATACGGGGAAAACCCCGTATTATTTGTGGAAAATGATTTACACTTTTGTGTTGCGTTGTTAAAAACACATTTCTAAACCTAAACACATTATAGTATGGCGAAAAAATCAACATCGAGCCCGGCCTTCGTTTTTGAATTCTGGGCGTCTACGCTGCAAAAAATCCTGGATGGCAATCCGGACAAAGTTGTCTTTACCGTTGCGGTAGAGGCGGTGGAAGCGAAAGCGGGAGGCAAAGTAGGCGCCTTGCGCATCAATGCGAAAGGAGTGAAAGTCGCGAAATCCAAATCATCCGCGAAAAAATCATCGGCTAAGTCAACTGCGGTTTTTGCGAGGTCACTGGATGATGGCTCAGGAAGTCCACACCCTCCAGGGTTACCACCTCCCCCCACTATCTAATTATTTTTTTTTAACTCACAGCTCATAAGAATAGGGTGTCCAATTAAATAACAAATGCCTTCTTTCTATTTCTTTATTGATAACTTATTGGAACCCGTGTCTTATGGGCTGTGCTTTTTCTTCATGCTTTGGCATACGCGCAAAAACAAACATGCGAAGTGGCGAGCCTTAGCGATTTTCTATTTTATCACCTCACTTATCATGTGGAAGGCTGCATATACGTTTCCGAATTTAATGCTCTACAGCCTGGTCTGTTTGTTATCGAGCATAAGCATTGGGATATATTTTTATTACACGTACCATTCGGTTCTTAAGAAGAGGATTGTAATTTGTTTTGCGTTGCTACAGGCCGGCTACTATTTGTTTGACAACCTCAGGGCTTCACAAGCAGGCGTCTTTGACGGCATGGGGTATACGATGTTGTCGGTGGGGGTCTTGCTGATGTCATTCATGTATATGCACCAAATCCTTACCAATGTGACGGAAGAACCCCTCTCTTGGAATTTTGATTTTTGGTTTGTCTCTTCACAGTTGTTTTATCATTTGGGGTCATTCTTTATTTTTTTAACCTACGGGCATCTTACGGGCAAACTCATGTCTTCCCCTAACTATTCAACCGAAAGCCGATTATACTTGGGTCAACTGTGGATAGTTCATAATGTTCTCTTATTTTTAAGTGCCCTTTTTATTGGGGCAAGCATTTTATGGATATCCTTTCGCAGGAAATCACCATCATCGTTGTAGGTTCTGCCTTTCTCATATTGGTAGCCATTGGAATCATTGTGCTTTTCTTAGTATACCAAAAGAGACAACTAAAGCTGATGTTGGAAAAGAAAGAACTGAGTAATCAGTTTCAACGAGAATTACTTAAGACGCGACTGGAAGCACAAGAAGAAACCCTCAACCAATTGGGGGCAGATCTTCATGATAACATAGGTCAATTGTTGAGCAGCTCTAAATTTTTAATTGGGGTAGCAGAACGATCAAATGCGCCCTCAGCTACATTGCAAATGGCAGATGATACCATCTCTAAAGCCATTCGTGAATTGCGTGCTATGAGCAAGGCACTCAATACCGAATGGTTGGAGAAATTCAGTTTGATAGAAAATCTTCAAACGGAAACAGATCGGATTTCAGCGTCTAGAGAATTGTCGGTAACATTACAACACCCTCCAATTATTGATATGCCGGTTGATCGTCAGATGATGCTTTTTCGAATTGTGCAGGAGGCGTTGCAAAATTCCATTAAACACGGCAAAGCCTCGCAAGTCTCTATTATTGCAGAACAAAAGGAGAAAGACTTACATGTTTCCATTGCCGATAATGGGAAAGGGTTTGATGTAAATGATGCATCACTACATGGAGTAGGTGTAACCAACATCAGGCATCGCGCAAAACTGATGGGAGGTTCAGCATTATGGAAATCTGATAGTGAAGGAACTTATGTGATTATTCAACTACCGATGTATGCAAACTAAAGGATCGACTCAATTGAAAATAGGCTTGGTTGATGACCATCAGCTTTTTAGTAAATCATTGAGTTTATTATTGTCTAGTTTTAAAAATGTGGAGGTTGTTCTTGACGCGATTCATGGCCAGGATCTAAAGGAGAAACTGACCAAAGGAAAGGTTATTCCGGACATTATGCTCATTGATGTATCGATGCCAATTATGGATGGACCCCAAACGGCCGAGTGGCTTCACGAAGCGTATCCCATGATCCGCATGGTGGCCCTTTCAATGGATGACAAAGAACTGACGGTGATAAAAATGTTAAAAGCCGGCTGTTGTGCGTATCTCTTCAAAGATATCCATCCCAATGAATTGGAACATGCCTTGGAAGAAGTACACCGTGTAGGCTACTATAATCCCGCCATCAGTTATCAAAAATTGATGGGAGGCTCGAATGAAATTCACACGCTTCCGTTAACAGAAAGGGAAATGGATTTTTTAAGATTAGCCTGCAGTGACCTTACCTACAAACAGGTAGCCACAATGTTAAAATTAAGTGAACGTACCATTGACGGCTATCGAGAGACAGTATTTGCAAAACTGCAAGTACAAAGCAGAACGGGCATGGCGTTAGAAGCGATTCGCAGAGGATTGATACGACTTTAAATTTGCAATCCTTTTATTTTTGTGACTTCACCAATCGGGCCGTCATTTCAACGTCTTCAAAATCTACATTGGTTCCTTTCAATGAATAAAAGAGTAGACGCACCTCCTTTTCGTGGATATTATGGTCAGCCTCCGATAATCGAAAGAGGTGAACAATAGCACACAACTTTTCTTGTTCAGAGCAACTGTTCAATAGATCCACACCTGTTTGATAGACTTCTTGTTCCGTTTTGGTCAAAATAGTTGCGTTAAAGTCATTATAGACTTCTTCCGGAATATTTTCTTCCTGTCGGATTTCTCCAATGGCTTCTTTTTCACGTTCATCGATAACCCCATCTACCGTCATTAGTAAATGGGTGCAGTGCAATAGCCCCAGCTGGTAGTTCAAGCTCGTGCTATTCAAATTTGTGATTGGGAGTATCATTAGTATTCTAGATTTTTCATTTCATGTACTTCTTCCATCGTTAATAGACTTGCATTCAATAATCTAAAGATGCGGTTGTGTTCGTCCGTTTCTTTACCATCTGCCAGTAAGATGACAGGCGTGCGCTTGTTCATGCTGAAGTTGCGAATCGATCGGATCATTTCAATACTGGTAACCACCGGCAGGTCTTGTCCGCAGAGGATCAAATCAAAAGTTTCCATCCTGGCTGCAATGAGCGCATCCAGTCCGTTGTCAAATGGTTTTACATACCACTTAGCCAGTTGTTTTTTGAGGTTCTGCAAAACAAATTCCTGCCGGTGAACTACCAATACCTTCATAACCAATTTACCTTAAACCGAAAGCAAAGGTGAATTGAATCGCGCTTCACTACAACGGGGTTTTCCCCGTATCGACTACCGTATTTTCCCCGTATTGGTACCGGCTTTCATGGCGTAAGGCATCCTCTTATCTTTGCCCGAATTCAAAATGGCCATCATGAGCAAATCCAAACTAACCCAAAGCGTTCACGCAGGATCTATAGGCGACTCCTTATATGGTGGTGTGGTCACGCCTATTTATCCCTCTGCGGCTTACGATTATGAATCGGAAATCCTTTATCCACGATACTTCAATACGCCCAATCAGAAGGTAGTCGTGGAAAAGTTAGTGGCTTTAGAGAATGGCCAAGACGGACTCATCTTTAGCTCAGGCATGGCAGCGATCATGACATCGATGTTTGCCATGCTCAAGCAAGGCGACCACATTCTTTTCCAAAACGACTTGTATGGAGGAACGCACCATGCCGCCCTCAACGAACTTAACAGATATGGAATTCAATATTCTATGGTAGACGCTGATGACCTCAAAACTTTTGAGGCCGCTATTCGCAAAGAGACCAAGGTAATTTATATCGAGACGCCCTCTAACCCATTATTGAAAATTACGGATATTGCAGCGGTTGCCAGGATTGCCAAAAAGCATGGATTGATCACCATCATTGACAACACCTTCGCATCTCCGGTAAACCAAAACCCCATTGATTTAGGTATTGACATTGTCACCCACAGTGGCACGAAATATATTGGAGGACATAGTGATCTTTGCTGTGGCGCAGCCATTGCCTCTAAAAAGTTAATCGCGAAAATAAAATCAAGCGCTCTTCACTTTGGCGGGAGTTCCGATGCTCAAACTTGTTACTTGATTGAAAGAAGTTTAAAGACGATTGTGCTACGAGTACGGCAACAAAATAAAAACGCAATGGCATTGGCCAATTTTTTACAGGCCGAAGAAAAAATAGAGCGAGTAAATTATCCTGGATTGAAGGATCATCCGGGTCATCGCATTGCTAAAAAACAAATGACAGGTGGATTTGGCGGCATGTTATCTTTCGAAGTGAAAGGCAATCCCGATCAATTTTTAAAACGACTTAAATTGATTAGAAAGGCCGTAAGTTTGGGGGGTGTTGAATCTACCATCACCTCCCCAGTCAAAACCTCTCATGCTAAACTGACGGCTGCCGAGCGTAAACAAGTTGGCATTACAGATAAGTTGCTTCGTCTCTCCGTAGGAATCGAAGAAGCGGAGGATTTGATCAAAGATATTAAGCAAGCACTCTAGGCAGCAGCTCAAAGTAAAATACCAAAAGAATTAGGAATAAAAAGATGAAGGAGACTATACAAATTAGAGAGGCTACAGAGCACGACATTCCATCGATCATTGATTTTCAATTGAAGATGGCTTTGGAGACAGAGAATATCACACTGAACATCGCCACCCTTTCACAAGGAATACAACGATTGTTTAAGGATTCATCCAAAGGCAGATATTATGTAGCAATAGAAAGTAGTGAAGTGATTGGGTGCCTGATGACTACCTACGAGTGGAGCGATTGGCGTTGTGGCACAGTCATCTGGATACAATCTGTCTATATACCAGAAATACATCGGAGCAAGGGTGTTTATAAAAAACTATATCTTCATATACAACAATTAGTAATGACAGAGCCCGACTGGAGAGGCATTCGGTTGTATGTCGATAAAACTAACCAATCCGCACAAAAAGTGTACACTCGGTTGGGTATGGATGGCGAGCACTATCAGGTGTTTGAATGGATGAAGCCAGATACTGAATAGCGATTCAAACTTTTTAAAAGACTCTCAAAAAAATTAAAGTCGGTATTACTCCTTGTACGAAAACAATAAGCAAGTCATTTTTGTATTTCTATTGGTAATCTATTCATGTCAACTGCACCAGCAAAAAAAATCCGGGATATATCTGGCCACGATTTCATTGAAATCATTGGTGCTCGCGAACATAACCTCAAAAACATTAGTGTTTCTTTTCCGCGTAACAAGCTGGTAGTTCTCACCGGTATCAGCGGAAGCGGGAAATCATCACTCGCGTTTGATACGATTTATGCAGAAGGTCAGCGTAGGTACATGGAGAGCTTTTCCGCTTATGCGAGAAGTTTTATGGGGAACCTCGAGCGCCCGGACGTAGACAAGATCAACGGGCTAAGTCCAGTAATCTCCATTGAGCAAAAGACTACTTCACGCAATCCTCGATCTACAGTTGGAACGGTGACAGAGATTTATGATTTTCTCCGCTTGCTGTTCGCGCGAGCTGGTGAAGCGTTCTCCTATCAAACGGGAGATAAAATGGTGCGCCAAAGCGAAGAACAAATATTGGATGCCATCATTTCAAATTTTAACAACAAGAAGTTAGTCATACTGGCGCCCGTTATCAAAGGAAGGAAGGGTCACTACCGCGAGTTGTTTGTTCAGATCAGGAAGCAAGGTTATACCAAAGTGCGCGTAGATGGTGAAGTGTTGGACATCACCGCTAAAATGCAATTGGATCGTTTCAAGATACATGACATTGAAATGGTGATTGATCGCATTGTGCCGACATCCACCGATCGATATCGCATAAGTCAGTCTGTGAATACGGCCTTAAAAGAAGGCAAAGGAATCATCATGGTGCAAGAGGAAAATGGTAACGTACACCACTTCTCAAAATTTTTGATGGATCCTAAAACAGGTTTGTCGTACGATGAACCCGCGCCTAATAATTTTTCGTTCAATTCTCCCTATGGAGCTTGCCCGAGCTGTAATGGCCTGGGGCAGATCGAAGAGATCACCGAAGCGTCTGTAATACCTGATAAGAAGTTGAGTATAAGTCGGGGCGGGATTTTGCCGTTGGGCGAATACCGAGACATCTGGATCTTCAAAAAAATCGAAGCAATTTTAAAAAGATACAAGCTCACCCTCACTACACCTATTCAAGATATCCCCAAAGAACCACTCCACGTTTTATTGTATGGCGATGAGATGCCGGTGGCAGTCGCTTCTGTGAAGTATCCGGGTACGGAGTGGAACACCAAGTTTGAGGGCATCGTCAACTTTCTTCAAAAGCAAAAAGAGGAAGGCTCTGAATCAATCAAAAAATGGGTAGACGATTTTACGATTACCAAGATTTGTCCGGAATGTCATGGCGCACGGTTGAAAAAGGAATCGCTTCACTTTAAAATTGACAATAAGAACATTGCGGAACTCGCCCAGCTCAATATAGATGTACTTAAGAAATGGTTTGATGGGCTAGAGAATCGAATAAGCGACAAGCAAAACCAGATTGCTGTAGAAGTATTGAAAGAAATCAGAAAGCGAATTGGTTTCTTATTAGACGTAGGTCTGGATTACTTGAATTTAAATAGACCTCTAAGAACATTAAGTGGTGGCGAAGCACAGCGCATTCGTTTAGCCACACAGATAGGCACTCAATTGGTGGGCGTACTCTATATATTAGATGAGCCCAGCATCGGGTTGCATGCGCGAGACAATGCCAAGTTGATTAAAGCATTGAAAGATCTTCGCGATTTAGGAAACTCCGTCATTGTAGTGGAGCATGACAAAGAAATGATGCTCGAGGCAGATTATATTATAGACGTAGGTCCGGGTGCAGGAAGACATGGAGGACATATCGTGGCAGAAGGAGACCCGGAGACGTTCTTAAAAATAGACAGCACCACTGCGAAGTACCTGAGTGGGAAGATGGGAATTAAGTATTCAAAAGAACGTAGAAAAGGGAGTGGCGAGAGTCTATCGTTGTTGGGGGCTACCGGCAACAACCTAAAAAATGTTGACCTACACTTGGCGCTCGGAACATTCATTTGCATCACGGGCGTTTCCGGCAGCGGAAAGTCAACACTCATTCACGATACGCTCTTCCCGATTTTAAATCAGTTTTTCTTTAACTCGCGACAAGAGCCATTGCCGTATAAAAAAATAGATGGGTTGAAGCTGGTTGATAAAGTGATTGAAGTAGATCAATCTCCGATCGGTAGAACCCCGCGATCGAACCCGGCCACCTACACGGGTGTGTTTACGGAAATCAGAGACCTGTTTGCGAATATGCCCGAAGCCAAAATCAGAGGGTATAAAACGGGGCGCTTTTCCTTCAATGTCAAAGGAGGTCGCTGCGAAACCTGCGAGGGTGCTGGGTTGAGGTTAATCGAAATGGAGTTTTTGCCGGATGTATATGTCCCTTGTGAAACCTGCAAAGGCAAACGTTACAATCGCGAGACGCTGGAAGTTCGGTTCAAGGGCAAGTCTATAAGCGATGTTTTAGACATGACGGTAGAGGAGGCCATTACTTTTTTTGAGAAACTTCCTCGCATTTTGCGAAAAATACAGACCTTGGGTGAAGTAGGATTGGGCTATATTTCATTGGGACAGCATGCCACAACCCTGTCAGGTGGAGAAGCGCAACGCGTCAAACTGGCGACAGAACTTTCAAAGCGAGATACTGGTAAGACACTATATATATTAGATGAGCCTACCACCGGTCTTCATTTTCAAGACATCAGCCATCTGCTGGACGTGTTGCAAAAACTGGTTGATAAGGGTAATACGGTATTGGTTATCGAACATAACATGGATGTAATCAAATCGGCTGATCATATTATTGACTTAGGGCCAGAAGGAGGAGCCAAAGGAGGAATGATTGTGGCGAAAGGTACACCCGAAGAAGTTTCTAAGAACCCGGCAAGCTATACGGGTAAGTTTTTGAAGCCGGAGTTGCAATAATCGATCATTTAATTGTCAGCGATGGCTCCTCCTTTCAGCAAACTTATTGCTGATATCTACCTCTGATGTAAACTTAGTAATTTTCCCACTTTTGAATTTCTACTTTTACAATCATGGTCAGCAATAAGAATCGGTTGTATTGGAGTATGCAAATAGGAGGCTGGTCTTTGTATGCAACCATTCAGATTGTAGCTTCCATACTTATCTCATCGAATGCAGAAGTGAATATGCAGCGAATCTTGTTTCTTCTCTATGATGCCTTAATCTGTTTTTTAGTTACACATCAATTTAGGAACATGATCGTACAGAGGCAATGGCTCAATCTAAATTTACCTAAGCTTATACCTCGGATAGTGGTGAGCGTGGTTGTGTTAGGAGCAGCGCTTTATATACTGAAAATACTGATCTCCATCCCGTTGGGAATATTTAATAAGACCATTGTGCTTGATCCAATCATATTTTTGGGACAATCTGTTGTGTATGCGTTTATTTTCTTTTTATGGTCTGTGTTGTATTTCATATACAATTATTTTGAACGCTATAATAAATCATTAAAGTATGAAGCTTCCGTGAAGGAAATTGAATTAAGTAATTTGAAATCTCAACTAAACCCTCATTTCATTTTTAATGCACTGAATAGTATCCGCGCTTTGGTGGATGAAGACCCACAAAAATCAAAACTAGCAATCAATCAACTTTCCAATATTTTGAGAAACTCACTGATGGTAGAAAAACGTGGGCTTACTCGCTTTGAGGATGAACTGAAGATGGTGAAGGATTATTTAGGCCTGGAGAGTATTCGCTTTGAAGAAAGGCTTCGGATTGAATTTAATATCGCCTCCGGCTCGAACGATTTTTTAGTGCCACCATTAATGATTCAAACTTTAGTCGAAAATGGAGTGAAACATGGTATTTCTAAGTTGACAGAAGGTGGATTGATTCAATTAACTACAGTCATAGCTGGGAATGAATTGAAAATACATATCCGCAGCAGCGGACATTACGTAAATGATATTGAAAGTCACCCGGGTTTGGGGTTGGCCAACACGATGCAACGATTAAGGCTATTGTATGGAGAAGCAGCCCACTTCGAAATTATCAATGAAAAAGATAATTTTGTTTTAACCGAAATAATTATTCCACATTTACGCAATACGTAAGAATGAAAGCAATAATCATAGATGATGAGCGCTTGGCGCGAAAAGAGTTAGTCAATTTGTTAGAGGCCCATCCATCGATCGAAATTGTAGGAGAAGCAATGAATGCAGATGAAGCTGAAAAGTTAATAGAGGAACTTAACCCTGATTTGTTATTTCTCGACATTCAAATGCCCGGGCGGACCGGGTTTCAATTATTAGAATCTTTGGATTCCGCCCCAATGGTTGTTTTTACGACTGCCTACGATCAACATGCGTTGAAAGCCTTTGAAGTAAATGCGCTGGACTATTTATTAAAACCCATTGTTGCTGAGCGGCTAAGTGAAGCCGTTCATAAAGTGATGGAAAAAGAACGAATTAAGACTGGACGGTCAGGAGAGAAGAAGTTGGGGCTGGAAGATCAGGTATTTGTAAAAGATGGCGAACGTTGTTGGTTTGTTACACTTGCCAATGTTCGCATGTTTGAATCGGATGGTAATTATATCAAAGTATATTTTGATACCAACCGCCCTATGATTCACAAATCGTTAAATGCATTGGATGAAAAATTGGATGAACGTTCATTTTTCAGAGCCAGCCGAAAACATATCGTAAACCTAAGCTGGGTGGAAGGCATTGAACCTTGGTTTAATGGAGGACTGATGGTAAGACTTCGTGGAGGAGATAAAGTAGAGGTGAGCAGGAGACAAGCCGCGAAATTCAAAGATATGATGTCACTTTAACAGTTTAAGGATCACCAATTATTGTAAAACCAACTCTATGAGTTCTTGTTCTACACTCCAGTCTTTGGCCAACTTAAGCATCGCAGTTGCTTCCATTTCAGTAACATAGCCCTTCAGATTATTGGCTTGCCATACCATGTTTATAAGTTCAATCCGCTTATATTTTGTGTAGTCTCCAATGATCTCATTAAGATAAATTCGGGCCCGTTCAAAGAAAGTAAGGTAATCTTTTGAGATAAACTCAATCGCCCATTTTAGTTCTTCCGTAGCGTTCAACCTAATGGAAGTTTCTTCCAGATCATTTCGTTCAAGTTCATCCAATCCATGATAATGGTAGATGACGGCCTTTAATAACATGTATACTCGCTTCTCTTCCTCAGTCATGGCAGAAAAATAACAATTCTAATTCATTTTAGTTAGAGTTTCCTTGAGAAACAAATAGATCAGCGGCAATCTGATCTGCAAAAAGCTTGCCCTTACGAGTTAATGATACAGTCGTATTGTTCAGTACCACCAAATCTTTATCTACCAAATTTCGAAGAACACTCGATTGTTGCAAATGATAGTCATAGGAAGTTGCCAGGTAAGAAAGATCGCAGCCCCATTGCGTTCGCAGTGTTGTAAAGATATACTCATTAATTTTATTTTCTCGAGTTAGCACTTCTTCTTCGAAAGGGACAACACCCTCCTCAATGGATTTTATATAGAGGTGATTGTTACTGATGTTTGATTGCCGGCTATAACCATTATACGAATGAGCGCTGGGACCTACGCCCAGGTATTTTTTTTGCTTCCAATAGCTGCTATTGTGTCGTGAATGGAGGCCCGGTTTACAAAAATTTGATATTTCATAATGATCAAATCCGGAGGATGTCAGAACTCCTAACAATAGTTCAAAATCTGCTGCCGATTCATTTTCATCTACCCCTTGAATCTTTCCTTTTTTCAGCCAGTTACCAAAGGTTGTTTTATCCTCAATCGTAAGAGAGTAGGCGGAAATATGCGGAGGGTTAAATTCCATCACCTGATCAAGGTCCTTTTTCCATCGATCTGGATTTTGCTCAGGCACTCCATAAATTAAATCAATGCTTAAGTTATCAAAGCCAACTTCTCGTGCCGTGGGGATGCATGCCATGGCCTGTTTTGAATTATGGGCGCGATTGAAAAACTGTAACGTGGCATCCTGAAAAGACTGAATGCCAATACTAAGTCTATTGATAGTAAGCTGTTTTAGTTCCACCAGCTTTTCTTTTGACAAGTCATCTGGGTTAGCTTCCAATGTTATTTCCACGCTATCAGCTAGCGTGAAGTGGGTATGTATGGAGTTTATAATGACTTCTAATTCTAGGGATGATAAAAGAGAAGGGGTACCTCCTCCAAAATAAATTGTTTCAATGAGTTCACCGCCTACATATGTAGCCTGCAAACTCAATTCTTTGGCAATCGCTAAGCTGAGTCGCTGACGTACATCTAATTGAGTAGAAAAATGGAAGTCGCAATAATGGCAAGCCTGTTTACAAAAAGGGATATGAATATAAAGCCCGGCCATTTATTTAGGGCAAATGTATCAAGATTTTAAATGAGCAGACTCCCCCTACTCGGTAATGCGATTCAATTCTAATACTTTTGTCAATATTTTTTATGATGAGGCTGATCGTTTTTATTTTTCTGTGTGTAGGTGGGAATAGCCTTGCTCAAAATAGCCAAGCAGAGGTCGTGAATACTAAAAGTGATTGGTTGGTTTATCAGGCTGGCAAATTCACCCGATATGATCAACAACCTGCCAAGGCTATTTATTTTTGGGTCGATAGCAGGAAAGAAAAGGCAAAATCACTCTGGCTTAGCGGTAAACACCCTTACACTTTGTTTATTAACTCAAAACTTATCTGGCAAGGCGATGGTACCATCGAGCTTCCGATCGATAGCCTGACAAGAATTTATAGTTCACAACTATTTATTGGAGTATATACAACCCGTGGAGTGCATCATCTTCAAACGGGTATAAAAGGTCGACCCCTTTCTAATGAGCGCGATGCATTGCCACGAAGGGGGAATTATTTTTTAGATTTTAGTGTCATGGCTGCCCTGCTCTTAATAGTTTGCTTTATTTTATTTTTACGCACGAATCCAACGTTAACTTTTGATTATTTGGATATCAATAAATTGTTTTCTTTTCAAGACCGGGATGAGAGCACACTTACGCTTCGGATCGCTTCCAGTGTGAATTTGCTGATTTACCTTTTTGGTAGTTTTTTTTTAGGGTTAATGCTATTAATAGCACTGCATCAAATGGGGGATCAAGTCTCCTTAGCCTTGCGATTTCCAATACAATCAACGGCACAAGGCTTTTGGCAATGGACAATACTATCGGTTATTATATTTTCATTGCTCATTGCGAAGCTACTATGGCTAGTACTACTTGCGGCTCTGTTTGGATTCCGCGATACAGTTAGTATCCAGTTTTTTAATTTTGTAAGGGTTATTTTACTCGCGGTTAGCTTACTGGCGCTGATCTGTACAATGTATTTTGTTTTTGATGTTCGTCAAGAGAATTACTTTTTTTATTTGCTCACATTACTATCCATTGTATTTATTTTAGGGGTAGCGGTAATTTATTTTAAATTATTGGCCAGAATGCCTTTCCACTTTTTTCATTTATTTTCCTACCTTTGCGCATCAGAAATCATCCCGTTGATGGTTTTGATTAAGGTGTTTTTCTATTAAGCCCAACCCGATACGTGTTGATATGACTGAAACTGCTACTGATAGGATGCGAAAAGTAAAGAGCATCTTGGTCACACAGGAAGTTCCCTCTGATGTAAACTCACCTTACCTCAAACTGGCTGAGAAGTACAATTTAAAAATCGACTTCAGACCGTTTATACAGGTCGAGCCTGAACCGGCCAAGGAGTTTCGAAAACAAAAAGTAGATATCCTTCAGCACACAGCTATCATTTTTACCAGCCGAAATGCAGTAGATCATTTTTTTGCCATCTGCCTGGAACTTAAATTAGAGATGCCTCCGGAGATGAAATACTTTTGCATCTCTGATCAGACGTCCAATTACCTTCAGAAGTAT
>JANPBK010000151.1:0-2272 GCA_031430395.1 Cyclobacteriaceae bacterium
GTTGTTGGGATAGTTATTTTGATGCTTTGTTGTATGTTTTTAGTAACCTTTCTGGAGAGTAAGAATCGTATGGCAGCCCTTAATGATTCCTGGGAGCGATCCTTATTATGGGAATCTGCGCTAAAGGCAATTCCGAATCTGTTTATTGGAGTTGGCACCGGAGATTATAAGATAGTGCTAAACCAGTATTTTATGTCTCATAACTTGACCCAGTTTGCATCAGAAAGTTATAATTCACATAATCAGGTAATTCAATTGTTGTTTTCGAATGGAATTCTTGGTGTCCTTGGTTTTGGCTGCATGATTTCCAGGCCGTTGTACCTTGCATTTAGGAATAAAAATATCTTAGCTATTCTATGTTTATTTCCATTTTTAATTTATGGTATGACAGAAGTCTTTCTTGGAAGATATCAAGGCGTTGTTTTCTTTGCCTTGCTCCACCAAATTTTTATTTCTGAAATGAATCATCAAAAGTCATCTTTTGGTGACCCTATAGATATTACTAAAAATTTGAATGTCAAGTCTATTTAAAATATTACTTTTTCTTGCTGACATTTTGTTATTGAATCTTTCAATTTTAGCGGCATTCTATTTTTATGATAGCTCCTATTGGGTCACGGACAAGGTTGGACTAATTTACCTTAGCGCCTATAGTAATCTTGCATGGCTATTTTTGGCAATGGTTTCTGCTCCGTATAGTTTAACCAAGGGATGGACAGTTTCTAAAATTCTGAAAAATCAATTGGCCTTTCTTTTTATTCACTTGATAGTAATTGCATCACTTGTCATTTTCTTCAACAGGCAATATGGTCTTCTCCAAATAGTGTTCATTTACATTTTGTTCACTCCCTTATTTTTTGGTTACAGACTATTGGTCTATTATTTCCGTAAGCTGGCAATCGGAGAAATTCCTAACCATAATTTTCTACTCCTAGGTAGAAACTCTCTCTCTCAGGAGGTCAGGAAATTCTATTTAATGAATCCCGAATTAGGGTATAAATTTAAGGGGTACGTTGAATTTGAATCGGGAAGTGGTCCACTAGAAAAAATTGAACAGATTTGTTCTACTTCTGATATTAATGAAATCTTTTGTTGTGTGCCATCGGTAAAGGATGAGGATCTTAATCAACTAATTAATTTCGGTTTGGATTCTCTGATTAAAGTTAAAGTGATTTTTCAATCTGAAGCTCAAGACCAACACGCAATACAGTTAGAGCGTTTTGACAAGCCGCCAGGGATTGATGTGGCGACAGTAGCTTTAGACGAGGCAAGAAACCAACTTTTGAAGCGCACCTTTGATTTAATTTTCTCAGGCCTTTTCGGGATTTTAGTATTGTCGTGGCTTATCCCTATTGTTGGAATGTTAATACGAATAGATTCTAGAGGCCCTATTTTTTTTATTCAACAGCGGAATGGCATGAGAAATAAACCTTTTGGATGCATTAAATTCCGAACAATGGTGCCCAATAAAGAATCTGATGAAAAGCAGGCTGAAAAAAATGATCCACGCATTACTAAATTTGGTAGGTTTTTGCGGAAAAGTAGTATTGATGAATTGCCTCAGTTCGTCAATGTAATTTTGGGTGACATGTCTTTAATTGGTCCAAGGCCTCATCCAATTAAGTTGAATGAAAGGTTTACAGCTAGAATAAAAAACCTTATGTCAAGACACTATGTAAAGCCAGGTATTACCGGCCTTGCTCAATGCATGGGATATCGCGGAGAGACTAAAGATTTAGGTGATATGGAAAACCGGGTAAGACTTGATCGTTATTATATTGAGAATTGGACATTCTGGCTGGACATAAAGATTATATTTCTGACAATTGTAAGTTTATTAAGAGGAAGTGATAAAGCATTCTAAACCCGACAGATTATTATCCGGATATTCTTCTATACTGCCATCTCTTTTCTCATCTCCTTCTTGTTCTTTCCTGTTGTGATCAAGATTTTGAGGCAATGGAATATTTTTGATACTTCCGGGGAGCATAAGATTCATTCTTCCTTCACCCCATCGATGGGTGGCCTTTCAATTTTTTTGGGAACAATAGTAACATTACTGATGAGTTTTTCTCTTCAGGACTGGATAAACCTAAAGTACTTCTTTCTTTCATTATCGCTCATGTTTATTATCGGCCTGCGTGATGATATTCTCGCCCTTACTCCAAAACAAAAACTGGCGAGTCAATTTCTCCCAATTTTGGTTTTAGTCTTATTGGGCAAGACTTTACTACAATCAATGTATGGTCTAGGTGGGCAATTTATTTTTCCG
>JANPBK010000152.1:0-7461 GCA_031430395.1 Cyclobacteriaceae bacterium
GCCGCAAGGTGCCAGTGGCCGGATCCAATTGATCACCAAAAGTCAGTCGATCAAAATTTATAGATCTGTTATAAACGCCCACCTGAAAACCAGGACGGAAAGAAAGTCCCTCAACAATCTTAAGATCGTAAGAATAGAGCAATGAAAGATTAATGGATTTTAAACCCAATACTCCTTCCGTATCATTATTGACTAATAAGCCAACTCCACTATTCTTACTTTCGATATAGAAATCAGCAAAAAAGGAAAAGGTATTAAAATTAGCATCTATCGCTGGCCATTGATTTCGATAGTTCAATCCCATTCGATTCTGATTAGTAGCTCCTGCAAAGGCTGGGTTTAGGTATAAAGGTGCTGCATAGAACTGAGAAAATTGAGGATCTTGAGCAGTTACCGAACCACAGAAGCTTAGAATGAATAGAACAAGAAGACTTACTTTACTAAAAAACATCAAAGCGCGCGTTTTATCAATTTCTAATAGAGCAAATTAAATGGATGCCGGACATTAAAAAAAGTTATTGCCGACAAATAGCATTGTTTATCCTTCTTAACGATATTTTTAATCAAATTGTATACTTTAATGTGGTTTGGGCGTTTTAAATTTGAGATAAATTGTAAGTATGGATAAGTTAGGGTATGGAAAAAGAAAAGGAATACTATCAATGAGCTACAAAATCATTCGGTTTTCACTCATAATTATTTTTCTTTTCACGCTAGCTTCAGCTTACAGTCAAAATTTAGCTCAGCACAATTGGTATTTTGGCAGTACTTCAGATGGGCTTCGATTCAACAGAGGAACTAATTTACCTCAAACAGTAACTAATCAAGCAACTCCATTCGGTGCTGGTGGAAGTGCAGTGGCTACTGATCCAGCAACCTCCAACTTGCTATTTTATTCAGACGGGTTAAGGATATATGATGCCTGCCATTTACCGATGACCAACGGAAATGGTTTGTTAGGAAACACCTCGGCTAATCAGCCCGTGGCCATATGCAATGTGCCTGGACAAACCAACAAGTATTTTGTTTTTACTAATAGTAGTAATTTTCTGGTAGGAGGATCTATTAACGTAAGTGTCGTTAATATGAACCTGTTTGGAAATGCCGTATTTCCATCACCTGCTTTAGGAGAAGTTGAATCTCCGCCCCTTCTTCCTCTTCCCATTCCAAAAAACACACCCGTAACCGGGCTAACCAATCGTTCTGAAGGAATGATCATTGTTCCACACACAAACGGCACAGACTATTGGCTGATGACGCATCAAAATGGATCGGCAGTTTTCGCTGCCACTTTAATAAATGCCACAAGCTACACTTCAGGGATATTTGTAACTACACCCAGTGCGCCACTTGGTCCAACACCCCTACCCGTAACGGTATCCAACTTTTCTTACAACCATAAACTAAGAAAACTGGCAGTCTCTGTTCAAAGTAGTAAAGACGATGCGCTCATTTTAGATTTTGTTCCTGCAACAGGCGCAATCGCATTTGATCGGTATATTCTTAACTCAGGCGTACCCACCGCGACCAGCCAATCCATCTATGATATTCAATGGGATATAAAAGGTGGACAATATTTATACATTTCAAGAATTGGAGAACCTGGAATTCCCGCTGACGTGCTTCAATATGATTATTTAAACTCCACACCCACCACGACTTTCATTACATCAATACAAGCTACACCTGCATTTAGAAGTTACGGGTTGCAATTAGCACCTGATAGTGCGATTTACCATATCTATCAAGCTGTGAATGCTGGACCTTTTTTAATTGAAAAATTAACTAAGACGGATACCATTGCCTTACAGGTAATAAAAAGACCACTTCCCTTTGGCGCCATTAATTTTAGTGGAAGTCAGTTGCCTTCTTTTTTGCCACAAGCTAATGTCAACCTGGTTGTGAGTTTTACCACTGCCGGTGTTTGTCAAAATAATCCTGTTACATTTTTCCCTTCCGTAACACCAAATGCTGATAGTCTTCGATGGGATTTTGGCGATGGTGGAAATACCTCCAAATCATGGAGCCCCGTCCATACCTTTGCACAAGCGCAAGTTTTTAATGTACAATTAACTGCCTTTTATCAAGGCCAAAGGCTGACGGTAACACAACCGATCACGATCAATCCCTTTACGCTTAAGATACAATTGGTGCAAGACACCACTGCTTGTAGAAGTGAATTTCCTCCTCCACGTGGCACGGCTACACCTGCTACTAGATTTTCAGTAAAAGTAAAAGTTACCCAAGGGACAGCCACCTCTTTTACTTGGTCTAATGGTAATGTAGGAGATATCTTATTACCCGATTCAGCAGGTTATTATTATGTGGTTGCCACAGACGCTACTGGTTGCTCCACCTATGCAGGTGTGAATGTAAAAGAATACAAACTCAATGACCAACGAAGCAATATTTGGTATTTCGGCAATAAGGCCGGTATTGATTTTAATAAACGACCGCCCGTATCTCTCAATACCAGTGCGATGGACGCCCCTGCTGGTTGTGCTATTGTTTGTGATAGAAATGGTAAAGCCATTTTTTATACTGATGGTGACAAAGTTTATGATAAGACTAACACTCAAATTGATGTAGGGATTGGAGGTGATCCAAATTCAACTCAATCTTCCTTGATTGTTCCGGTGCCAGGTGATGAAACCTTGTTTTATATTTTTACTACACAGGCAATTCCGGGAACTGCGCTAAATGAAATTCGCTACTCGCTCTTTGATCTAAAACAGAATTCGGGTAATGGTGCACTTACTCAAAAGAATATACTTTTATTTTCAAAAAGCACCGAACGCATTACCGCAAATGGGCAATGGATTATCGCCCATGAATATGGGAATAGTACTTTCCGCACCTATCGGATCACCAATCAGGGAATTGGTGAAGCTGTGTACTCTGATATCGGCTCCATTCATACCTTCAAATCTTCAGCAAATGGACAAGGGTATATGAAATTAGGAATAAGAGACAATCTAGCCGTAGCCCTTTCAACCACCGGTATTAGTAACATACTTGAACTCTTTCAACTAAATGATACCACAGGAGCGATTCGAAATTATCGCAAGGTGGATATGGCGCAACCAAATGGACAGGTATATGGCGTTGAGTTTTCACCAGGCGGCAGAAAATTATTTGCAACAATCAAAGGAGCACCTACTGCTTCAGAATCTGAAATATTTGAATATTACCTCGATAGTTTAGATCAAGTTCCTCCGGTATTTGTGCAGAAAGTAGCCAGATCTACTGAAATGGGAGCATTGCAAATTGCACCAGATGGTCAAATCTACTTGGCATTTAACGATGCCGCTAACAATAAGAAATTAGGAACTATAAGTGCCAATGAAAATAAAATCATGACACCTTCAACTATTAATTTTAATGGATTTACCCTGACTTCAGGTAACGCTCGATTAGGCCTTCCAAATTTCATTCAGCAACAAGGCAATGGATTTGGTGGACCAGGCTTTACTTTCACTGGAATTTGTGTGGGCGATACGACTAATTTTGTGGGCACTCCAACGGATGCCATTGATAAGTTCCAATGGGCATTTGGTGATGGCGCTAGTAGTTCGTTATCAACTCCGAAACATTTGTACGCTGCAGCGGGAACGTATACAGTTTCCATGAGGTTAACGAATCGATGTGGATTGGATACTACCATCGTTCAAAAAGTGAAGATCAATTCTTTACCTCCAAGACCTACGGTAGCTCCTGCAAGTGCATTGTGCAACGGCCCAATAACCTTAGATGCGGGACCTGCTGTCTCCTACTTTTGGTCCAATGGTGCTACCACTAAAACAATAGTAATTACAAACCCGGCTTTTGTTTCAGTAACAACTACAGATATCAATGGATGTAAGGCGAAGGCAAATGCTTTTGTTGTGGACAATCGACCTATTCTAGATCTTGGTCCGGATGCATCTGTCTGCGAAGATAACGCAACAGCCAATTTGAATGCGTTAAACCCTGGCGCAAATTTTATTTGGACACTGAATAATGTAGCAAATGGTAACACCACAAATATTCAGGCTGTAGATACAAGTAATCCTGCCACACTAACTTATGGAGTAACAGTAACTGATCCAATCACGACTTGTACAGTAACCGATTCTAAAGTTTATACAGTTAAAGTATCTCCTTCTTTTACTTTAACCGGCACCAATCCAACAAGCTGTAATACTGCGACCGGCACGGTTACCTTAACCTTAAATGCAACAGTTCCTGCTGGTGGGCCTTACTCTTATTTTCTCAGTGGACCAACATTCAGTCAACAAGATTTCGATCGAGTTGCTCCTTCTGTGATTGGTCCTCCAACAAGAGGTACCGGAGTAAGGGCAGGAACAATTTCCGGAATTGTGACCGACCAGATTTCAGGTTGTACCATTTCAAATGCCATTAGCCTTATCGATGCAACCTTCACAGCCACTGCAGCTTTTACAACCTGTAATCCTTCCTTGCTTACTGTTTCAATTGCATCTGGGGCTCCTGTTGGTATTTTACAATATACATTTACAAATATTGCAACAGGAGCGATAACAGGCCCGCAAGCAAGTAATGTTGCTTCCTTAGCTCCAGGAGATTACTCGATTCAAGTAAGAGATAATAATGGATTAGGTTGCACATTCACCTTTAATAGAACGATCAACCCGGTAGTACCAGCAGTAACAATCACACCAAATTTGTGTGCCAATCCCGCTACACTTACGGCAGCGGTTGCCGGTGGCATAGCATTTAATTGGACACTCCCTTCTGGAGCGACTGCAACTGGAGCCATTCTAACGGTTCCTTTAATCAATGCAACAGGTACTTATAAAGTTGATGCAACAATTGTAGGTGGATGTATACTAAGTCAAACAATCAATATTACTTACAATGGAATAATAATTCCCGATTTTACACAAGGAAATGGTTGTTCCTCACAAGTAGTATTATCTGCCACACCGGTGGGAAGTTTCACCTACAGATGGTACAAAGGTGGTGTTCTTCAACTACTTGTTGGTAGGCAAATCACGATAGGAACAACGGAAGATGGCGCAAGTTATGCGGTAGAGCTAGTCGATGCAATCAATGGGTGCATCGTTCGTTCTACTCCTAAAATAGTTCAGGTAAGTGGTCCCGTGGATGCAGCAGTTACTGCCACATTGGCTTGCGATGACAACAATCCATTCACTCTAACAGCAACCACTACTGCAACCGGTGTTTCCTATACATGGACTTTTAATGGCACTACAATCGTTGGGGCGATCAATCCTACTTTAGTAGATACTAAAGCAGGCATTTACAAAGTGACTGTGAGTAAAGCAACCTGCAGTGCCCCGGCCCAAATTCAGATCATAAAAGCCCCTTTGCCTCAAGGAGAATTAAAGGATCAAGTAATTATTTGTAATGATCCTGACAACAAGGACATCAACACCAAGCAGGTAGATTTAAATCCGGGAAGTTTTACCAAGTACAATTGGATTAAGAATCAAATTCCACTTGGCATTACGCAACGAATTTATACGGCAACAAGCGAAGGAATTTATGAAGTAGATTTGACGAATTCGTTTGGCTGTATAAATACCGATAAAACGGAAGTACTAAACGAATGTATTCCAAAAATTATCGGCCCCAATGCTTTCAGGCCAGCCAGCCAGCAAAGCATTAACAGAGAATTCTTTGTATATAGTTTCTTTATAACTGATAATTTTGAAATTGCAGTATTTAATCGGTGGGGAGAGTTGGTTTTTTCATCGACCGATAGAAACTTTCGATGGAATGGAGGGTATGGTAATAGTTCGGGCCAGCCCGCACCTGGTGGCACTTATTCCTACGTTATCAAATATCAAAGTTCCTTCCGTCCGCAGGAAGGTATTAAAGAGCAACGAGGAGGAATTGTATTATTGAGATAGTTAACCAATAAAGATCTGCGCATGAAATTCATTTTAATGCTATTTATCACATGGACCCATTCCGCTTTCCTGGCAAGTCCTGTTCAATTAATTAATACTTCACTCACCATCACCGTCCGTGATGAAGTAGGGAACACGGTATCAGGAGCCTCTATTAAATTATTTGAAACGGAAGAGAATTATAACAAAGAAAAGGAAGCGATTGCAGAAGGTATTACCGATGCGAAAGGCACTTTTCGATTTAAAAAAATTAAAGCTATCTCTTATTTTGTCCTAGTGAAGAAAGATGATAAGGATAATTCAGGCGGGGGAGAAAAGATTGGCATGCTGGAAGCAGGTAAGTTTAACAAAGTGACCATCGTGATTCAGTAAAAGACTCGGGTGGAAAGATTACAACTTATTCGCGCACTTAAGTCTTACCTTACCCCCTATTCAGAAGAAAGTAACTTTATCAAACCCTTTCTAAAACTTTTAGAAAGCGAAGGAGCTTTCCAAAGAACCAATCTACCCGGCCATATAACAGGCTCTGTTTGGATTGTGAATTCAACTAAACAACAAGCGTTGCTGGTTCATCATGTTAATCTTAAAAAATGGGTACAACCGGGAGGCCACGCAGATGGCGATGAAAATATTCTTCGAGTTGCGTTACGAGAAGCGGAAGAAGAAACGGGGATCAAAAAATTTAAAATCACACCTTCCATCTTCGATATCGATATACACACGATACCTGCCAGAAATAACTTTCAGGAACATTTTCATTATGATATCCGATTTCTGATTGAGGCAGATGAACATGATCCTATTATTGTCAGTGAAGAATCGCATGATGTGAAATGGATTGCCATGGGCGATCTTGAGAAATATACAACTGAGCGGTCTGTGTTGAGGATGAAAGAAAAAATCCAATCAGTGAAGCCCAAAATGCATTAGTACGAGCCGTATTTACTTCATAGCCTACCGCTCTATTCCTAAACTTAATGATTCTTTATAAAATTACTCTAGCTTTGCTCAATGGCATTAATTGGTAAGGATATTCATAAAGCTAAAGTGCTATTAGAACATGGAGAATTAGTTGCCATCCCGACTGAAACTGTTTATGGGCTTGCTGGAAATGCGTTGAATGTTGAAGCTATTACAAAAATATTCAAAGTAAAAGATCGCCCATATTTTGATCCTTTGATTGTTCATATCCCGGATTTTGCCTCTGCCCTATCATTGGTAGAAGAAATGCCTACGAAAGCAAAGCAACTTGCTGATCATTTTTGGCCCGGACCTCTTACTCTGTTACTGAAAAAGAAAACAATTATTCCTGACTTGGTCACTTCAGGGTTAGATACTGTAGGAGTCCGCTGCCCTGACCACCCGATGACCATTGAATTACTGAAGTGTCTGAATTTTCCATTAGCAGCACCAAGTGCCAACCCATTCGGTTTCATAAGCCCGACTCAGGCAATTCATGTAAATGATCAACTAGGTGAAAAAATAGAGTATATATTAGATGGGGGTTCATGCAGCGTGGGTTTAGAATCAACCATCATTGGATTTGATACGGGCAGCCCTGTTATTT
>JANPBK010000153.1:0-1884 GCA_031430395.1 Cyclobacteriaceae bacterium
GGGTAAGTAAATTCTGCCAGTATAGTTTCACCAGAAGAGATCGTGATTTGAAAAGGCCCCTTCATATCCTTGGTGGCGAAACGGACCTGAGATGATTTCTCCGATGCAATGCTGATGGGTAAACTTCCAATACCATTCACAGCACACGTGGCGTTAAGCCATGTTCCTGTTCCATTTACCAAAACCGTAAGGGTTTTCTTTTTCTCGTCATTGAAGATATTAGTTGTTATATCCTTGTTAGAATAAGCTACTCCCTGGGTACCACGGACGGGGTACCACCATTCATCCCATTCTGCAGTTTGGTGGGGCTGCAGGATACCGTAGTCTGACTGTGTAGGAAACGGCCCTGTCTGAATTTCATTATAGTGACTTCCATCATCGGTCAGACTTTTCTCGAAGAGGCCTCCCCATTTGCCGGTTCCCCAGGTCCATGATTTTTTTCCAATCAATTCAAAGTGGTTAGAATTAGAAAGCACACCATAGTCAAGTGCATGATCGAAAGAGCCATAAAAATCCTGGTTGCATCGATAAGAAAAGATGCTGGCAGGGTTGGGATAATTTTTTAGCCAGGAGATATCTTTCCCCTCATCATTAAAAGGCCACTTAAAAAAAGTTGTTCCATCATGATCAGAGCCGAGTGTCATTGGATAAATAAGTTGAGTAGACGGAGTATTAGGCACGGCCACACAATTCCAGAAATAATAGATGTGGCTGAGGTCAGTCGGGTTGGTAATGCGAATGTGTTCTTCAAGGAAAGATCGGCCGGGTCGTAAGCGAACAGTAACAACCCATTGTGTATGGTAGACTTGTTCCACATCGCCAATGGCAATCGCTTTGCTACCATCTTCATAGGTTACAAACTTTGCTTCTACCGGGGAAAGGCAGGTGACCGTATGGCCTTGCGGTCCCGTATTGAATTCAATTCCGCCTGATGCCCAGGCACCGCGCAATGAAATCAACGATGGCTTTAAATACTTGTTTTCATAAAGCATCTGCTTCCCAGCAATTTTGTCATAAATAGAATGAACATGTCCACCGAGGTCTGGTACGACCGTCACTTTCAGGTATTCGTTTTCGAGGATGAGGGTCTTGTAGGTCTTGTCAACTTTTGTTTTTGAAATATTATCTTGTCTGGAGTAAGGATAAGTAGTAGGGTAGGGGGAGTATGAAGGAATGCTCGTGGAGCGAAATGAAGGATTGATATCGTTGTTATCGCGCCAGGGATAGGTGGGGATCGTGATTTCTCCGTACGATGTTTGCACAAGGTCTTGGGCAAAAGAAGAAACCAGCAGGGTTGAACATAGTGATACGAGTATCAAGTGCTTAGCGAATCCATCACGTGTTTTCATCTTTTTTGTATTTTATTATTTATCCAATGTATTGAGCAGTACAAATAATTCTTGCATTGCGTGATGGAGCATTTTCTTTTTCAAGTAGGGGCAAAGTTAAAGTAAATTTTATCGTTTTGATTTTTGATTTTCAAGTGATGGAATTGCCTTGGCGATTTGGGCCTAGGAGCGTTTGTTAAACGAGGAATGAAGTCGACCTTTACTTTAGAGACAGACTTATTGATAGCACTTATTTATAGTTGCTTATTATTTTTTGGTACTCATAGAAGCTTTGTTTCGGAATTCTTTCCTGCGTTTCAAAATTTACGTGTACCATACCAAAGCGGCTCTTATAACCGGAGATCCACTCAAAATTATCGAACAGACTCCATACCGTATAGCCTTGTAAGTTGGCGCCATCTTTTTTAGCTTTCAAAGCGGCACTAATATGTCGAGTAACATAATTAACACGCAAAGCATCATTAATTTTTCCGTTCACCAACTTTTCATCCCGCTCACCAAAGCCTGCACCATTTTCAGTGATAATCATCCCAGG
>JANPBK010000154.1:0-35925 GCA_031430395.1 Cyclobacteriaceae bacterium
TTCACGTTGTTATTGGAAGGTTTTCATCAGGATATACCAAAAGGATATATCTATTTTGCTGTTGCTTTTTCTTTACTTATTGAATTCACAAATATTAGAGTTAAAAAGAAACGCAAAAAGAATAAGACAGTAACACTGATAAAACCTTTTACAGAAGACCAAAGAGTCGAAGCAGTCAAAGAGTTGAGCGAATAATTCCCTAATCTTCGAACAATCCAGATTATCTTATTTTTTTCTTTGCGAGTTTAATACACTCAACAGTCTTGGTATACAATTTAGTAAGAATCTATTTCACACAACAAAATGGAAGATATACAACGATACCCCATCGGCAAATTCATAGCGAAAGAATCCTATACTCCTGAAGAGGTCAAAAACTTTATAAGTCGAATAGAAAGTTTGCCCAAGAAAATGGAAAAGGCAATTGAAGGACTTTCCGATACTCAATTGGATATCCCATATCGTGAGGGAGGTTGGACAGTAAGACAGGTGATTCACCATGTAGCAGACAGCCATATGAATGCCTATATCCGAATCAAATGGACATTAACTGAAAATACGCCCATAATAAAAGCGTACAATGAAAAACTTTGGGCCGAAACACCTGAGACTAAACTTACCCCAACTTTATCTCTAACATTGCTTTCTGCACTTCATGCAAAGTTGGTTGCATTAACCTCCAGACTCCAAGAAGAAGATTTATCTAAAAAGTTCATACATCCTGATTCAAAAAAGGAGGTCCGTCTAGATCAACTGCTGGGAATGTACGCCTGGCATGGTGTGCACCACCTCACACACATTATTGCCTTAAGTGAGAAGATGAAATGGAGTTAGCTATTTCATTAGCATAACGATTACACTTTTCTACCAATAGGTTCGTCATCCATCTCAATTCTTATCTTTACGATTCGAATGAAGCCCTATTCACCACCTGCTTTCTTATTTAATCGACATCTGGAAACCATTTATCCGGCAATCTTTAGAAAGGTCGTTCTGGAACACTATCAACGAGAAAGAATTACGACTCTAGATAACGATTTCCTTGATTTGGATTGGTTAAAACAATCATCACCCAACCTAGTCATCATTTCTCACGGATTAGAAGGCAATAGTCATCGTGCTTATATGAAAGGAATGGCCAAGGTATTTTACGAACAAGGATTTGATGTAATGGCCTGGAACTATAGAGGTTGTAGCAATGAGATAAACAAACAACTCCGTTTTTATCACAGCGGGGCTACCGATGATTTGGGCTTTGTTATTAATCATGCCTCTTCACAATACGACAATGTTTTTCTACTAGGTTTTAGCCTTGGTGGTAATCTCACCTTAAAATATCTGGGTGAAATAGGAAGTGTAAATCCGAAAATAAAGAAAGCAGTCACCTTTTCCGTCCCTTTGGATCTACATAAAAGTTGCCTACAAATTTCGCAACCACACAATTGGCCTTATGAGCAACGATTTCTAAAAAGCCTCAAAACAAAGGTCATTCTAAAATCGAAAACACAGCCTGCGCTGAACATCAAAGGAATTAATCAAATCCGCACCTTGATGGAATTCGATGACCAATTTACGGCACCTATTCATGGATTTAAAAACGCTATCGACTATTATACTCAATCTAGTGCCATTCACTTTCTTTCAAAAATAAAAACGCCTACACTTATCGTTAACGCAAAAAACGATCCCTTCCTCAGCAAAGAATGCTACCCTGATGTTAATTCACTTTCAGCTATCACATTTGAAATTCCGGAACGCGGAGGTCATGTTGGCTTCAGTCAGTTTAGTCAAAATGGTCTATATTGGTCCGAATTGAGGGCCCTTGAATATATTACATCAACATGATTGAGCGATTTTCGATTGGCGTATCAGCTAGTGTGCTAAGCAATCGTTTCTCTGTGGAGGAGCCGATCGCCTATATACCCAAATATAATGGAGCTCCTGCTCAACTATTTCCGGTTATTACCAGTGAGAGTCCACAAGGGTTTTCTTATTTCTATTGGGGCATTGCACCTGCCTGGGCCAAAAATAAATCTATTGCGGAACGTATCATCAATCTTCGTGTTGAACAAATTAATGAAAAGCCAATACTCAAGAAAAAGATCATTAAACATCGTTGCTTGATACCAGCTGATGGCTTTTATGCCTGGAAGAAAGTAGGTAAGAAAACATTAATCCCCTGGCGATTCACATTAAAGTCAAAAGAGGTTTTTGCGATTGGCGCAATTTGGGAAGAATATGAAGAAGAAAATGATGCCTTCCACACATTTACCATTTTAACTAAACCTGCAGAAGGATTAGTTCTTTCGGTGACGGAACGAATGCCTTTGATCTTAACGAAAGAACAAGAAAGCATTTGGCTCGCAAAGGAAATTAATGAGTCCGATCTGGCGAATGTGATCACCACAAATCAAAATCATGAATTTGATGGCTACACTGTTTCTCCTCAGTTAAATTTAATTCAACACGATAAGCCATCCCTCATTCTACCCATGCCTGCGGCCGATCAATTTGGAAATCTTACTTTGTTTGATTGATTAGTAACATCAAAGCCTTATCAAAATTTTTCCTCCTCTTCCTTTTTGGCAGGATCAGTCTTTTTCTGAGTCTCATTGGCATCAACCTTGGCTTTTGACTTCTTCTTAAACATTCCGAGCAAGCCTTTCTTTTGTTTGACAGGGGCTACAGATGAAGAATCGGTTGGTTGATCCTTCAATTTTTGAATGGGCTTTACGGATTCTTTAGGCTTCTTCTTAAAGATGTTCTTAAAGAAACCAAAGAAGCCTTTCTTTTGCTTTTTCACCGTAGCAGGTTTGCCTGCAGTTTCTTCCTCATTCATAGCTATGCGAACATCAGGCAATACCAGAATATTACGGAAGTACCACATGTAATTGTCCTGATCTGCATTGAATTTCTCCTTCTCCAATGAGATGACATAGGTGCTATCCTTACCCTCCTCTGCAGCAGAAGAACCAGACACTGATAATGTATCTGTGATGCTTCTGGCGGCACTATCCAGTGCCTTTTTGATATCCACGGAATCTATCTTCTTAGGATAAACTGGCTTCATCTCCACGGTTTGTAGAGCCCTTAATGCTTTTTTATAGGTCTTCTCAGGCAAGAGCAAGTACCTGGTTTTCTTCGTTCGTCTTTCCTTTGGCAAAGAAGGACCAGGGAGTACGATGCTATTCGTCCAAGTTGAATCATTAGCCGGCAATGTCAATGTCTTGCTATTAGAGGCTACCACCTCACGAGATTGGTTTACGTTTGAGTTATAGAATACAAAAGCTTCTTTCTGGGACGGCTTATCGTGTATGAATGCACTCTGATAGGCAGGACAAATCATGCGTTGGGTATTACAGCCAACCAGTAGCCCTATGATAGAAATACAAACAATTAAAGCCCTGATCATCAAAAAAGGATCATCCTAATCAACAAAACTAAATAATTAACCCAAGTAATCCGAAGAATGTAAGAAATGTAACCAGATTGCAATTATTTGATTATCAGACAATAAATACCCTATTGATCTAGGATGGGCATAGCTCTGGTAGGAATTGCGTGAGTGATGTCTAATCCCTGCCTAAATTATTTATCCTTATAACCTTCATGGATGACACAGTTAGATGTTATTGCTTGAGTTCTCAACTGAATTACACATCCAGCAAATTCGGTCTAATCTAGGAGAAGATTTAAAGCAAGCAGTTGTGATTAGTGCTTAAAAATCATTCCCTTTAAATGAGGCATCACACAAATAAATGTATTATCAGAGCTCATTTTAATTCTTTCAAGTCGAATTGAAAGGATAATATCTTTAGAACAACCGTTTAATAATAAGGTAAAGAACACCTACTAAGAAAATGAATATCGAAATTTTATTCACACCATGCATCATTTTAATATTAATATTAGTAGGTCTGTTTGGATCCTTCTTACGAAAAAAATAACCTCCTACTTCCCCCAATGAAAAAAAATCTTTAAAAGACATCTTCTTTTCATTTTTACCTGCTGCTTCTTTTTCCATGACTCGCTTATTTAATTTACTTTACGAATGTATTACATCACCCACCCTGTCAGGTATTTCAATCCAATCCCCCCCTTCTTTGATTAAATTAATTAATTCATCCACTGCCTGAGGGGTCGGCACATTTTTTTTCACAACTTCTCTTCCTTTATATAAGGTAATCCTACCCGGACCTGATCCTACATACCCATAGTCCGCATCTGCCATTTCTCCGGGTCCATTGACAATGCAACCCATGATCCCAATCTTCACTCCTTTCAAATGACTCGTCCGCGATCTGATTTTAGTTGTTGTTTCCTGTAAATCAAATAAAGTTCTCCCACAAGAAGGACAAGAAATATACTCCGTTTTGGAAATTCGTGTGCGAGTAGCTTGCAAAATATTAAAGGCTGTCTCGTTCACTACTTTGTCAGATCCGCAATTCTCTGCTGCCAGAAATACACCATCCCCCAACCCATCAATCAATAGACCACCAATATCCGTGGCCGAATAAATCTGTAATTGATCCGGCTTCAAATCACGATAAGCACGACCAATGATAACCGGTACTTGACATCGGTATTCTATCAAGTCAACAAATAACCTTCTTTGCTCAGCCATCCCATGTTCATGGTAGGTATCAATCAATAAAACACTCGTTCGATCATTTTTCAATTTTTCAATAAGCTCCGAAGTTAGGTCACTCAAACAAGCATAAATAAAATTTAACTGATCTGACTGAACTATTCCTTTTAGATAATCAATGGACTTAATGAAGGGATAGACTCTTTCCTTGTCACGTTCGTTAAGCCAATGTGAATGTGAATAGATAATCCCTAGTGTGCCAGGAATCTTAAAATCTACATTGGTCTCATTCGCAAAAATATAATCGCAAGCATTATCAGCAATATTCCATTTATCTAAAGGCACAGAATAATGGTAGCCAAAAGCAAATAGTGAAGCCGGAGTAATTTTTTGTTTCAATGATAAATCTGCCACGACTCTCGGCACCTGGTGGCCACCAAAATTAGCGACCTCGTGAGTCACTCTTCTTGTGTATTCAAATGGATTAATTGGATACGTATTGATTTCCGGAATTCCGCTCTTAGGTTTCCTGTTCCTATATCGGTTCACTAATTCTAGTGCAACAGGAACCTCAGCTTCAGGTTCTTCTGTCAATGAAACACGCACGGTATCTCCGAGTCCATCTTCCAGCAACGTACCAATTCCAACGGCTGACTTAATTCTTCCATCCTCACCATCCCCTGCTTCTGTTACCCCTAAATGCAAGGGGTATGGTTGAAATCCTTCCTGATCTAATTTTTGTACCAGCAAACGATAAGCTTCCACCATCACCTGTGGATTACTTGACTTCATCGAAAGGATGATGTTATAATAATGAAGATCTTCACATACACGTAAAAACTCCAATGCTGATTCTACCATTCCAAGTGGTGTATCTCCATATCGGCTCATGATTCGATCTGAAAGCGAACCATGATTCGTACCAATACGCATCGCAGTACCATACTCTTTACAGATTTTTACAAGTGGTGCAAACTTTAGCCGAATCCGATCTAATTCTGATTGATAAGCGGAGTCAGTATATTCAATTTCTTCAAAGCGCTTTTTATCCGCATAATTACCAGGATTGATCCGAACTTTTTCCACTAAACGGGCAGCTAATTCAGCTGCATTAGGAGTAAAATGAATATCTGCAATCAATGGGACCTGATATCCTCGAAGTCTTAATTCTTTCTTAATGAGTGCCAGATTCTGGGCTTCTTTAAGACTTGGTGCAGTGATTCGAACATATTCACATCCAGCATCTACCATACGGATCACTTGCTCAACTGAACCTATCGTATCCATCGTATCTACTGTTGTCATAGACTGAATCCGAATGGGGTTATCACCACCAAGGGGAACATCCCCAATAGTCACAACACGAGTCATTCTACGACTATAACTCACAAGACTATTACAATACTTTCCGGATTGCGAAATATCTATGTCCACAACATTTATACTTTATACAAAAATAACCCTTTGAATGCTAATTTGTTCTATCTGAAATTCATTATATATCACCCAATTGAGGCCTTATTATTATTTCTTCCACCACGCTTCTATTAGACAATGAAAAGGCCGAATAAACTGTTTCCGCAATATCTTCCACCCTCATAAAACGGTCATCTGGTAAGTCTACGCCATCCCAACTAGCGGTGCGGGTTGCCCCGGGTAGAATGGCAGTTACCCGGATTCCGTATTCCATTAGCTCCTCACGCAAAACTTTCGAAAAACCCAGCAAAGCAAACTTAGATATTGCATAAGAACCCCCATTCGGATAGGCCTGAATACTGGCAATGGAACACATGTTGAAAATATGCCCCGATCTATTTCCTATCATGGATTGAGCCAGACCGCGAGTAGTATAATAGGCACTATATACATTGCGATCAATCATGCTCTCTAAACTACCCTCTGCTTCCTTTAAAACAGATCCAGGGACAAAAAAACCTGCATTATTAACTAACACATCGATCGGTCTATTTAGGTTAATAATGAATTCAGCAAATAATTTGACTTGCTCTTTATCAGCCATATCTGTAACCTTGATAAAAGCTCTAATATTGAATTCTGCTTCTAACTCCGCTGCCAGTTCCTTGAGGTCATTACCATTGCGCGAACACGTGACTACATCAAATTTTGCCAAGGCAAACCGCTTTAGAATAGCCCGCCCAATGCCTTTCGTACCGCCAGTTACCACAATCAATTTGTTCATGATAATTTATTTTATATTTGAGCAATATAGCATATCAATATAACTAGATGAAGGAATTCGGTCGCTACATGATGTTTCTTGAAACTCTAATCGTGAGAAGAGAAACCTTTGGCACGTATTATAAATTGGTGATCGATGAATGTATCCTTATTGGAGTGAAATCCATAGCACTTTTTATGTTAGTCTCCACTTTTATGGGTGCAGTAACTACCGTACAGACTGCATACAATTTAGTAACCCCGCTTGTTCCCCGCTATGTGATTTCTCAAGTGGTGCGCGAGATGACGGTACTTGAACTAGCACCTACCATTATGGCGATCATCTTTGCCGGTAAAATTGGTTCAAGTATGGCAGGTGGGCTTGGCACCATGCGCATAACTGAACAAATTGATGCTTTAGAAGTCATGGGTATAAATTCCTCCTCTTATTTGGTCTTGCCAAAAATTATTGCATCCATGTTGATGTATCCAATATTAGTAATCTTTGCAGGAGTATGTTCTATATTAGGGGGCTATCTTGTTGGGACCTTAACGGGCATATTAACCCCCACGGAGTACGTGATGGGAATACGTTCCGCCTTTAATGATTATACGATAACTTTTGCACTTATCAAATCTGTCGTTTTTGCTTTCTTGATTGCATCCATTTCTTCTTTTAAAGGATATTATACGCATGGTGGGGCTTTGGAGGTTGGTATCGCGAGCACAGAGGCCGTGACATCAAGCGTAATTGCTGTTTTATTAGCTGACTATTTCCTCGCAAATCTGCTGTTATAAGTCATGATCAAAATTAAAAACATAAGCAAATCTTTCAATGGTAAGAGCGTACTCCACAGCATCGGAGGTGAATTTGATAAAGGAAAAACAAATCTAATTATTGGTTCTAGTGGCACAGGTAAAAGTGTGCTATTGAAATGTATTGTTGGATTATTACAACCTGATACAGGTAATGTATTTTACGATCTACGGAATTTCACAGAATCTGACAAAGAAGTAAAATCAGAAATTCGTAGAGAAATCGGAATGCTATTTCAAGGGGGCGCACTCTTTGATTCAAAAAACGTGGAACAGAATGTAATGTTTCCGTTGGATGTTCTCACCAAAATGCCATTGGATGAAAAATTAGATAGGGCTAATTTTTGCTTAAAACGTGTGGGGCTAGAAAACGTAAACAAGAAAATGTCCTCAGAGATAAGTGGCGGCATGAAGAAAAGGGTTGGTATAGCTAGAGCCATCGTCAATAACCCAAATTATCTATTTTGCGATGAGCCCAATTCCGGCTTAGATCCTCAGACCTCGATTGTAATCGATGAATTGATTCTAGAGATTACTCATGAGTTCAATATCACAACCTTGGTAGTAACGCATGATATGAATTCTGTGTTAGGCATTGGAGAGAAAATTATGTTCTTATATAAGGGGGATAAACTATGGGAAGGATCCAATGACGATATAACACATTCAGGCGTCAAAGAATTAGATGACTTTGTTTTTATTAATAAAGTCATGAAAAGCCTCAAGGGAAAGTAAGTAAATTGAATTTATAATTTAGACTGAAAATCGAATCTATCTAATCCATGAAGATTCAATTCAGTTTATAACACTTGATTTAATTCAATCCAGAAAGAGGTGCCCTTCCCTAATTCACTTTCAAATCCTATACTACCACCACATTGTTCTATGCCTTGTTTGGCAATAGCTAACCCTAAACCAGATCCAATTTTTTTTGTACTAAAATAAGGCATAAAGATTCGCTCGCGGTCTTTAGCATCCATGCCCCTCCCATTATCCTTAATGATTATTCGACATTTATTATCAGTCACGTTTAATCTAACTTCCACATTGATTCTTTCAGAATCATCTCCTGATTGTAGCGCGTTTAATATTAGATTAGAAAATACCCTGTTTAGTAACTGCTCATCCCCTAAAACAAAAACCTTATCTACACCATCCATCAAGCTAACTGTTCCGGCAGAATAGTTAGCATATAAATTGATGGTGCTTTTTAAAACTTGGGCCAAATTCAAACGAGTAAGTTGTGGAGAAGGCATTTTAGCAAACGTGCTAAAGGAAGATGCGATATCATTTAGTATCTCAACTTGAATAAGCAACATCTTAACAGCTTGATATTTCTTTTCATCACCCCTTACTGTTTGCTCCATTTGTTGGAGTGTAAGTTTCATAGGAGTCAATGGATTCTTAATTTCATGAGCCACTTGCTGTGCCATTTCACGCCATGCACTCTCCTTCTGATTACGTGCCAACTCCACCTTGCTGCGTTCAAAATTAGCTAACATGTGATTATATTCCTTCACCATCAACCCAATTTCATCTTGCGCTTCCCATAGAAGCGGCTGGTTCTCACCCGTAAGTGTGGTTTTACTTAATCTTTTAGTAATCAAACGCAGCGGGAACGTTAGCCAATTAACAGCATAAAATGACAACACTGAAAACAATATAAACACGCAAACAAAAATTACCAGTATGTTGCCCAATACTAAGGCCTGACTCTCTTCAAATGTATCTGCTGATTTAAAAAATGGAATATTTAATATCGCATGGAGCTTTCCTGTGACCGGTGACTTTATTGCATAATAGGAACTGTTATATTGAAGCGTTCCAATATTCTCCTTTTCCACCACATAAGAATCCTTATCATATACCACTTGCTGAAATGCTGGGCGATTCATGATAATAGAACTAAGTTGATTTTCATATATAGTCGGTTGACTAGAAGCCATCAATAAACCCTTTGAATTAAATACATTAATATCCACATTATTAAATTTCGAAAGCTCTTTCAAATTAATCTCCAGAGTATTGTCTAATGAAAGTGTATCTGCAAGAGCCGAGTTCATCAAACCTGCTACCCCCTCCCCGGTTTGTTCCGCCTTTAATTGAGCATCTTCTAAAAGTTTAGTTTCATTAGCCTTACTGGTTAGGCCCAATGTAGAAACCATCACAATAATCAATGGTAATATAAAAGCGAGGTATACATAAAGTTGAATCCTTGCAGAATATTTTAGTTTTGATCCCTTTAAAAAACTATGTATCGCATATCCAATAATCCAAATCAATAGTACCGACAGACCTACTATAGTCAGAAAAGCAAAATTAACGATCATATAAAAAAGAGGATAAGAATTAGCAGTCACGACAGCCACCTCATCCGAATCACCTTTCACCGCTATATGTTGTAACCCATATTCGATAACGCCCTTGCTAAAAAGAACAGGACTTTGTAATAGTTTAGGATCAAAATTCCTTTCATAATTAAAATTTCCAAAGCTATTCGAAATACTATCGTGTGTATAAATAGCAAAGCTAAAATCTTTGCTTCCAAGAAATTGAGAGAACCTATTATCCACTAATAGTTCAGGGTAGACATTCTGCGGTACAATACGCTTCAGCGAAAGGTCGAGAACGACATAACCTACAAGAACATTCGAACGCTTAATTGGAACGATTCCAGCATAATGTCTCGTGGACTTCAAGACCTGGTCTCTGATCAAATAGACACTCTCATAATCCGTCTTCAATGCCTTCTCATGAATGTTTCCAATAGTAGAGAACAACTCACTCGTAGGTAAATTATTTACTGCAGCACCGATGGCATTGTATAAATATATTTTACTTTCATAGCGATCAAAATAAGAACTTAAATATCTCTGATTGATGCGTTGTCGGATTGCTTCCTTAGGCAAAAAAGGATTGGTCAGCCTGAGCTGAATAAAAGCATCTTGCGCTATTCTTTTTATATTTTCCGATAAAAGATACTCACCGAGATTATCTTGACTGATCAAATTACTGTTCGCAAATCTAAATTGCGCAGCGAACCTTGCTTCCTTGTTAAAGGTTCGAATACTTAATGCTCCCTGGCTTCCATATGCGATGATCGTTACCAATAAATAGAGATAGGTAGTGAAACTTATTTCATAAAGTGAATGATGCAAGCCTGAAAGATAAATGACCAGGATATATAAAACCCCAATCACCAAAGTAATTGTATAGTCATGATTTTCTACCAAGCAATACAAAATAAAAAAAAGAACAGATACCAGTAGCATGCTAAGGAAGTGGCTCCTTCTGTTATTTGAAGTTGAAATAGCTATTCGAATAAAAACATGACAAAAGAAAAAACTACTAATTGTGCCAAGTACTACTGCTAAAAAAGAAATTACCCGAGACACATCAAAATGAACCTGATTGGTAATGTCTAACGAAATACCTGAATTATGTGATACGAGTTCAAAAAATAGAAAAGGAAATAAAAAGGAAAAAAATGTAATCAATAATGAAATACAACCAAAAATAAATCGAATGGCACCTGAAGATTTACCTATCCACTTTATGCACTTGAACTTTGAATAATTCAAAATCAAATACGTACAACAAATAGCTACCACCATCGAATTAGCCGCAAAATCTCCAAGCGAAACATTGAAAGAAGAAGAAGCGAATTTTTGCGGATCAAAAAGCTCCAGTTGACCCCATTGAATTGGAAACCCCACTTTAATTAATGAAATTCTAATCAGGTATAAAAGAATAACCGTTACAATAAAAACAAGATCGTAATAGCCTTTTTGATGAACTATCAATAGTAGATTAAAGAGACTTACCAGTAATAAAATCAGTCCGACTATGATCAAGAAAATGGACGCCCTATCATCCGGGTAATTATCAGCATGCAAGTTTAAGCGAATAGTAAAAAGACATGCGCCCTCGTCTAAACAGATTTTAGAACCTACCGTATTGGAAGCGTTGAAGATCTCAATCCCATCAATAGGAAATATTGCGTGATTCCATTTTTCTTTCAGGTATTGATTAGATACTTTATATCGCTCATTCAACGAAATGACGCATAGTAAGAAAGTGTCTTTATTTACTTTCCACTTACGAATTAGGAAATTACCTCGAGATAGCTGAAGAAGCTTGTATTTAAATGGTTCTTGAAGCAATCGAAGGTCAGGCAAGAATTCATGTTTACTCCATGCTATGACACCCGTACTGTCAATTAATAGAAATGAATGCTGCAAGGACTGCCAAGCCTTATCATACATTGTAGATTTAAGTAATTGGTTGGCCTCTACTTCCACCTGCTCAAACTCTTCCCTTAGGTTAGAAGCAACTTCAGACGATACAGACGATACAGTAAAATTCGACTTATGGCTAATGTGGTAAAAGCCGCCTGCACTTAAAAAAATGACAGATAGCAGTAATGGTAAAATATTTTTTAGAGACAACATTCAACGAGCTTGGCTAAAAATACAAATTAGATAGAGCTAATCCAGCAATCCTTTTGTTTTCTGGGTATGTCTCAAGATTTGTTATACCCTAAATTTAATGCCTCCAAACCAATAAAGAAAAAGTATTCGTGAATAGCGAAAGCTGAAGGGTATGAACAGTACACAAGCCAGCACAATAGCGACACCATACACCCAATCCGGAGGGTCAAACAAAAGGTACATGAAGAGCCATAAACCTATAAAAAATATGATGGTAAAAGCATAACTAACATAAAGAGCTCCAAAATAAAAGCCTGGCTCTGGCATGAAACTCACACCACATTTAAGACAACGATCGTTCATTTGACTGAACTTGGCTAAATTAGAAACACGATATTTGAAAATATCACCTTGCCTGCATTGAGGGCATTTACCTTGCCAGGCCGCGCTTGTTGAATTTATTCTCATTCTGTTTACTAGTGCGGTACCAAAAATAACCTAAGACCATAATGGCTAAATAAGGAGCAACAAATAAATATAAAATCCCAAAATTAATTCCAGCCGCTATACCAATATTTCCATTGCTGATATTGTTCTCTAATGTGGCGCGACACATGGCACACTGAGAAACCGCATCATTCAATAGTACTACAAGAACCAAAAGTGTTAAAATCAACCTTTTCATTTTATGATCATTAAATGAGTTCTATCCATAGTATGGGCATATCATTAAATAAACAACCACACCGGAAATAGCTACGTAAAGCCAAATCGGAAAGGTAAACTTAGCCAATGCTTTATGTCTTTCAAAATTGCCAGCAAGGGCTCTTGTGAAAGTAAGCAAAACCAGGGGGATCACAGACACTGATAGCAAAATATGCGAAATGAGTACGAAATAATAGATGATTCGAATGGTACCAACTCCTCCAAAGGAAGTTGAATCGCTGAACATGTGGTAGATCACATATAAAACCAAGAATAATGATGATAAACCAACACTTAATTTCATAAGTATTTCATGAAGGATTCTATTCTTATTCTTAATCGCAATTAATGCTGCTATTAACAGAATTGCGGTGATTCCATTGATGGTAGCGTAAATTGGGGGCAAAAATGAGAAATCGTGACCTGGTATTTTGATACGAAAGAGAACCACTACTATTAAAGGAATAATTATTGACAACGCAATGATTGTCTTTTGATATGGCTCCTTCTTTGTGTTATGCTCCGTCACGCTAATATTCTTGTAATAAAATCGACAGTTCTACGATTAACCGATCTGTCTCTTCCCGGTTATTTAACCGGAAGTAACCACGAATTCGCTTTTTATCATCCACTAAAACCGTGCTAAATTCATCAGGCACTAAAAAAATACATTGCTTCAAATTAAGTTTTGAATCTTTGTACTGATCATCCTCTACATTAACAATTTGTAGAACATTAGGTTTGAATTTTTCATTCAATCGCATTCTACTCTCATCAGCCATTGAAGAAAAACTTACTAAAATAGCTTGTTGCGTTTTCCATCCAAATGATGTGAAAAGTGAATCGGCTATTGTATAGGGAATTGGATACTGGTAATTACATCCAGCCGAAGGGCTTACCTTTTCATGATAGATAGGTATATCGAAATGATTCCTACCAAACATTTTTAAAAAAATGAACACGATGACTGGAAAAACGAGTGCCAATAACAGTACAATGGTCTTTCGCTGCATAGAGTTGTTAGAAAACAAAAATGGCTAACGTTTATCACCTTAGCCATTCTTCAAATAAACAATGTTAATCTAGAAATTGATAAAATTAATATCTGACAATTTCATTCCCTCGTAAACAAATGCCACTAACATCCAAATAATAAAAACAATTGGAATCATGATAGACCAAAAGAGAACTTTAGCTTCATAACGCAAATGCATGAATTCGCCTACAATATAGCCAGCCTTCACAATCGTCATGAGTACAAAAATAGCTGTCTTCGCAGAGCCGTGGTGCATGGTAAAGGCTATAACGAATTCAAACAGCGTGAGTACTCCAAGGATCGCAGCTACAGTCCACAATTTTTTAATTTTCTCTCTATCCGGTGGAAGAACAACAACTTCAGGTTCGTTTGAATGATGTGCCATATTAAGTTAGTTTTTAGACAAGATAGAAGAACGTGAATACAAAAACCCAAACTAAATCTACAAAGTGCCAGTACAAACCAACTTTCTCTACCATTTCATAATGCCCTCTGCGATTGTAAACACCCGTAACCGTATTGTAATAAATCAAAAAGTTGAATAACACTCCACTGAACACATGGAACCCGTGGAAGCCTGTAATAAAGAAAAAGAAGTCAGCAAAATCTTGCGGACCATATTGATTAATGTGAAGATTGGCTCCTATCACTTCTTTGGTGATCCATTGACCATTAACGAAGTCCTTCACTACTGTAGGAGTATCTGTGCCAATTATAAAGTGTGTCCATTCCCAGGCCTGACAACTCAAGAATGTTAAGCCTCCTAGGATTGTCCATAACATCCATTTTTCAACTGCTTTACGATCCATTCGGTGTCCTGCCTCAACAGCCAACACCATGGTGACACTACTCATAATCAAGATAAATGTCATTATCCCAACAAATACCAACGGCAAACTTATACCATGCAAGAATGGAACTGCTTCAAATACACGTTCCGGTAATGGCCAATAATCGTGAGAGAATACAAAAGCATCTGCCACACCTTGAAATGCTGGGTGAGCAGAACGAACCAATCCGTAAGTAATCAAAAGACCTGAAAATGTAAAGGCATCAGAAAGCAAGAAGAACCACATCATTAGCTTACCGTAGCTAACGCCCATTGGGGACACTCCCCCATTCCATGCATCTTGTTCCTGTACAGTAGTTGCTGTTGCGTGTGCCATGGTTAAAAATTTATCTTAGCAATGTTAAGAAAACAAACAAATATAGCCAAAGAACCCCTAAAAAATGCCAATAAGTTGTGCACATTTCCATCTGCGCCATGTTTTTGGAATGGATGTTATGTCTAATTGCGGAGTTCAATACGATGAGTAAATAAACGATAGCGCTAATAATGTGCAAACCATGTAAGCCTGTTATTATGTAAAAAAAGGATCCGGAAGGATTACCTACCAAATAGACGCTATGAAGCACCAAATCCTTCCATCCCAGGTATTGGATCAATAGAAAAGCAAGCCCCAAGACGGTAGTAATACTTACCATCACTTTAACCAATTGAAGGTTATCTTTTTTTGCGGCCCAAAAGCCGAATTGCATGGTAACACTGCTAGTAATGATTACTACAGTAGACACCAGGAACAATACAGGCAAATCAAAATACAACCAATTCCCTTCTGCTTGCCGGACAATATAGGCGGAGGTTAATGAGATAAAGAGCATCATTACACTTGCCATAAATAACCACATCCCAAATTTCTTAGGGTGCATCGCTATGGGCTTCTTAGGTTCCTCTACAATTTTAAAGTCTATTGCTTCATTCATACCCAATTCCTATTAAATTTTATCTAATAAATATGCGATCTGCACTATCGGCAAATACAAAAAAGAACCAAACATTATTCGCTTGGCGGATTGCCTGCTTCCCGTTTTCAAAAGAGCAAAAGTCTGCGCAAAAAAGGCTACTCCACATATAGTAGCGACAATGGCAGAATCTAATCCAGTAATGCCAAACTTAGCAGGTAATAATCCAAGAGGAATTAGAAACATAGTATATACCATGATTTGAATGGCTGTGTTCAAATCTTTACCACCACCCGATGGAAGTAATTTGAATCCGGCTTTTTTGTAATCTTCGTCAGCAACCCAAGCAATTGCCCAAAAATGAGGAAACTGCCAAATAAATTGAATTCCAAAAATAATCAATGATTCATATGAGATTGTGCCTGTCGCGGCTATCCATCCCAAAAGAGGAGGTAATGCACCCGGAATGGCTCCAACAAAAACAGCGATTGGACCTACCCTCTTCAAAGGGGTATAAATAAAACTATACAATACCATTGAAACTATTGAAAGCAACACAGTAAATGGATTCGTGTATACCCAAAGAATCGCCAGACTCAGCACTAAACAAATAACCGCAAAATAGATTGCTTCCATTACTGAAATTCTGTTGGTGGGAAGCGGTCTATTCATTGTTCGACTCATGATTTTATCCAAATCCCGCTCAATAATTTGATTGATACAACTAGAGGCTCCGGAAAGCATAAAGCCACCCAGGTATAACATTGTAAGTGTCTCTATATTCACCTGGCCTTGGGTGGCCAGCGCGTATCCAAATGCACAAGAAAAGGCTACAAGCATCGATAATCTTGGCTTCAATAACTCAAAGTAAGCCTTCGATTTGCTTAAGAAATAAGTGGTACTATAATCTGGAGATGCAATCATATCAACTTGTTAACACCGCATTTTGTGTACTGTTTAACCTAAATAACAACAATAATTGCAACCCAAAAGATATTGTAGCCAGCAGTAAGTGAAGTGGCTGTAATACCGCTGGGATATTAAAATAAGCCATCCCTACTCCCGTCAAAAATGAGATCAAAATTAACGCCATTAGTGCTCTGGATAAAATTTTACCGGCAGTATTTTTTTGTAGACACCAAATTAATAGCAGGTGCAATCCAACGACTAACCAAGAAAATGACCTGTGGATAATAAATTCCAACTTTAGTGCAGAAATCCAACTATCTCGAGGTAAAAAAGCTAATCTATCGATCGCTTCTCTGACTTGAGTACCTAAAAAGATTTGTATCAGAAGGACTATTAAACAGGCAATCACTATCCATTTGATGCTACGAGGAGCTTGAATCGATTCCAGATGTGGGTAAGTAAGAAAAAGTAGATAGGTTAATAAGCCCACTATTACGAGCGCTATGAACATATGAACTGTCACTGTCCATGTAGTAAGATTAGACGACACTACCAGTGAACCAAACCAACCTTGAAAAATAACAGCAACTAACGTAGTTAATGATAGCCAAAAGATAGCTGGCCATTTTTTTATGTATTGAAAAGACAGCCAAAATAAAAGCAAAATAAACATACCAATGATGACGCCTATTAGACGATTGATATATTCAATCCATGTTTTAACAACATTAAAATCAGCCTCGACCAATATGGTCTTATCGGAAGCAATTTTATCTGCCGTTTGGGCAAAGCCAAGAGCCCTTAAATAGCGAATGAATTTTTGATTTTTCTTCTCCCTAAAAGAAGCATATTCCTCTTTGTACTGCTTAGGAAGTTGATCAACAGAAGTGGGTGGAATCCATTGCCCAAAACACCTTGGCCAATCTGGGCATCCCATTCCTGAGCCAGTAGCCCTCACAATCCCGCCTACCGCTATTAAAAAGTAAACAGCGACTAAGGTAGCTAAGCAAAGCTTAAAAAATCCCTTGGTCGCTATTAGATTCAATCTATTGGCTAAGCCTCCTTGATTAATGACCTCTGTTTTCAACGATCACTGAACCGCTCTTTCCCATTTCTAATTTAATCTCATCATTTTCATGAGGTAAATTAGACTCTGGCGTTTCCGAATAAGGAATATGCTGTGGAATAAAATCTTCTTTAGATCCTGGCTTACTATAATCATAAGGCCATCGGTACACAGTTGGGATTTCTCCAGGCCAATTACCATGACCCGGTAATCTTGGGGTAGTCCATTCCAACGTAGTGGCATTCCAAGGGTTGGCAGGTGCTAATTTCCCACGGAAAATATGATATATAAAATTGAATAGGAATACGAATTGTGCTACCATGGTAAGAATGGCAGCAATACTTACCAACATGTTTAAGTCAGCAAAGCCTCCGAAAGTTTCAAAATTAGTCCAAGAATAATATCTACGAGGGAAACCAGCAATACCAATGTAATGCATAGGGAAAAACACTAAATAAACTCCAACAAATGTGAGCCAGAAATGAAGATATCCTAACTTTTCATCCATCATTCTTCCAAACATCTTAGGGAACCAATGGTAAACACCTGCCATCATGCCAAAAAATGAAGCACTACCCATTACTAAATGGAAATGGGCAACCACAAAGTACGTATCATGCAATTGAATATCTACTGCGGAATTACCAAGAAAAATTCCTGTAATACCACCTGTTAAGAAAAAGGAGACAAGCCCAATGGAGAAGAGCATAGCCGGTGTAAACCGAATATTTCCTTTCCACAAAGTGGTCACATAGTTAAATATTTTTACTGCAGACGGGACAGCAATAATTAGCGTCAATAAAGTAAAGATTGATCCAAGGAATGGATTCATTCCGGTAACAAACATATGATGTGCCCATACTACAAATGAAAGGATTGCGATGAATAGCATCGATCCCACCATCGCTTTGTACCCAAAAATCGGTTTACGTGAATTCGTGGCGATAATTTCTGAAGTAATCCCTAAAGCAGGCAATAAAACGATATACACTTCGGGGTGGCCTAGGAACCAAAATAAATGCTGGAATAGAATAGGGCTACCACCTTGATTCGGTAATGCCTCGCCACCTATATAAATGTCAGATAAATAGAAACTGGTTCCGAAACTACGATCAAAAATCAGTAACAATGCCGCTGCAAAAAGAACTGGGAAAGAAAGGATACCAATAACTGCCGTTAAAAAGAATGCCCAAATGGTAAGTGGCAATTTGGTAAACGACATACCCACAGTTCGCATATTAATAACTGTCGTTATATAATTGATGCTACCCAAGAGAGAACTTACAATAAATAATGCCATGGATACCAGCCATAAGGTCATTCCTAAGCCTGATCCAGAAATAGCCTGAGGCAAAGCACTTAGTGGCGGATAAATAACCCATCCGCCTGCAGCCGGTCCGGTTGAGATAAATAATGAAATGAACATAATCGCACTGGAGAGAAAAAAGAACCAATACGATAACATATTCATGAAACCCGAAGCCATATCTCTAGCACCCACTTGCAACGGAATCAAGAAATTACTGAAGGTTCCGCTAAGTCCTGCTGTTAATACAAAGAATACCATGATTGTTCCATGCATGGTAACGAGAGCTAAATAGAACTCCGGATCAATTTTTCCTTCTGGAGTTAACCATCCACCCAGGACCGGCTTAAGCCAAGAAAGATTGGCTTCCGGAAAGCCTAATTGCAACCGGAATAATACCGACAACATTCCACCTATGAGAGCCCAAGCCATCCCTGTGATCAAAAACTGCTTTGCGATTACTTTATGATCTTCGCAAAAAATATAATTTGTCCAAAAATTACCGTGGTGAGCGTGGTCATCACCGTGATCATCGTGATGGTGGGTGGATGTCTGTGGATGTACGTCTATTGTTGCCATAGTTTTTTCTCTTCTTATTTGATAGCTGCTGTCTGAACGGTTACTACATTATCCAGTGGAATACCCGCTTTAATCATTGCTACTTCTTTTAATTCAGCTGGTACATATTTCAGGTATTCAGGATTTTGCTTGAGCCATGAATCCTGAGATGCCATCCATTTTGCGTAATCTTCCTCAGTATCAACAACCACTGGGAATTTCATAGAGAAGTGTCCTTTCCCGCAAACCTCTGTGCAAGCCATCTCATAATTAAATGTTGGATTGTTCAATTCCTCACGCATTTGCGCAGTCGTTTTATTGGCTGTAAACTTAAAGTGCGTTTGAACCCCTGGCACTGCGTCCATTTTAACACGAAAGTGCGGCAAGAACACGCTGTGTAAAACATCCTTTGCCCTAATTTTCATTAAAATTTCTTTGTTTACTGGGATATGTAATTCAAGTGATTTGAAGTCATCAAAAGAATTTTTATCTGTAAGATCCAACCCGAATTCATTAGAGGCATCAATTAATTTGTAGTTATGATGTCCCAAAGTTTTATCTTTTACACCCGGATATCGTGCCATCCATAGCCACTGTTGGCCAACCATTTCAACCACTACAGCCTCTTTAGAAGCAGGGCTTGTAATGTCATTCCATACCCTTAAACCTTTAAAAATTAGTAAAGCCAATACAATGGCTGGTACAACGGTCCAAAGAATTTCCAATTGATGATTATCTGCAAAGTAAGCAGCCTTACGACCCTTTTCATAGCGGTACGCAAATGTGAACCAGAACATCACCGCAAAAATAATTGCGAAGGCGATGACCGTTACCCACATCGTTATCCAAAATAAACTATCAGTCAATTCACCATGGATAGAAGCTACCGGTAAAGTATAATCTTTAAAGTATGTAAACGAATACCAAAAGAATCCACCAAGACCTGCAATCATAAAAGCCATCATCAAATAAGCATTGATGTTGTTCCATGAAATAGAGAATTCCTCCTCTTTTTTTGCTTTAACCAGATCCACCAGATTTCCGATACGGAAAATCATATAACCGATGGCTAACACCAAAACTGTTCCCAACCCTATAATCCAATTCATATTTCTAATTTAGTCTATCTAATAATCAAATATGATGATTCAAACTCTCTGACATAAATGGATGATGTTTGGCCACCAGTTGCATTTTGGAGAGTGCGTTTAACACAACGAATAAAAAAGCTCCCATAAATATTAACGCCAATCCAATCTCCAAGAGACCAATCCCGCCATCTCCTTTCATGGAGCCAGGCGTGATCATATTATAAAAATCAAACCAATGTCCAACAATAACAATCGGACATACTACTTTAAGCATAGATATTTGGCGTTTTGCATCTCTTGTCATCAATAACAAGAAAGGAAGCACGAAGTTTAAGAAGACATTGGTATAAAATATCCAACTGTAAGGAGAGGTCTTTAAGCGTTGGATAAAATAGACAGTTTCTTCTGGAATATTCGCATAATAGATAAGCATAAATTGACAGAACCAGATATACGTCCAGAAAATACTAAAGGCAAAAACAAATTTACCCAAATCATGCATGTGATTTTGAGTAACCACTTTCATATAACCCGCACTTTTTAAGTTAGCAACGATCAACGTAATGGTTGCCAGACCGGTAACCCACCAACTGGCAAATACATACCAGCCAAACATGGTACTAAACCAATGAGGATCTATGCTCATCACCCAATCCCAGGCAGCCACGGAAGAACTTACTGCAAAAATCACTAAGAAGTAAGCGGATATTTTACGTGCTGTAAACCAATGCTTTTCTGACGCATCAACATCTTCTGCCAGCATTTCCTTTTTAATCCATATCAGGAAGTAATACCAAAGTGAAAAGAATAAAATCATTCTTACTACGTAAAAAATAGGAAAACTTCCGCTTATGAAAGGGCCAAAAAAGTACGCTCTCTTTCCGTCTAATATCTTATCATAATGCTCGCCTCCTTTGACATAAAGACTACTGTCAGTCCAATGAAATAAATCTCCCTTCACAACAAACCACAGAACTACCATCAAAATCCCGGCAACCGGAATCCAATGCCCCATGGCTAATGGAACGCGTTTAATCGGTGCCGACCAACCTGCCTGTGCGGCATATTGAATGGTTATAAAAAACAATCCGATTATTCCAATACCCGCAAAAAATATATTGTTATGCCAGAGTGAGGTATATATTTTCTTCAACCAAATCGGGCTACCATGATGTGCCGCTTCAGCATGAACTTCCCCATGTTGAACAGGTTCCGTACTAGCTACCAAGCTTTTGGCTACTTCGATCGAAGCATGTTTTTCAGCTCCCTCTTGATGTCCTCCATTCATGGCCATCACTACACCTAAAATAAAAAGCACCAAACCAACTCCAATCAGAATGAAAAGTTTGCGCTGGGTTTCAGGTTTGAAGATATATTTTTCGTCCGCTATCATTTATAAAAAGGTATTAGTTCTTCTGAAGTTGTTTAACATACTTGGCGATCTTCCAGCGATCTTCTTCACTTACTTGTGAACCGTGCGATCCCATCAATCCTTTACCATAGGTGATGACATGGAAGATATGACCTTCTGTAATATTTTTATAGGCATCACCTTTTAAATTTGCAACACCTGGATAAATCGTATGCTCTACACCGTCAATTTTTACGCCAGCTGCCACTTTCCCATCACCTCCTGCCTTCGCCCCGTGGCAATGTTGGCAGTAAATTTCATAGGATGCTTTACCTTGACTTAATATTGCTGATGTAGAATCATAGGGGTTCTTTAATCTATTGGCCAATCGAAGCCCAGTTGAATCATTAGTACCTCGATATGGCAACCAACCAGATGCAGACCTTCTGACTGTATGTGCAGGAGGAAGTCTCAAATTCATTTTATATGGATTGTATTGGTTAGAATTATAAAATTCACCACGCCCATTGTCCAATGCGTTCGTAAAACTTCCTTGCATCGGATCTGTAATTTGAGAGAGTGGCTCATACGCAACGGAATGATACATGTTAGGTGCAAACTCAAGACCTTGATAATCGCCACTCGCTTTACATCCAGCAAGTAGGATTGCTACCAATAGTCCCCCAGTAAATTTAAGATCTGATCGCATAGTCACTATCTATTAAAAATTCTTTTCATTTACCTCTGAAGCACCTTGTGATTTGAGTAAGCTACCAATTTCGTCTTTACTCAATTTATTCATCGCTAAATCAATGGCCATTACATGTTTATCATCAGTGCTTCGTAAATCAAATTGACGAGGCCATTTGTACGGCTTCATATCGCTGGCAATGAAGAAAGTACCAACCATTCCAAAAGCAGACAATAACACCGTCATTTCAAAAGTAACAGGTATAAAAGGAGGAAGTGAAGCATGATTTTTTCCACCAATAATCATTGGCCAATCATAGCCCAACATCCAGATTTGCATGAGTAACCCTAATGAGGTACCTGTCAATCCAAATAAGAATGCAGCAATCGGCAGGCGACTTCTTTTATATCCTAACGCCTCATCCAAACCATGTACAGGAAAGGGAGAATACACTTCGTGAATTTTAACTCCTTTTTCACGCGTATTTTCTACTGCATGAAGCAGCACATCCTCATCTTCGAAAATGCCAACGATAAAATTTTTATTGCTTTCCATATCTCAATGCTTCTTTTCAGATGTTGACTTTATAATGCTCTTCACTTCAGCCATATTAATAACAGGGAAAAATTTTGCGAAAAGGAAGAAGGCGGAGAAGAATAGACCGAACGTAAAAAGGTATTCGCCTATATCATACATCGTGGGATGAAACATCGACCAACTTGAAGGCAGGTAATCTCGATGTAAAGACGTTACGATAATCACAAAACGCTCAAACCACATTCCAATGTTTACTACGATCGATAATACAAAAGTAGCAACGATGTTCGTTCTGATTTTTTTGAACCAGAATAGCTGTGGAGAAATTACATTACAAGTCATCATTGACCAATAGGCCCACCAATATGGCCCGGTGGCGCGATTAAGAAAGGCATATTGTTCTGCAGGCACCTGACCATACCAAGCAATAAAGAACTCGGTGATATAGGCAATCCCCACGATAGAACCCGTGATGATTATAACAATGTTCATCAATTCAATGTGATAGATCGTGATATAGTCTTCTAGTTTGAAAACTTTGCGAGTCACAATCAATAAAGTTAATACCATGGCAAACCCAGAGAAGATCGCACCCGCCACAAAGTAAGGAGGGAAAATAGTCGTATGCCATCCCGGTACGATAGAGGTAGCGAAGTCCATGGATACAATGGTATGTACAGAAAGCACCAGAGGCGTTGATAAACCCGCTAAAATTAAGGCAACAGATTCATACCGACTCCAAGTTCTTGCAGCACCATCCCATCCAAAACTTAACGTATTATAAATAAGGGCACGAGTATTATGACCTTGGCGAACAGCACGATCACGAATAACTGCAAAATCCGGGATCAACCCCATGTACCAGAAAACCAACGAAACTAAAAAGTATGTTGAAATCGCAAATACATCCCAAAGTAGTGGAGAATTAAAATTGGCCCATAAAGATCCCCAAGTATTAGGTAAAGGGAAAACCCAATAAAAGCCTAACCACAAGCGCCCCATGTGTGCAAATGGAAACGTTGCAGCGCAAATAACCGCAAAAATGGTCATTGCTTCTGCAGCTCGGTTGATAGACATTCTCCATCTCTGACGGAATAATAAAAGAATAGCTGAGATCAAGGTACCTGCATGACCAATACCAACCCACCAAACAAAGTTTGTAATGTCCCAAGCCCATCCGACTGTTTTATTTAACCCCCAGACACCAACCCCTTCCCACAAGAGTGTGCAAATACAATAAAAACCAAATGCGAACAGCGATCCGGAAATGCCCATCGCAATCCACCAAAGTTGGGTTGGTTTTCCTTCTACCTGGCGGCTGATGTCTTCAGAGACATCGCGCATGGTTTTACCTCCGGTAATTAAGGTTTCACGTAGAGAAGAAGTTACTTGCATAGTCTAAAATCAATAGTCGATAGTAAAAATATTTTATGCGTGTTCTTGGTGCTCGTCTTTATTACGGATCTTGGTTAAATAGAAAATATTAGGCTTTACTCCTATGTCTTCCAATACTCGATATGCTCTAGGATTACCAATTTTCTTATCAATACCGTACGGACGTTTTGGATCGCTTTCGATCTTTAACAATTTGCTGATGCGACTTTCTGGATTATTCATATCACCAAAGACGATGGCTCCTGTAGAACAAGCGGCTTGACAAGCGGTAATAACTTCGCCATCCTTCAATGGACGTCTTTCTTTCTTGGCTGTTAGCTTTCCAGTTTGAATGCGTTGAACACAGAACGAACATTTCTCCATCACCCCACGTGAACGAACTGTAACTTCAGGGTTTAATACCATCCTACCTAAGTCGGTATTCATCGCAGGATTCGATTGATAGAATTGCTGATTATCATGGTATTTAAACCAGTTGAACCTTCTTACTTTATAAGGGCAATTATTCGCGCAATATCTTGTGCCAATACAACGATTATAGGCCATTTGGTTTAAGCCTTCACTACTATGTGTAGTCGCAGCCACCGGGCAAACAGTCTCGCAAGGGGCATTATTACAATGCTGACAAAGCATTGGTTGAAAAACAACTTCGGGATTATCAGAAGCTTGCTCTAAACCCTTGTCATCACCCGGCATTGCATCACTACTATAATAACGGTCAATTCGTAACCAGTGCATTTCGCGTCTATTGATTACTTCTTGCTTACCAACAAGTGATACATTATTCTCCACATTACAAGCAACAACACAAGCGGCACAACCCGTACATGTATTGAGGTCGATAGACATACCCCAATAATGGTTTTTGTATTCATAGCCTTTCCACAGACTCAATGTGCCAGCGTCCACTTTTTCATCCCAATTAGTGACTTGAGGATTCTCACGTCCTGCGCTGGGCTTTACTTTGAATTCAGCTAGCGTGGCTTCTTGAATGACACTATGACGACCCATGTAGGTCTGGTGAATTTGAGTTTGTGCTAATTGGAAATCATCTTCAGTTTTTGCTACTGTAACTCCTGATGAAATAACATAGTTCAGTGAGCCATTAACTGTGCTGACCCACGGATAAATATTAACACCCAGATTTTCTGCGACCACGCCTACTTTCGTTCGACCGTATCCAAGGGCAATTCCTATTGTACCAGGAGCTTGACCTGGTTGAATCAATGCAGCTAATTTAATGGACTTGCCATTCACTGTAACATTCAACAATTTGGTATGTCCTTCTGCATCATTATCTAACAAAAGACTTTTGGCGTCTTTTTGTGAAATGGTAACATAATGATCCCACGTAGCTTTAGTAATGGGATCAGGAAGTTCTTGCAATAATGGGTTGTTCGCTTGTGATCCATTTCCCAATGCATAACTCTCGTAGATAACTATTTCAAATCCAGAAGTTTTGCCTGAGGTGGCAGCAGCAATAGCCTCATCCGCCTTCGAAGTGAATGACAACTCCTTCATATCAGAAGCAGCTACTTCATATACGCCATCGTACAAACATTTATCCCAGAAACTTTGGAAATCTAAACTGGTACTTTGTTTAGCGAAGAACCAATTCTTCCAATTTTCACTAACAACAGTAAAATACTCTACATCTTTCTCTCCTGTCCAAATTAAAAAGCTCTCTTGTGCCTGACGGGTTTTGAAGATAGGAGTTATCGCTGGTTGTGCTAAGCTAAAATGATTAGGCTTTGGCTCAAAGTCATTCCAAGATTCTAAGTAATGATGATCAGGTGCCATACAAACTACAGATGAAGCGGTTTCATCTGGTGTATACGAAGTTGAAACAGTGAGGGAAATATTCTTCAAGGCAGCACCCAGTTCAGCCCCCATTGGGTGATCATATACCGGATTACAATTATAAAATATCACGCCATCCACTTTTCCACCTTTCGCATCGGCTACAAATGAAGCCATCGCTTCATCATTGCCCTGACGGAAATGAACCGGTAAGGAAGTAAGAATAGTGGATCCGTAATTGCCTAACAACGCATTGATCTCGTTTACTAAAACTTGTACTTCTTTGTTATTTGAACCCGCTATTACCAATGAACTACCCTTATTCTCAAGCAATTCCTTTCCTGCCTTTTCAACATGAGCTACGCCTGTATCTGTGGCCGTTTTACCTGCTATAATGTTATAAAGCTGCGCTAACACGGCAGCCTCTTGTGAGGGTTTCATTAAGGAACGATAGTCTGCATTCGCACCTGTAAGAGATAAATTACTTTCAAATTGGAAGTGACGAGACATTTCTCTCTTATCTTCATTTACTTCCCTGTTTACAGCATAGCCTTTGGTATATTCAATGGGTGATAACCATGTACCAAGAAAATCAGCGCCAACACTTACAATTACTTTTGCCTTACTAAAATCATAAGAGGGAATAAGGCCAGTACCAAATGATTCTTCATTGGCTTTAAACATCCCATAATAGGAGATCGGATCGTATTGGATGTGAGTAGTTGTTGGGTATTTAGTTTTGAATCTCTCTATGGTAGCTTTAGTGCTAGGGCTTAAAATGGTGTTGCTGACAATTTTAATTTGTCCGCCTTTACCAGAAATTTCTTCGAGCTTACCTATTACTTCTTTATCGATAGTTTCCCAATCTGCGCTTTCACCTTTTAACTTAGGTCCACGTAATCTGTAGTTGTCATATAAAGAAAGAACAGAAGCCTCCACTTGAGCACTGGTGCCACCTTGGGTAACACTGGATAACGTATTACCATCTATTTTAATCGGACGACCATCTCGAACCTTTACAACTACACTGCAATAGTCACCTCCATTTATATAAGAAGAGGCATAATAATTTGGTATGCCTGCATCGGCATCCATCGGCTTTACAATATAAGGAATTGCCTTCCTGATTGGCGCTTCGCATGCCGCCAGAGATGCCGCAGCCACACTGAAGCCCATCATCTTTAAAAAGTCTCTACGAGAGTGACCCGGGTCTTCAGCACCAGCTACATCTACGAACTCTTTGTCTGCATGTTTAATGAAAGCAGGATCGTTCTTAAGCTGTGGTAATCCTTTCCAGTATGTCTTTTTAGTAGTAGTGCTCATACATTCTTTATAGTGACCGAAACCTTTAAAAGCTTACAATATTAATAGTGACATTTAGCGCATTCCAAACCACCAATGTCTTCCACTTTCATTTTTGATTTTTTTGCAGATAAGTGAAGTTCATTTAGTTTATCGTAATAAGCATTATCCTTGGTATTCACTTCCGTCTTGCGATGGCAATCAATACACCATCCCATGGTTAACAATGAGAATTGTTTGACCACTTCCATTTCTTGAATCGGACCATGACAGGTTTGACATTCGATACCTGCCACATTTACGTGTTGTGCATGATTAAAATATGCCAAGTCAGGGAGGTTGTGAATCCTAACCCATTCGATTGGCTTTTGCTTGCCCGTATAGGAAGCCGTTTTATAATCATACCCTATGGCAGCATAAATCTTTTGTATCTCCGGAGACTCTTGTTTGATCTGTGTATGACAATTCATACAAATGTTAGGAGAAGGAATATTCGCCTGCTTGCCTTTTAACGTACCTGTATGACAATATTTACAATTGATTTCATAAGATCCAGCATGCAACTTATGAGAGAAGGCGATCGGTTGCTTTGGGTTATAATCTTGTTGTATACCAATTGAGTACAATCCATCAATGACAGTCTTAAATCCAATTGCCACCACTATAAAAGAAACCAGAAAAATAAAACCAGAGCTACGCGAAATGGTGGCCAATGTATAGGGAGAATTAACTACTTGTTCGTCATCTTCATTTAACTCTTTTTGAGCGAGGTATTTCTTAAGAGCCGTAACAATAAGTCCAAGAATTATCAACATCAACACTAAGATGAAGATCATCCCCCCTATGATTGCATTGAGATAGGAACTCGGTACGCCAGAACCACCACCGGAACCATCTCCTCCTGCGGCAACCACTGGTGCAACCTCTACTTTTTCGGCATCTGACTTCACATAAGCGAGTATGTTTAAGATTTGAACATCCGTATAACTAGTAAAAGCCGTCATCTGGCTCTTATTATATTCGTTATAAATTTTGTTAGCATATTCATCGCCACTTGCAATCTTCTTCGCTGGATTTTTAACCCATTCTAAAATCCAAGAGATCGAGGGTACTCGATCTTGTACTCCAGCGAGTGCAGGGCCTACTAATTTTTGTTTAACCCGGTGGCATGATTTACAATTGCCATTAAATAAGGCCTCCCCTGCGCTGATTGCAGCGGCATCTGTCGGAATTTCTTGAGCGAAAGAAGTGAAACTTGTTGTAACGAACAGTACGAGGGTGAGGAGCTTAACGAGATCAGATAATCTATCCTTCATCATGACGCGTTTAGGTAACCGCTTTTTTACGGAATGGTACAAATCTACACTCGTAATGCATTATATCAAATTTATTTTACAAGCGGGTCAATATTTATTTGAGATGTCCAACGCTACTTTTACATCCTTGTAGAAAACCCAAACAAATGTGGATAAGTTTGTATCGTTGGCTTTGTTAAGGAATCACTTAACTTGTTAAACGTCTTATTAGAACTATTTCGTAACCTAATCAAACCAAATGATCAGCGCCTTTGAATACGTAACCGTATTGATCTCCATCATATTAGGGCTAGGTATTACACAAATACTTACCGGCATTGCGGACTTGATTCATCAAAGTGGACGTGTGAAAGTATACTGGCCACACCTTCTTTGGGTGTTGATCGTGCTCGTACTTCATGTTCAAGAGTGGTGGGTAACGTATGACCTTCGACATTACGTGCCATGGCGATTACCTACCTTTTTATTTATTATGATCTATCCGGTAATCCTTTTTATCCTAGCCAGATTACTTTTTCCTTTTGGTCTGCAGGAAGGTTTGATCGATTTGAAAACATTTTATTATGGGAATTATCGAAAGTTTTTTCTTTTTGCTATCGGCCTCGCTATGTTGGCGATCTTAGACGGATTATTCATTCGTGGTGATACTCTTAAATCACAAGCAGCCAAACTGATTATTCCTTTTGTCTTTTTAATATTAATTGCAAGAAAGCAGTCACCAGAATGGGTTCACAAATTGGTATCGATGGGATTCCTTGTTTTACTTGCCATAACCATTGCCATTGAATGGAACGAATGGCTGATTGCTAATTAATATATCAACCATCTACATGATGACTATATATAACAGCTTGTGCGGATGCATTGGCTTTACTCCTGGCCTCGTCAATGGTAGCTCCTTTCGCCAAGCATACACCCATTCTTCTTTCACCTTGTACTTCTGGCTTGCCAAACAATCGAAGTTGATTATCCGGTTCTGAAAGCGCTTCTTCCAATCCTGAATAAGAAATATTTTTCGAGTGGCCTTTTACCAAGATAACTGATGATGCGGAAGGCCCTAGTTGCCGAATCAATGGAATGGGTAAACCCAGGATCGCCCGGACATGCAATGCAAACTCTGAGAGATCTTGAGAGATCATTGTTACCATACCTGTATCGTGTGGACGTGGTGATAACTCACTGAAATAAACGGTTTCCGCTTTCACAAAAAATTCTACACCAAAAATTCCATGCCCCCCCAACGCATCGACTACTTTTTTGGCAATGCTTTGTGCTTCATGCAATGCTTTCACGGGCATGGGATGTGGCTGCCACGATTCCTGGTAGTCGCCATGCTCTTGACGATGGCCAATTGGTGCACAAAATGATACACCCTCTTTATGCCGAATGGTGAGCAGCGTGATCTCGTAGTCAAAATCGATGAAGCCCTCTACAATCATTCGCCCACCTCTGCTCCTACCTCCTTCTTGCCCATATCGCCAGGCCTTTTCTATATCTGCATCGGACTTGACCACGCTTTGCCCTTTACCCGATGAACTCATAATCGGTTTTACTACACAGGGAGTACCAATCTTGTGGACGGCAGTTGTAAATTCTTCTAATGTTCCCGCAAATCGGTAAGGAGAAGTTTTAAGCTGAAGCGTCTCAGCCGCTAAGGCGCGAATGCCTTCGCGGTTCATCGTAAGTTTCGTGGCTGTGGCGGTAGGAATGATACAGAAGCCCTCTTTCTCCAACTCAATCAACGTGTCGGTTGAGATCGCCTCCACTTCAGGTACAATGTAATGTGGTTTTTCCTTTTCGATAATTGCGCGCAGCGCTGCGCTATCTAACATAGAAATGGTATACGATCGATGAGCGACCTGCATGGCAGGAGCATTGTCATAACGATCTACTGCGATTACCTCCACTCCATAGCGCTGAAATTCTATCACTACTTCTTTGCCTAGCTCTCCGGAGCCGAGCATCATCACCTTGATCGCTGAAGTTGTTAAAGGAGTTCCTATTGATATCAGAGAGTTATTGTTTTTATTTTTCATTCGATTCGGATTTCACTATTTGCTTTTTTAAAAACAGATTGATCATAAAACCAATCAGGAGCCCGAAGGAAGCAAACCCAAAAACAATAAAAAGAAAATTCCTTTCAAATGAATCCGGTTCCACTTTTAGAACTATCCCCACAAAATAACCAACTGTAGTAACCACGGTTGCCCAAAATAATCCGGTGGCAATACTGTAAAACAAAAAACTTATAGGCTTCAACCCACTCATGCCGATGACCAAAGGAATTACAATCCGAAACCCATATAAAAAGCGGTAACTAAAAAGTACAGAGATCTTGTGTTGGTTGAATAGTCCAGTCAACAGTTGCGTTTTTGCTTTCATCTTAGGCCTCTTGGCTAAAAAATAAATTCCATTAAGTCTTCCAATGAGGTAGTAAATCCAATCATTCATAAATGCACCAAAAAAGGCAGCGAGTACAGTAAGTGGAAATTGGAATAGTCCCCGATGGATGAGCGATGACACAACCATGATGGCAGTTTCACCTTCAAAAAAAGTTCCAACCATGAGGGCTAAATAGCCATAGTTGTCTAAAAATTCTTGCATCGTGAGCGGGATAATTTCAGAGTCAATGTTTGTTTACGCTAAATTAATCTTTAAAAATCGAACCGAATCCTTAAATAATCGTTCATAATTCTGTTAATTTTGCGAAAACATTTATTGAATGCCTTTTACTTAACTAAACACAACACCAAGAATTGGAAAATTTAGTCACCATTCATGAGAATAAGAGCAATTCTGCTCACCTCAACTTTGCCACTTCGGCATCGCTTAATCTCTTCCATACTGCTTGCATCGTGACCAGGCGACCGCATAGACGGATTAGGATCTGATACTAGTATCTCTTTACTAACAGATGTATGCCAACTCCATAGAAATGGTTTTGGTACAGTGCATTAAGCACCCTTAATCAGTTCTGTCAATTTAAACGCAAGAAATCAAATTGGAAAATATAACTGTCCGCGCAGCTAGTGCTGCAGACATTCATTACGCTGAAATCATTACCAACGAGATGGCCGAGTCGGCCAAGGCGCGTGGCACTGGAATTGCCAAACGCTCTCCTGACTATATTAAACTTAAAATGGAGGAAGGTAAATCCGTCATAGCTATCACGAAAGATGGCATTTGGGTTGGCTTCTGTTACATTGAATCGTGGGAGCACGAAAAATTTGTTGCCAATAGTGGCTTGATTGTTTCTCCTCCGTTCCGCAAAAGCGGAGTCGCCACTGAAATCAAACGCAAAGTCTTTGAACTCTCTAGGAAAAAATATCCAGATGCGAAAATCTTTGGATTGACGACAGGATTGGCGGTTATGAAAATCAACTCTGATTTGGGATACGAACCCGTAACTTACAATCAGTTGACCAACGATGAACAGTTTTGGAAGGGATGCCAGAGTTGCGTGAACTATGAAATTTTGATGAGTAAAAATCGTCAAAATTGTATGTGCACCGCGATGCTCTACGACCCAGTTGAAAAAGCAAAAGAACTGGAATTAAAAAAGCACCACGAAGCAAAAGCAGAAAACTTTTGGGGCAGAGATCTTCGCAACGACAATAAGGTATTTGACCGATGGGTTCGCTTTAAACAATTCGTGTTGTTGAAAGGCTGGAAGAAAAAAGAAGACAATGGAGGTGCTGTTAAGAAAAGTTCATTTTTAAGTTTTTTGTTCTTTTGGTAAAAGAAGTGAAAAGTTAAAAGCAGAAAGTGAAAAGTTGAAGACTTTAAGCTTTAAGCTTTGAACTTTCAACTAATAATTGATGATTAGCAGATGAAAAAAGTATTGTTAGCATTTAGTGGTGGATTAGATACCTCCTACTGCGCAAAGTATCTGTCGGAGGACCTGGGCTACGAAGTCCATTCGATCACGGTGAATACGGGTGGGTTTGATACCGCTGAAGTTCAATCCATAGAAACACGCGCGAAAAGTTTGGGGATGGCATCTCATAAAACAGTTGATGCAACCAAATCTTATTACGAAAAAGTAATTCGGTATTTGATTTTTGGTAACGTACTAAAAAACGCAACTTACCCATTGAGTGTAAGTGCTGAAAGGATGTCGCAAGCCCTGGCAGTAGCCAACTATGCCAAAGAAATAAAAGCTGACGCTGTGGCTCATGGTAGCACAGGTGCCGGCAACGATCAAGTGCGGTTCGACATGGTGTTTCAAATTCTTGCTCCCGGAATAGAAATCATTACACCGATCCGAGATAAAAAACTTAGTCGCGAGGAAGAAATAGAGTATTTGAAAGTCAAGGGCGTATCATTCAATTTCGAGAAAGCGAAATATTCTATTAATAAAGGCATATGGGGAACTAGCGTAGGCGGAAAAGAGACACTCAACTCGATGGGGCAACTTCCCGAGGAGGCGTGGCCAACCCAAGTTACCAAACAAGGAAGCGAAGAAGTAAAGATTGGATTTGAAAAAGGAGAGCTGATTTCAATCAATGGTAAAAAGTTTTTACATCCGACTGAAGCGATCCATTTTCTTCAGTCCATTGCTGGTCCTTACGGTATTGGTAGAGATATTCATGTGGGAGACACCATCATTGGTATAAAAGGCCGTGTTGGTTTTGAAGCCGCTGCTCCAGTTCTCATCATCAAAGCACATCACGCATTGGAAAAGCATGTACTCACTAAATGGCAGTTGAGTTGGAAAGATCAGTTGGCGCAGTTTTATGGCAATTGGCTACACGAAGGACAATACCTGGACCCGGTCATGCGCAACATGGAAGCGTTCCTAACTAGTTCACAAGAAAACGTAACAGGCGAAGTGTCGATGTCACTCTACCCGTACCGCTATCAAGTCAATGGCATTGAATCACCTTTTGATTTGATGTCAGCTAAGTTTGGAAAGTATGGCGAAATGAATTTGGGTTGGACTGGAGAAGATGTAAAAGGGTTTACAAAAATTTTTGGTAATCAGGTGGCGATCCATTATCAGGTTGCAAGTTCCCAGTTGCAGGTTACCTGTAACCAGAAACCGGAAACAGGAAACAAATTATGAAACAGCAAATCAAAGCAGGCATTGTCGGTGGCGCAGGATACACAGGAGGAGAAACAGTGCGGCTATTGTTGTACCATCCTGAGGTGGAATTGATTTTTGTTCAAAGCAGAAGTCAGGCAGGCAAGCCAGTTACTACCGTTCATCATGATCTTCTTGGCGAAACGGAGCTAGTCTTCTCTGACGGTTTCAACCTAGCTATTGATGTTCTGTTTCTTTGCTTAAGCCATGGTGAAAGCAAAAAGTTTTTAGCCGAGAATGATTTTCATAATACTACTCGCATCATCGATTTAGGCAATGATTTTCGTTTAGGCGATAAAGCAGGTGACAGAGAATTTGTATATGGGCTTCCTGAATTTCAACGTGACAAGATTAAGCAAGCGAAAAACATTGCCAACCCGGGTTGTTTTGCTACTACCATACAGTTGGGATTATTGCCATTAGCAAAAGCTGGCCTTCTAACAGAAGTTCATACAACAGGAATTACCGGATCTACCGGTGCTGGTCAAAAATTGCAAGACGCTACACACTTCACCTGGCGAGCAAATAATGTCTCCGCTTATAAAACGTTAACACACCAACATCTGGGAGAAATAAATCAAACTATAAAATCGCTTCAGCCAGGATTTTCAAGTACGATCAATTTTGTGCCCTGGCGTGGGGATTTCACCAGAGGCATTTTCGTTTCTTCTGTGTTGGATTGCAACCTGAGTTTGGAAGAAGCCAATAAGCTGTTCAACGATTTTTATGTCACCCACCCATTCACCAACGTGGCCAATGAAATGATTGACATGAAACAAGTAGTGAACACAAACAAATGTTTACTCTTCTTGGAAAAAGTTGGAAGCAAACTTGTCATCCATTCTGCGACAGACAATTTATTAAAGGGAGCAAGTGGACAGGCGGTGCAGAATATGAATTTGATGTTTAAGTTAGACGAGAGCATGGGATTGAAATTAAAAGGAAGTGTTTTTTAAAGTTTCCAGTTACCGGGAACCGGGAACAATTAAACACCAAAAAAAATAAGTTAACGATGAAATTATTTGAAGTTTACCCCCTCTTCCCAATCGAGCCTGTAAAAGCTCAAGGTTCGTGGCTATGGGATAAAGAAGGAAATAAATATTTAGACTTGTATGGTGGTCATGCGGTGATCTCAATTGGTCATAATCATCCGCATTTTGTCGAAGCACTCAAATCACAATTGGATAAAATCAGTTTTTATTCTAATAGCATCAAGAACGAATTGCAGGAAAAGCTAGCAGAGAAACTTGGTCAACTTTCTGGTTACCCCAATCACCAACTGTTTCTTTGCAACTCTGGTGCTGAAGCTAACGAAAATGCACTGAAGCTCGCTTCATTTGTCAATGGCCGGAAAAAAGTGATAGCGTTTAAAAAAGCATTTCACGGTCGAACGTCCGGTGCAGTAGCAGCCACTGATAATCCAAAGATTGTGTCGCCCTTCAATGCGGGACATGAAATTGTATTTCTTCCATTGAATGACGAGGCTGCATTTCTGAATGCTATTAACAAAGACATAGCGGCAGTTATCATCGAAGGCATACAAGGTGTGGGCGGCATTCACCTTCCCACTCACGCATTTCTTCAACTCCTCTCCAAAAAATGCAAAGAAGTCGGTGCCCTAATGATTTTAGATGAAGTGCAATCTGGCTATGGGCGAACAGGTAAATTTTTTGCACATCAGTTCGCTGGCATTGAAGCAGACTTAATCTCCATTGCAAAAGGGATGGGTAATGGTTTCCCGGTGGGTGGTGTACTTATTCATCCGGACATCAAACCGTGGAGCGGTATGCTGGGGACTACATTCGGAGGAAATTACTTAGCGTGCGCAGCCTCGTTGGCGGTCTTAGATGTAATAGAAAAGGAAAACCTGATGAAGCATGCAGCAGACTTAGGCAAATACTGGATGCAGGAACTGAAAAAATTCTCACCCATTTTGGAAGTGCGTGGACAAGGGTTGATGATTGGTTTTGATCTACCTAATTCTCTCACATCACTGCGGAAAGACTTACTGTTCAAACACCACA
>JANPBK010000155.1:0-7715 GCA_031430395.1 Cyclobacteriaceae bacterium
ATTTATCCTGCGTGAGTTGTAGTAAAGAGTTTTGGTAGCGCAATAAGTTTTCGTTTTTCTCGGCTTCCAATTGCTTGGAATGATTGGCCACTGTGGTGGCTTCCTCCAGTCCTTTGATCAAATTATTAAGAGTGCCTACAAAGAAGTAAAGGGCATAAGAGAATCCAATACATGAAAGACAATAGATGGCCGCATTATCAATAAAGAATGGATCGCGTTTGATTGTGATAAAGTAGATAATAAGACTGAGGAGCAGGCTCCCCTGTAGGAAGATATGTATTCTCCCAAGAATAAAACCGCTGAGCGCGATAAAAAGAATGATAAAAATGATGTCGCGGGATAACACATTGGCCTCTGTGAATTTTTCGAAAGAACCAAAGGTATGGATGATGGTGGACGTAATGATGATGTTGACAATGACGACATACGCGATAGTTCCAAAAGATAGTTTAAAATACCTGTCGCGATTATATATGTACAAAAACAAGGCAATCGAACAAATCAGAAAACTAAAGCTTTGAACTACAATTTGAATCGATGAATAGATGCTCGAATAGGTAAATGCATCTAATACAAATCCGAACATCGTTAGCAGGATAGCTGCTAAGGAGATTACCTGTTTCCCTTTGATATACTTTTGATTCAAATTTTGATAAGGCATTTCGTCAAAAAACGTGGCTTGAGAGGCAAAGAAATGGGATAATACTTTTTTGAATAATCATTGGAGACAAAGCATTCATGGAGTCTATTTATGCATCTGGCAAAATTAAGAGATGAAATGAATCATCAAAGGGTATTAAACAATTAATTAAGGAATATGTTGAGGAATCTCACTGACACGGCAGTGTGATTGTGAATCGGAAACCATTTCTGCCTTCACGTTTAATTTGAACGATGAATTTCAAGTTCTATCGTTTCTTGACGTAGAGGGTATAAGACCTGCAATCACTTTATTCCACCCAACACCCCACAAAACCGCTTTTCTTTTTTATGTTTTGAAGTAGAAACGATTGGGAGTGAGTTGAGAGAACGTTATGCGACAGGTCGGAAGACCTGACGGCATGAGACACATAAAGGTAAATTTGTTATGAAACAGATTGATCAGGCAAGTAGATTCGGAAAGTACTGCCAACCCCCTTTTTAGAATTTGCTTCAATCTTACCCTTTACTTTTTGTATGATTTCACTTACAATATAGAGACCTATACCGGATCCCGTGCTGTGCTGAGTAGCCCTATAAAACATTTCAAATATTTTAGGTAAATGAAGTTCATCGATGCCTTCTCCATTGTCAGCTACGGTAAGCAATATTCCTTCTTCTGTTTTTTCCACACTAACTTCAACAAATGGATTAGGCTTGGTGACATCCGCGTATTTGATAGCATTTGAAATAAGGTTATTGAGGATCACGGTCATGCGATTGCTGTCGCCTAAATAATTCAGATCAGGAGCAACCAAAATTCTTTGCTCCAATTTGTTCAGTTGATTCATAAAGTGAAGTTGCTCAAAAACACCTTCGATTAATGCTTTAAAATCAACCGGCTCATTGATTACTTTCATGCGATTATTGCGAGAGTAATTTACAATGTCCTGAATAAAATTATCTAATTTGAGGAGGGTACGTTTTTGCATATCCAATAACTTCTCCATGGCGGACATGTTATTTTCTAGTCGCGCTACTTCTAATAACCCCAACAAGGACGAAATAGGTGCTCGCAAATCGTGCGAGGCACTATATACAAAGCGATCCAGTTCGATATTGATTTTTATTAATTCTTCATTCTTTTGTTTAATGGCATTTTCAATTTGAATACGTTCTGTTATGTTGTTAAACATCACGGCAACTCTTTTTTGGCCCGCTTGAAAGGCATTTACGTTAAAAGCCCCTTTTATAGCTCCTTCGTGATAGTAAATGTTTTCGGTGTACCAGGGCGTTCCGTGTAATGCAGCTATCAGATAGTGATCCGGAACATCAGTTTGTTTCAATCCGGGGAAGGCTTCCTCAATAGTCATTCCGAGCAATTTTGTGTTATCAATACCTGTTAAGATATCTGCAGCAGGATTGGTATCTACCAGTATGAGTTGGTTTTGATCATTGACTTCGTACACATAGATGCCCATCGGGCTGTTCTGTACAATCTGGCGAAATTTGAATTCACTCTCTTTGAGCAATTTTTCAGCGATCAGCTTATCCGTGATTTCCTCCACCATGGAAATAATCCCTGCTGTTTTCCCTTGGTCATCAATCAGGGGACTGTTGTACCATTCACAGAATATGGTATTCCCCTTTTTAGTAATATTCTCGTTCGTGCTGCGTGTTCCTCCTCGCTGACTGATCAATTGTGTTCGCACAGACTCTATTTCATCGCGCTTTTCAGATCGAAGCATTAAATCGAATGCATTGCGACCCAGTGCTTCTATTCGTGTATAGCCAAATATTTTTTCTGCCGCTTCATTCCATTCTAAAACATTCAGTTCAATATCCCATTCAATGACAGCCATCGGGCTTTGGTGCACCAGATTGCTAAATCGCTTTTCGCGATGGGCCAAGGCCATTTGAGTTTGTTTTCTATCGGTGATATCACTTTCAATAGCAATATATTGACGAAGTTGGCCTTGCTCGTTATAGATGGGTTGAATTTCAATGGATATCCAATAGGGCTTCCCTTCTTTTGTATAATTGATAAGCTCAATGTCTTTGAAAGATTTGCCTTGCGCTATTTGTGCTGAAATAAGAGCAACGGTTGCCTTATCCGTATTTGGCCCTTGTAAAAAATCGCCTGGTTTTCTTCCGATCACTTCTTCAAATGAGTATCCGGTAATGGTCGTAAATGCGCGATTCACCCATTCCACTTTTCCGTTCGCATCGGCAATGATGACAATATTGTTGGTCGTGTTCGCAACCATTGCGAGTCGGTGATTGTCAGCTTCTTCTTTTTTGCGCTGCGTGATATCTCTCACAATAGCTTGTATGTATACCTCCCCGTCTATTTCAAGTCTGTTCAGCGAAACCTCCGCATCAAACAAGGCATCATCGTATCTTTTGTGTTTCCATTCAAAGAATTGTGGCTTACCAGCCAAGGCATTTCCAATTTTTTCCAAGGCTGCATTTTCAGAGGTGAGGCCGGAAGGTTGAAACTCAGGGGAAAATCGAATCGGTGTTTGGCCAACGATCTGATTCTTAAGACAGCCAAATATTTTTTCGGTAGCCGAATTGCAATCTGTAAAAAGGGGACCCTTCATCATGAAAATGGCATCACTGGCAGATTCAAATAAAGTCCTGAATCGCTCTTCACTTTTGGCGAGCGCATGCTGCACTTCTTTATTCTTTAAATCTTGTTCTGCAACCCCTTCCAACATCGATTGAAGTCTTGCTTCACTTTCACTAATATTTTCCATGTTTTAGCCCCTGAAATGTATTTGCAGCTACTCGGTTATTTTGGTTATGATAAGCATACCTGATTAACACTCAAGTAAAGGGCTTTGCAGACTAATTGCAAACTTCAGCCAGATAAGGCAACTATCCAATGTAATTTTCAACGTATCTTATAAGTGGTTTTCTTCATATTTTATTATCAAAGACCACTGAATTTATTGTTCGATTTTTACAAACCCTATCTAGTTTCGCGAATGGACTCATAATTGATATATTTTAGAGATAAAGATCACTCCCGGTTGCACGACTGGTTAACTTTGGAGGCATGTAAGTATATCTAATGAAAGCTAAAATTATCTTCACTTACCCATCGGAATACCCTTCGACAGGTTCAGGGTAACATGATCTCATGACCCACTCATGATGATCGTTTTATGAAACTAATGTGGGTTGATCGAATCTCTTGTTAGCGTGCAGTGCTATTGTCAGTATGAGTTTATGGAATACTCACTCTACCTTTCTCCCAAGTTTTTTCCAATAATGCTTTCGTAGCTCGAATACCATCCGGTTCACTTAGTATTGATCCTTCGTATTCAATGCCTATGTAGCCCGTAAACTTTGCTTCTTTCACAAGCTGTAACATTTTGTTGTAGTCGATAATTGTTTCTTCACCCGCATCATTAAACGCATACGATTTTGCGCTCACCCCATGTGCAAAGGGCAACATGTCAACGATGCCTTCGTAACGATCATATACTTCTTTGCAATCTTTTCCATCTTGTGTGCTACCCCACTTAGCGGTGGTGCACCAATTACCGAAATCAGGTAGGGTGCCACAATTGGGCATATTTACTTGTCGCATAATTTCAGCAATCCATTTTCCATCTGAACTGTATAGACCATGATTTTCGATCAACACGTTGATGTTGCTTTGACCCGCATAAGTACATAGTTGTTTCAGTGCAGCAATCATGGACTGTTGCACTTCTTCTTTCGTCCCATCACCAAAAGCATTGATACGAATGGAATGACAATCGAGAATACGGGCAGCATCCACCCACTTATAATGGTTTTCAATGGCCACCTTTCTCTCTTCTGATTTCGGATTGCCGAGGTCACCTTCCCCATCTACCATGATCAGCAAACTTTTCACATGCAATGAATCGGCCTTAGTTCGCATCTTTTTCCAGAAGAGAAGATCCGTTGCATGGTCTTTGTAAAATGAGCTTACATATTCAATGGCATCGATTCCAAAATCATTTTTAGCGATAGCTGCAAAATTTTCTGCACGTAGTTGCCCGCTATCCAAGGCGCGATGAATAGACCATTGCGCAAGTGAAAGCTTAAGCCTTGTTGTATCAGAATCTCTTTCGTTTGTGCTCACAGATTTAGTTTTACAGGCGACTATCAAAAACGGAAATACTAGAAATATAATAACAGCAGCTACTAAAAGGTGTCTTGATTCCATTTTCCGGTAGGTTTATGGGTTAGGTTTGTTATCAAAGAATCAATGTGATTCACCGATTGCAATGGAAAGTAAAGATACCAACTTTTTAAAATTTATTTCCTAAGATAATGTTCGCATGTGTAGGAATAGAATGCTACTTGTTAATGATGGATAAGGAGAATGCAATAATTATTTGGACTAAAATCAACATAGCTTCAAAAAACATTTCGTAGTTTACTATCTTGAATCAGCACCCATGAAAATCAATCCTTTTCACCTCGAGCGCTATTTTGCGCAACACGAATTCTCTTCGCGCTATCTGTTGTCCAGTTCAGATTGTGATGGCTTTTCGTTGAAAGAGATTCTCGCGCTGGCCAATTCAAAAGAACGCGAACAGTGGGATGCGTTACAACTGGGTTACACCGAATCTTCCGGCCTGCCCGAATTGAGAGAAGCCATTGCCGGGCTCTATAAAAAAGTATCCTCCGATGAAGTATTTGTGTTGTCGCCAGGGGAGGCCAACTTCATCGCGATGAATGTTCTGCTGCAACCCGGAGATCACGTCATCTGTATGGCACCCGCTTATCAATCGCTGTATGAGGTGGCGAAAAGTATTGGTTGTGAATTGTCTTTCTGGAATCCGTCTTCAGATAAAACCGAATGGTATTACGATCCCGAAGAATTAGATAAGCTCATTACTAATAAGACCAAACTGATCATCCTTAATTTCCCGCATAACCCCACCGGATTTATCCCTTCGCTAAGCGATTACAACAAGATTGTTTCGATCGCGCGAGCCAAAGGTATTTTCATCTTTGCAGATGAAATGTATCATCAACTGGAGCACAATTCGAAAGATACCTTACCACCCATGTGTGAGGTATATGAGCGATCAATTTCCCTCTGGGGCATGGCCAAAACATTTGCCCTTGCCGGACTGAGGTTAGGATGGGTCGTATGCAAAGACCCGGTGGTGATGGAAGAGATGAAGCGATTTAAAGATTACCTCACCATTTGCAGCCCTTCCACCAGCGAAGTGCTTACGCTGATAGCCTTGCGGAATAAGCGCCAACTGATTCAACATAATATAGACAAGATCATTGCCAACATCCGGCTCTTTACCACCTTTTGTGATACGCACGCTGGGCACTTGCAATTTGCGCCTACGCGGGCAGGCAGCACGGCCTTTGTGAAAATAAAGATAGATGAACCTTCGCTCACCTTTAGTGAAAGACTAGTGAAGGAAACAGGCATCATGACATTGCCGGCAGAGATGTTCGAGTTTGGCCACTCCCACCTTCGCATTGGCTTTGGAAGAAAAAATATGCATGTGCCACTGGAGATATTGGATAAGTACTTGCGAAAAAATTATTGAGACGACTCAGCATTTTTTTGGGCGGCAGCCGGGCTGTAATGTTGTTTCATTCGAACATGAACTAAGGCTTGGATTATTGTTGACTTATTTCCATTTTCCAATCAGAGCGGCAACGCATTGCAAACGCGTTCCAACAGGGTTACTTGATCAATTGAATACGTTGGTTGGCAGGGTACACCCATTCAACTCCTCTTTCTGTAACAATAGCATCGTCTTCCAATGGAATCCTTAATTTCTTTCCGCCCCACTCAGGCAGTGGAGTAAACGCGAATAACTCGATCGATAAAAAGTTTGTGGGTTTAAGGATGTAGGTCAGTTGTATCGGATTAAAGAACGCAATGGACGGCCCGGTGCCATGGCCCCAATCGCCCACGGAATGACAGCCAATAATCACATTCGTCTTTTCATCTGCAGTGGGTTTATTAAATTCAATTTGAGTAAAGCCGCCATCGTTCAATGCTTTGTAGATGTTGATTTCGTTTTGCTTGGCGGTAATGCCTGGTTTGATAGTATTCGTTACAATTTTTCTTACCTTCAATGCCTGGTCGAAGGCATGTTGTATACTTGAGGGCACAGCCTTTTCACCGTCTTTTAATACATAGGCCATCCGTTTCATGTCAGTATAAAAGCCCATGAAGCCCACCCCCCAATCAAGCATTAATATATCTCCGCGCTGAATAATTCGATCGGTAGAAGTGGCCTCGATTCCATTGGGACCGGTTACATAAATGGAGGGCATACCAAATGAAGATTGAAGGTTGTTTTTAAATAGTTGTTCCTTCATCCACCAGGCTACGTCTTCCAGTGTAGTTATGCCCGGTGTGATTACTTCATTAGACAAAGCACGTTCTGCCAGCTGGTAGGAATAATCACCGGCTTCGGCAAACGCAGCAATTTCGCTGGCGGTATGTCTCGAGCGAAAATCGGAAAACAATTTTTCGGCTGAAACAAAACGGGCTTCATACTTGCTTCCTAGAATTTCCGCTAACTCTTGTCTGCCCGTGAACGACAAACCATCTGCTCCGCCAATATCTTTCGACATATTCAGCCCGATTCGCTTCGGGTCTCTTTTGGTTACAAATTCTTTTAGCTCTGCCTCCGAACCGAAATAATCGTATGCTTTTGTTTCTTCTAATAAATATCCATCAATGCCTAATACAGCACGCTCTATCCTGGGTTTGCCCAGATCTGTAAAAATATAGTAGCCGGTATGCCCCACATACCCTTCACCCATATCGGAATACAACGGATCGAAGTTGCCTTCCCGGTTCATAATAATCCACATGTCAATTTTATTTTCCCTCATTGCCTCGGGTAAAACAAGATCGAATTTATCGAGCCTTATTTGATTCGCCTTTCGCCATCTTCTAAAGGATTCTTGCGACTGGCCATTCATAAACAGTAGGATGAGTACCGACAAAGAAAAAAATCTTTTCATAAACGAGTAGACATAGGTAAGTAACAAGTTTACGGCAAAGACTTAAACTTGGCAAGCCACTCATATAATTTGAATTTTTA
>JANPBK010000156.1:0-30815 GCA_031430395.1 Cyclobacteriaceae bacterium
TGTGAACTAAATGAATTCCAATCTTATTTAGTTGCCTTTGCCTTTTACATCGCTTATTTTATAATGGCATTGCCTTCTTCATGGGTGATAGAAAAGATAGGATATAAAAAAGGAATGTCTCTTGGACTAGCCGTTATGGCCGTTGGTGCTTTACTGTTCTTACCCGCAGCCATGCAGCGAAGTTTCTCACTTTTTCTCACCGGTCTATTCGTTCAAGGAATGGGGTTGGCTCTTTTGCAAACCGCTTCCAACCCCTATATCTCTGTAATAGGACCGATTGAGAGTGCAGCTAAGCGCATTAGTATTATGGGTATCTGCAATAAAGTAGCCGGTGCGTTAAGCCCGCTGGTGTTGGGCGCTATTGTTTTACAAGGTGCCACTGAAATCGAAGCGCAAATCAATTCAACAACAGACTTATCCATTCGAACTAATCTATTGCAAGAACTTTCAGATCGTGTTATCATGCCCTACGCAATCATGGCCGCTGTGCTTCTAATCCTTTCGGTGATGATTTGGCTTTCACCTCTACCTGAAATTGAGACGGATGATGAATCGACAGCCGATAAACAAACAAATGGCAAAAGTATTTTTCAAATTCCATATCTGATGTTGGGGGTACTATGCCTGTTCCTTTATGTGGGCGTAGAGGTAATGGCGGGTGATGTAATAGGAACCTATGGAAAAGCAATCGGTATCAGCTTAGATGAAACTAAAGTATTTACCTCTTATACACTGTGGTCAATGGTGGTAGGCTATATTTTAGGTATCCTTACAATTCCCAAATACATCAAACAAGAAAACGCATTAGGGCTCTCGGCTCTTACCGGTATACTTTTTAGTATGGGCGTTTACTTTACTTCAGGTTATACTTCCATTGTATTTATTGCCTTGCTTGGTTTTGCAAATGCCTTGATGTGGCCGGCCATTTTTCCTTTAGCAATAGAAGGCCTGGGAAAGTATACGAAACTTGGATCTGCCTTCTTAATCATGGGCATTGCTGGTGGCGCAATACTACCTCAAGTTTATGCGCGAATTGTGCCTACCCTAGGACCCTCTTCAGCTTTCTTTTGGATTGTGGCGCCTTGCTATGCCTATATTTTATTTTATGCTATGAAAGGGCAAAAAATTGGGAAACTTTAAATTCCCTGTTTCTCTCTAATTATATTGCTGAAAGAATAATAGACAAGCTTTTCACCATTTATTGGCACATTTTGAATTTTGCTGATAAGTAGTAATTTTACGCTCCCTAATGAAAACAGGAAAAAGAAGAAATTCGTTATTTTTACTCGTTATGCTCTTTGGGCTTAACATGTTTTCTATTTATTCTGCCAGCATTCAACCCCTTCAGGATTTAGCAAACAACAACGTTACATTCGAATGCTCAAAGAGTATCAAAATCACTTGCTTTCTAAGAACTTCAGAAAATCAAACTAACGTTATCCGTTTACACGAAGTTTTCTCAGACAAACACGTTCATTATTTCACCTGTAGTATAATTGAGCCATTACAGCACTCCGTTTCATTCAGTGAATATCAATACCAACTTACGCACCTATTATATATAGAGTACGACAAGCTTCTTATTTGATTATTCTAATGATTCTCCGTTCCTTTTAAGGAGAATATTTTCTCAAGATTCAATCCATATTTACTATTTCTAAATGAAGCAACTCATAGCAATATGTGTGCTGTGGCTAACAATTTTTGATACGCTAGCTCAGCAGTCTAAATCCGATACTCTAAAAATTACTATTACACAGGCCAAGCAATTGCTGATAAAGCAAAATCTAGCCTTAATAGCAAACCGCTATGCTATAGATATTGCCGATGCTGAGTTAATTCAAGCGAAGCTTTGGAGTAACCCAAACTTTGTATGGAACCAGGATCTATATAGCAATGAACAGAATCGTTATTTCAATATAGATAATCAAAGATTAGTGCAGGTTGAACAATTGTTTTCAATTTCAGGAAAACACACCAATACGGTTAAATTAGCCAAGCTTAGCGTTGAACAAAGTAAGCTTCAAGTGCAGGATGTGCTACGAAGCCTATTTTACGACCTTGGAAATCACTTTTTTAACTTAAAGGCAGCGCAACAAAAACATGCACTTTTGGAATCAACGGTTGGTCGCTATAATCAACTTATACAAAGTGCCGAAGAAAGACTTCGTGTGGGCGCCATGGCACCAAACGAAGTGCTCCGTTTGAAATCAGAGCAAATTGCCGTACGAACTGAGGCCATACAAAATAAGAACGAAATCTTAAATGAATTAAGCGCAGTTCGTATTCTCTTAAATCTAAATGAACAAGTTTATGTTAAAGCGCTTCGTGAAAACATAGAAATAATTCCAAATACATTGAGCGGCCTGATCGATCAAGCGCTAGGGAGTAGGGCTGACTACTTGATTAGTAGAAATCAGATCAAGTTTGAAAATCGTAACCTAAAACTTCAACAATCATTTGCTGTCCCTGATTTTACTATTGCATACCAGCCCCATGATAAAGGGAGTAATTACGTACGCCCATACCAAGGGGTTAATCTAGAATTTAACATTCCCGTATTCAATCGGAATCAAGGAAACATTAAAATGGCCAGGTCCAAAATTGCGCAAGCCGAAGCTAATTTTTCCCTATCTGAGAATACTGTTAGAAACGAGGTCTCCAGTTCATATGATCAATTTGTAAATAGCAAGAATGGATATGAAGAGTATACCGAAGAATTTTTAAAGCAAACGGAAGAATTAAACATCAATGCAAACGAAAACTACCAAAAGAAAAATATTAATATTCTTGAGTTTATCGATTTGCAGCGAATTTACATCATCAACAAGACACAATACATTGAATTAAGAAATACCTATCTGAGAGCCATTAATCAACTACAGTTTTCAATAGGAAAAGAACTAAACAAATAAGAATTCCAGACCATGAAAATCCCAATATATTTTTTCGTTTTTGTTTTCTCTCTATTGGCTTGTTCCAAAAAAAATGAGAAAGGTACGCCCGTGGGGTTTCGTTTGACCGAAACATTATCGAAGGGCAAAGAACTGGCCATCGTCCGAAAGGAAATAGTGAATACTGAATTATCCCTCAATGGAAAGGTTACCATGGATGAAGACAAGGTAGCACGGGTTTTCCCATTGGCAGGAGGATTTGTGCGCGATCTCTATGTCGAACTCGGTGACTTTGTTAAAAAAGGTCAAGTGCTGGCAATTATTCGTAGCCCCGAAATAGCTGGGTTTACCCGCGATGGCGTGGAAGCAGAGGCACAGCTACGGGTGGCCGAGAAAAATATTATGGTAGCAGAACAATTATATAAGACCGGAAATATTTCTGAAGTAGAATTGATCAATGCTCGAAAAGAAGTGGAAAGTGCGATTGGAGAAGTGGATCGTACGCGAGCCGTTCTTGATATGTATAGCGCGGGAAAAGAATCTATATACCCAATTAAATCGCCTGTTTCAGGAATTATTCTACAAAAAAACATTGCCCTTAACATGGAGTTGCGCACAGAAGACATAAGCCCTGTATTTGTTGTTGGCAATTTAGACGAAGTGTGGATCATGGCCAATGTTTACGAATCTGATATTCCAACTATTAAGGAAGGTTTTGAAGCCGAAATTATTACGACTTCCTACCCTAATAAAGTCTACAAAGGTAAAATTGACAAAGTATTCAACATCATTGACGTGGAAACGAAAGTACTGCGTGCACGCGTTACACTTCCAAATCCTAATTATGAACTTAAACCTGAGATGTTTGCACAAGTAAAAGTGAAGTATAAAGAATCTTTTTCTAAAGTTACGGTGCCCTCTTCATGCATCATTTTCGACAAAAGCAGGTATTATGTTATGGTTTATAAAAGCGATGATCAAATAGAAACACGGGAGGTAAAGATATTTAAGGAGCAAAGCGGAGTAATTTATATAGAGAGTGGTTTGCAGGAAGGCGAACAAGTGATGACCAAGTACCAATTGTTGGTATACGATGCCTTAAACGACTAGCCTAAAAAATAATGGAAAATTTAGTCAGTGGTATTATTTCATTTTCGCTAAAGAATAAGTTCTTCACGTTCTTTATTACAGCTGCACTGGTAATTGCTGGTATATGGAGTTACCTGAAAACTCCGCTAGAGGCGTTTCCAGATGTTACCAACACTCAAATCATAATTGTTACCCAATGGAATGGACGTAGTGCTGAGGAGGTTGAGCGCTCAGTAAGTATACCGATTGAAGTAGCGATGAACTCGGTACAACGAAAAACCAGCGTTCGTTCTATTTCTATGTTCGGGCTTTCGGTCATCAAAATAATTTTTGAAGATGATGTAGAGGATTTCTTCGCTCGTCAGCAAGTCAACAACTTGTTGCGAAATGTGAATCTGCCAGAAGGAATAGATCCTGATGTACAACCTCCCTACGGCCCAACAGGTGAAATTTTTAGGTATACGCTAGACAGTGATCGTAGCACAACCGAATTATTGGCATGGCAGGATTGGGTAATCGATCGACAACTGCGTGCGGTGCCCGGTGTGGCTGATATTGTTTCATTTGGAGGGTCGCGTAAGGTATATGAAGTAAATGTCAACCCGTTGATGTTGTCAAAGTATGACATCACTCCTCTTGAAGTTTACGAAGCAATTTCTAAAAGTAATATTAACGTAGGTGGCGATGTGATCGAAAAAAATGGACAAGCCTATGTAGTTCGTGGTATTGGGTTGCTTTCAAGTATTGATGATATTGAAAACATCCTCATTTCTACTATTAAAGATGTACCCATTTTAGTGCGACATGTTGCCCAGGTCCAAGTAGGCGCATTGCCCCGAGTAGGGCGCGTAGGGTTAGATGAAAATGACGATGTGGTAGAAGGTATCATCGTCATGAGAAAGGGAGAAAATCCAGCCCAAGTATTAGCAAGGGTAAAAGCCAAGATTGCCGAAATAAACGAAAAAACCCTTCCTGCAGACATTAAGATGGTCACGTTCTACGATCGCGATAATCTAATGGATTATTGCCGCGAAACAGTATTAGGAAATCTGGTTGAAGGTATCCTCTTTGTAACCTTTGTGGTTTTTATTTTCATGCTAGATTGGAGAAGCACCGTTATCGTATCGATCATCATTCCTTTGGCTCTGCTCTTTGCATTTATGTGTTTGAAAGCAAAAGGTATGTCTGCCAATTTGCTTTCCATGGGAGCAATCGATTTTGGGATTATCATCGATGGAGCCGTGGTAATGGTAGAAGGGCTCTTTGTTTTACTTGCCCATCGAGCAAAAGAATTAGGCATGGACCAATACAACAATTTGTCAAAAATAGGGCTCGTGAAGAAAGCCAGTTCAGAATTGGGCAAGGCTGTATTTTTCTCCAAACTTATCATTATCACTAGTTTAATTCCGATCTTCTCATTTGAAAAAGTAGAAGGAAAATTATTTTCTCCTTTGGCTTACACACTCGGATTTGCCTTGCTTGGAGCATTGTTCTTTACCCTTACTTTAGTACCTGTGCTTTGTAGCATCATGTTCGACAAGGATGTAAAAGAGAAACATAACCCAATAGTCAATTTTTTTAATCGAATTGTTATCGGTGGATTTAATTTTACTTATCGTCACAAGGTTCAAAGCTTTATTGGAGCTATGCTAATCCTGGCAGCAAGTTTGTTTTCATTTAACTTTTTGGGATCTGAATTTTTGCCTACCCTCAATGAAGGGGCACTTTGGGTAGAGGCAAAATTACCTATGAGTAGTTCTATCAATGAGACGAATAAATTTGTCTCCATTTTTCGTGAAAAATTAAATGAATTTGAAGAGGTAGAATCAGTTCTATCTCAAATCGGAAGGTCAAATGATGGAACAGATCCTTCTGGCTTCTTTTATGTACAGTGCCAAGTGAATCTGAAGCCAAAGAAAAAATGGAAACGTAAAATTTCTACTGATCAGTTGATCGAAGAAATGGATAAAAAACTAAGGGAGTACCCAGGAGTGATATATAACTATTCACAACCTATTATTGACAACGTAGCTGAAGCCGTAGCTGGCATTAATGCATCGCTGGCCGTTAAAATTTTCGGAGATAATTTAGAGAAAATGAATTCTATGGCCGACTCGGTTGCTAAAATATTGAAGACTGTACATGGAGTAAAAGATTTAGGAATTTTAAGAAACCTTGGTCAACCTGAATTGAGCATTGTGTTGAATCAGTCGAAAATGGCAGCGTATGGTGTGACCATTGCAGATGCAGATGCTGTTATTGAAATGGCCATTGGTGGTAAAACTGCCACCCGCTTTTTTGAGGAAGAGAAAAAATTTGATGTGCGTGTACGTTATGCAGGTGAATATCGTCAATCTGAGCAAGAGATTAAAGTATTAAAGGTTCCCTCTTTAAAAGGTAATAAAGTGCCGCTAAAAGAAATTTCAGAAATCAAAGCTGTTACTGGACCAGCCTTTATCTATCGAGACAATAACAAGCGCTTTATTGCCATTAAATTCTCCATACGTGAGCGCGATCTAGGAAGCACGATCGCAGAAGCCCAGGAAAAAGTAAATGCCTCCATCACTTTACCAAAAGGCTACAGCATTGCCTGGAGTGGTGAGTTTGAGAATCAAGTGCGTGCTCAAAAGCGGTTGAAAGAAGTAGTGCCTATTTGCATCATACTTATTTTCTTCATTCTTTTTGCTGCCTTTGGAAATACCAAAGATGCCGGACTTGTTCTGGTGAATGTACCTTTTGCTTTGATTGGCGGAATACTAGCTCTTCATGTAACAGGTGTGAATTTTAGTATCTCGGCAGGCATCGGTTTTATTGCCCTCTTTGGAATCTGTATACAAAATGGGGTGATTCTTATCTCCGTTTTCAAAAAGAATATTAATAATGGAATGGCAATGCGCACCGCTTTGTCGAGGGGTGTAGAAGAGCGAACACGTCCTGTGGTGATGACCGCTTTAATGGCTGCTATTGGTTTACTTCCAGCTGCTATTTCTACTGGTATCGGTTCAGAAACTCAAAAGCCACTAGCCATTGTAGTAATAGGCGGATTAATCAGCGCAACCATACTTACATTGCTTATTTTTCCACTTGTGTTTGAGTGGGGGTACCGTAATAGCTTATCAAGTACGATTAGAGAAGACATTGAAAAGAAAGATTATGAAGACTTTGGCCTATAAAAAATTTGTAATCATCATTCTATTGATGACCCCATTCTTAGCCGTAGCGCAACAAAGCGATTCAGTTAAGTCAAAATCAGTTTGGGATAAAAAATTCTACTGGGGTGCAACATTGAACAACGCGCTGACAACTATTGAGGGTGCCAATTTACCTCAGGAATACTTTTCGAGGCCCACAATTGGCGGGTCGTTAAAAACAGAATATTATTTTTCTAAGTATATTGGTGTAACCATTGGCGTTGGCTTTATTGCTAAGGGTGCAGGAATTATTACTCCTGATTTATTCAGCGGACTAGGCAATCCTGACAGTACGTATCGCGCAAGAATAAAATTCTACAACTTAGAGCTTCCTATTGCCTTCATCTTTCGCGGACTTGAGCCTATCAAGGGTACTCGTCTGCATGCAGAATTAGGCATTATTCCATCTAAAATAATTGAGTCAAAATATATTTTCCTTAGTGTAGAGGATGGATTCCATCTAATTGAAGATCATTCTGACCGGTATTATAAGACAGATCTCTTTATTCACGCGAGCATCGGCTTGGATATAAACGCGGCCACTTCCTGCATCTTTCAGATAGATCTGTATGGTAATTGGGGAACGGCCAACGTATACAACACCAATTTTTTTCCTAATCAAAGCGGACGCAACCAACTTTACGGAATTCGATTGGGATGGCTTTTCTAAAATTTTTCCTTACAGGCATTTTTGCGTTATATCTTTGTTCTGCCTTATCGCAAAATAAAGAGACATTCGAAAATCTCTCTATCGACAGGCCCGATGTTTCCAACCTGCCTGTCACGGTCAGGCCCGGACATTATCAAATTGAATTGGGATTTGAATGGGATAAAAATAATGATGCCGATGAATTATACTTGCCGATAATTATGTTGCGTACCGGCATTGGAAAAAAAACGGAACTACGATTGGGTCTTACCTATTCACGCCTAGATTCTGTTTTTAAAGATCCATTTGACCATGTGTCAGCTGCATCCTTAGCCATCAAACATCGAATTGCAGAGGAAAAAGGATGGAGCCCGTCTATTGCGTTGCAACCTGAAATTAATGTGCTTTTTACAAATGGCACCGGAGTTACCCGTCAGGATTTCACCTATGATATCGTTTTTCTTTTCAATAATACTTTTCATAAACAGGTCTTCCTAAATTACAATGCAGGATTTTATTGGATCAATGAAGCCGAAAAAAGGATACTGCTATCCGCTTCACTCAGCTTCCTTCATACACACCGGCTAGGCTATTTTGTGGAGGGGTATTCGCTGCGCACCATTAACGAAAATGAAAATTATTCCTTTGACATAGGCCTCACCTATTTAATCGCTCCGCGGTTTCAAGTGGACATGTATGGCGGAAAACGATGGGCTGCTACTTCAAACTATTTATTCTGGGGAGCCGGCCTTGGCATTCGGATTGACAAAGGCGACATGAAACCTAAAACATTTAAAGAAATTGGAATACACCATTAGGCTCACGTTTGTATTTCAAACAATTCAGCTAGTTTGTTTTTTACGATGAACTCTCTGGTTACCCAATCGCCTGTTACGAAAGTAAAGTCTATCAAACGTGTTTTCAATTCCAATTTAAACACTTCAAATATTTCCCTTCTCAGTTTCCCTAAATCGCGTAACCCATCAGCCACCCATGGCACATCAATATCAAACAGAAAATACTGATCGTATGAGATTTTCTTCTCTAGTTCATACAAAATAGGCGGAACGGCTTTCAAATACTGGCGGAAATAGAATGCTCTGGCCGATAGCTCTAAATCTAAATTTTGAAGAGGATATTGGCTAGTAGAAACACCGTGCCTGTGGCAAAAGCACAATTTCTATTCACACTTTGATCCATTTTATTACAATTCTAAAAATGGAATAATAAAAACCGAAAGTAAAAATAGTAAGGCGATTACGAACAGATTAAAATACGCAAGAAAATAATTCCTTCACAGTCATAAAAATACTAAACCCATCAGCTGCTAAAAATTTGTATTTCTATTTTCTAGTAATGCCAAAGTGAATTATCGTATAGTACCTAAACCCTAAAATAAAAATAATATAAGGAATAGAAAATTCCTGCGTTATACCTAGTGCTCTTATTCTGAGAAGATTTAAGAATGGTCTATAAACAAAAGCATAAAAAAGTAGTGCTGATATACACCACCAAACATAAACTTGTCCGTAAATCAATATAGAAAAAATAAAGATTACCGGCAGCATGGAGTAAGCCCAAAATAATGCCGTTGATTTCAAAGATTCAATTAACGATTTCATAAATAATTACTTATAACTCTTAACCGCACATGCTGCAATTAATACAACCGGATACCAACCACCCGTAATTGCAGTTGCTGCAACATCAAAGGCAATATTTAAAATGCCATTACCAAATGGTTGAGCTGCATCAGATACACAATCGCCAGCGTCAGAGAACCATCCAGATGACCTAGCTCCATTTGAACTTGCATTTTCAAGCACAGTTATTTTCATGTCCTTAGTCAAAAAGTGAATAGCCAAATTTCCGTCTAGGTCATATATCTTTGTTTCAACCGATTTATCCGCCAATAATTTATTTTCACTAAAAGCTGCTGATTTAACAGTTCCATTAATATTAAAATTAATCATTAGAACAACAGAGGAATCAATAGAACTTGCAATTCCATAGGATGAACCACTTCTGCCTTTTAAAGTAATCCTCACTTCTTTCAATTCATTAGACAAAAAATTTACTATACTAAATTTAGAGTTCAAGCTTGATTTAGATGAACTTGAAGATTTATCCAGCACCGTTAAGTAATCCTTTGCGCTAGAAACATATTTATTTGAAGCTGTCAAAATTTTAAAATCATCCTTATTGAAAGATTGAGATATTTCACTAGTGCAAGAACTAAAGAACAGTAAAGTTATTACGACAAATTTTAATTTCATATTTCCTAAATTTAAGGGTTAACCAAAATTGACTCAATAAATGAGTGCGCAATTTTTCGTTTGATAATCAAATATACCCCCCCCCCTTATTTAATAATAAATCAAAATCTCAATAAATATTACATTAGTGCTTTAAATGGCATTTTGTTAGGCAAGATATTTTACGGGCAGTCTCCCAGCTTTCTTTTAATAAAATCCTCCCTTTCACTCCAACAGCCTGTAATCAACTGATAATTTATTTTTCTTTCATCCAGCGCTAATTTAAACACTTCAAACATTTCCCTTCTCTGTTTCCCCAAATCTCGCATGCCATCAGCAACCCAAGGCACATCAATATCAAACAGAAAATACTGATCGTAAGTGATTTCCTTCTCTAGTTCATACAAAATAGGCGGAACGGTTTTCAAATACTGGCGGCAATATATTTGAGTGGTGATTAGGTCGGTATCACAAAATAAAAGCTTGTTGGCCGTTTTGATTTTTTCTCTCACTCGCTCGTTTTGTGCCTTCGCAATTCGAATGATGTCATCTAATGTAAACTCGTTCGAAGAAACAATTTCGCGCGCTACCTCAGGAACATACTCGGTTTGATAATGAGCCGCCATCTGTTTCGCCATGGTAGACTTGCCCGTACTCTCTGGCCCGTAAAAGCAAATTAGTTTTACATTATTGTTCATAGACTTGAGAATATGCCTTGTACTCTTTCCGCCAATTCCAAAATCCAAAAGCCGCAATAAAACAAAAGATCACATATTCAATACCAACAAGCATGATGCCTTTTGAAAAATATAAATAACAAGCTACGGCATCGACCAAAATCCACACCAACCAACACTCCATTTTTTTTTGAACCATTAGGTATGTAGCAACAATACTCATGACCGTCACAAATGAATCAGCAAACGGAAAAGCACTTGGCTGACTAAATAAAATAGGAAAAAATGAGTGAAGGTTTTTCGCCAATGAGCCAAATAGAAAAGTACCGATCAATCCGATTATCATAAAAAATAACCACGCACGGGGTGTCATCTTAGTTACCCTTAACTGATTCTTCTTGTCTTCTTCACCTATCTGCGGGTTCGTCCAGCGCCACCAGCCCATTAAGTTGGTGACAAAAAAGAATACCTGCAAAAACATATCGGGATACAACTGCACTTGATAGAATAAAAAAAAGAATAGCACCACGTTAATTATGCCCAATGGCCAACTCCACACATTCGCTTTCGCAGAAAGAAAGACTGCTATGGCTCCAGCCAAAGTTCCAAAAAACTCCAGGTAACTCATGGGGTACCCTAGTACCGTAAAGAAAATGGATTGGTGGCTAAATAAATTCAAGTGAGTTCAATATAGAAAGAGAATGAAAACCAGTGTAATTTATTGCTAATTTTATTCTTTTAGATTTTAATTTTAATGAAACACTACCCCACCTACCTGCAATCACTAGGCTTACTATTGATATTTCTGCTCTGTACCATTCTCAGCCTGCTTGTCGTTCTTCCATTCTTTTCATTTGAGAGCAGTGTCGGGATGACCATCATTTATACATTATCCATTAGTCTGACGATCGCAATAGCGTTGTTCATTCGAAAGAATTTTTCCTTTGTTCATAAAAAGTTTTCTCCAGGTGTGGTGGCAATAGCAGTAGTAGTATTTTTAAGTATCCATTTGGCATTAGATCCTCTTACCAACCTTATTCCCCTTTCGGATCTACTAAAAAACATGATCCTTGAAACTTTACAGAACCCCGTTGCCTTCTTTTTTATGATTGTCATTGCCGCTCCCTTATTAGAAGAGCTATTATTTCGAGGTATCATTTTAGACGGGTTTTTAAAAAATTATCATCCTTGGAAAGCTATTTTCTTTAGTGCATTTCTTTTTGCTTTAATTCATGGAAACTTGTCACAAGGAGTAGGTGCGTTTTTGGGTGGGCTATTAATAGGATGGATCTATTGGAAATCTCAATCTGTCATCCCCGGCATTATCATTCATCTAGTCAACAATCTTGTAGCCTTTATAAGTGTAATGCTAACCCCGGCAGCAGATATTTACAAAAGCACTGCAGAGCAAATAGACAATCCATTATGGTATTGGTTGATGGTTGTGGGTTGTAGTTTAATGGCTGTCGGTGGTACTTGGTTTTTACACAGCTATTATTTTAAGGATCTTAAAACTGAGATCAGCACCGATACAATAATTTAAATCTTCACACAGACATTCTTCGTCTCCGTAAAAAATTTCATTGCCTCCCACCCACCTTCTCTGCCTACGCCACTTTGCTTCATTCCTCCAAAAGGTGTTCTTAAGTCGCGCAATAGCCAACAATTAATCCAGATGATTCCACTTTTAAGTTGATGAGACAGACGATGCGCGCGTTTCAGATTCTCGGTCCAAATCGTAGCGCTAAGCCCGTAAGCAGTAGCGTTGGCAAATGCAATCACTTCTTCTTCTGTATTAAAAGGCATAATGGTGACAACAGGCCCAAAGATTTCTTCCTGATTAGTTCTACATTTTTGATCTAGCCCGGTAATGACTGCGGGCAACACAAAATATCCGCCAGTACAACGACCACTTATCTTAACCTGATCACCACCACATTCTATTTTACCTCCCTCCTCCTTTGCCAACGCAATGTAGGAAAGCACTTTTTTCATATGAGCCTCGGAAACCAATGCTCCTAATCTTGTTTTATCATCTAGTGGATCACCCACTACCAGCTCTTGTGTTCTTTTAACAAATTCATTTTTAAATTTTTCATATAAACTTCTCTCTACCAAAATGCGAGAACCACACAAACAAATCTCACCCTGATTAGAAAAAGAAGAATGAATGGATGTTGAAATTGCCTCTTCAAAGTTGCAATCCGCAAAAATGATATTGGGGTTTTTGCCGCCTAACTCCAGCGAAATTTTTTTAAACATCGGTGCTGCTGTTGCGGCTATTGTTTTGCCAGTAACTGTTCCCCCTGTAAATGAAATAACTTGTACGCCCGGATGTTCTACGATTGCCTGGCCCACTTTACTACCCAGTCCATGAACAATATTTAATACCCCCGGTGGTAATCCGGCCTCTATGCATAACTCAGAAAATAGAAAGGCAGTCATAGGTGTAAGTTCGGAGGGCTTTGCTACTACAGTGCATCCTGAAGCCAACGCAGGGGCTATCTTCCAGGTGAACAGATACAATGGCAAATTCCAAGGGGAAATGCAACCCGCTACTCCAATGGGAGTACGCGTAGTATAATTAATTGCTTCTCCATCCATTAAATGTGATTCAGAAGAAACATGCATGCCAGCGGTAGCATAAAATCTCATGTTCGCAGCCGCACGCGGGATATCAACGACTCTTGCTAATTTTAAGGGCTTGCCTTGATCGATACTTTCCGCCATTGCCAATTTTTCTAAATCACGATCTATTAAGTCTGCGATTTTCAAAAGAACAGCTGCACGACTAGCCGATGGCATTAATGACCAGGAAAGAAATGCATGCGTGGCTGCATTTACTGCTGAGGCCACATCTTGTGCGTCAGAGTCTGGAAGTTGGCTATAGACTTTCCCTTCGGCTGGATTAATATTATCCAAGTATTTACCCATGCCTGGCGCAAGCAGTTGTCCATTGATATAATTACATATTTTTTGCATTACTTTTTGGTGATCTTAAATTCCACCCTCCGATTAAGCATCCTGTCTTCTTCCGAATCACCTTTGGCTACGGGGCGTGATGCACCGAAACCATGGCCCGTAATTCTATCTTTGCGAATGCCATGATTAATAAGGTAATCCCTAACAGTCGCCACTCGATCTTCTGATAATTTTATGAGCACATCTTCTTTCCCTCTATTGTCAGTATGGCCTTCCAACTCGATGGAAATACCTGCATTTTCTGAAAGTATTGTAACCAATCGGTCTAGTTCGGGATATGACTCAGATTTTAAGACTGACAATCCCGCTTCAAAAAAAACATTGTTTAGTTTGATGGTTTCTCCCACTTCAATGGGCACCATCATTAAATCTTTTTGAACTTCTTTATATTCTTTGGTAGCAGGAAGTTCTAAATTTTCATGGACAGAATAATAATCACTTCGACTGGCGCGCATTCCATAATTAATACCAAATGGTAAAATGATTTGATAAGCACCTGTTTTTGGATCAGAACGAGCCTCTCCTACATCTTTACGTGTGCGCAAATTTTCGAAATGAATAGAGGCCGCTAAGGGTTGACCTGTTTTAGTACTTAAAACTCTACCTTTAACCAATGTAACCGGAGCAGGTCGACTGCTTACATGAAGTTTGATTCTAAAGATATCTGCCTTCCCAAATCCTTTATCATAACTCACAAAATAAGCATAGTCACCTGCGGCTGGTAGTGTATAGTAGGCATCAAAATAAGGCGAGTTAACTTGGGGGCCAAGGTTCACAGGTTTAGACCACTCGGTCCAGCTTTCATCATTGCGCGTTGAAACATAAATGTCCTGATTCCCATAGCCTGGTCTTCCGTCAGTGGCGAAATACAATGTCTTTCCATCTGCAGAAAGAAATGGAGAAGTATCTTCTCCGATTGAATTTATCATAGCACCTAAGTTGACAGGTGCTTTCCAATTATTGTCATCACCTTTTACACAAACGTACAGATCCCCTTCATTTCTTTTTGGGTCATAGAAGATATTCGATTTTAATTTTGCGCTAAATATCACCGCCTTCCCATCTGCTGAAAGGCATGCCACAAAATGATCTAGTTCATTTTTAAAAGTTAGATTCAATTTTTCCGACACTGACCATCCCGCTTCGGTACGATGTTTCACCGCCAGCTGATTAGCTTCTTCAAACATCAACGTGTTGTTATCCGCACTCACAGCCAACAAATTATCCGCATGAGATGTATTCACTGTTTTGCCCATGTTGACGGCACTACTCCATCGATTATTTTCCCATCGGCTTAACCATACATCTTCATCATCTTTAATGCCACCAATATTTTCAGCAACATTTTGCCGTGCTATGTATAAAAGCTTCCCATCCATAGAGATGATTGGGCCCAGATCATCATTTTCACTATTAATTGATGCGCCTAAGTTTTCTTTTTTTATGTTCAATAGTTCAGAAGGCAATTCTATTACCTGATCTTGTGCGAACACAAAATTATCGACTACCAAGCGCATTTGAGTAAATGAAATAAAGCCCATGGAACTACCAAAAAAAGACATTGGCTTGTGTTCTTCTATCTTAACATCATTAATATAAAAAGTGAGGTTGCCCCCCTTAAACTCTATTTTCAATTTATTAACATTCCCCATGGACCATATTCTATCATGATGTTTCCAGTTCTTTAGAAGGGCTGGGTCCCCATGGTAAATAGCATAGTCACCCTGAGCGGAGATGACGAACATATTATAATTATCAAAGCTAGACCCCCATACTAGTCCATAGCCATTATCATCCAGTCCATTTTGCTGATTGAAATCCGCAGATATAATAAATTCTTTTTGAGGATCGATATAAAAGTTTATGAATGATTGAGCCCCTTCTTCTGTAGTGTTAATCACATATTGACCGTTGGATAAAGAACTAGTGGCGCTTTCTTCCCATCCATATTTATTGGTGGAGAAATCATCTTGTACAATCGGCTTTGGCTGCGCCATCACCAAAAGGAATTTTAACGAGAATAAGATGACTGTCATGAAGCGCATAAAAACTCAGAATAGTTTCGGTGAATTTACAGAGGCTATTTGAAAATACAGAATGAGGGCATCTTTATTTTTTAGTGATTTTAAATTCCACTCTCCTGTTTTGTTTGCGATGTGCTTCCGTATCATTTTTTTCAAGAGGCTGACTGGCGCCAATCCCTCTTCCCTCCATTCTTTTGGCTGAAACGCCTTTAGATTCCAAGTAATTCATAACCGTGCCAACTCTATTTTGTGAAAGTACCCTAAGCAAGTTAGTCTTGCCAATATTGTCGGTATGTCCTGATAGTTCGATATGAATGGAGGGATTTTCAATTAATACTTTAGCCAGTCGATCTAATTCAGGAAATGACTCGGGTTTTAAAAATGACTTGCCCTGCTCAAAAAATACATTTTTCAGTTGGAAGGACTCCCCGATCTCAAGAGGAACCAGATAGAGATCCTTTTGAATTTCCGAATAACTGCCTACATCTAATAACTCCACATTCTCATTTACTGATAAAAATCCATCGGCTGCCGCATGGATTCCATAATTATATCCATAGGGCAAAGCCAAACTAAAACTACCTTCAGAGGGGTTAGAAATTGCCTCGCCTATTTCCTGGGCTGTAACGAGGTTATCAAATTTTATATTGGCTGAGATCGGCTCTTTCGTTTTTTCATTGAGTGTTCGACCTGAAAGTAGAACCACCGGGTCGGGGCGAATGTTTTGTGGAAGTTTGATCCGAATGATATCAGATTTACCAACCGAATTAAAGCTTGAACACAAGTAAGCGTACTCTCCAGATGCAGGGATAGAATAATAAGCATCAAACCTGCGTGTGTTTATTTGTGGGCCTAAATTGATTGGTTGACTCCACTTCTTCCAGGTATCGTCTAATCTTTTCGTCATAAAAATGTCTGCATCCCCGTAACCAGGCCAACCCTTCGAAGCAAAATAAAGTGTCTTGCCATCTGAACTTAAAAATGGTGAGTATTCATCTTCGGCTGTATTTACATCCCTGCCCAGGTTCATAGGTAGCGACCATTCACCCTGCTTATTTTTTAAGGCTACATAAACATCCCGTTCTATTTTCTGGCTATCGTAAGAAACATTGTCTTTATTCATTATAGTGAATAACATCGCCTTTCCATCAGCAGCAAAACAACCTTCCATAAATTTATCTTCATTCACATATTTAATTCCAATGTCTTTCAAGTCTGTCCAACCCGTATTGGTTTTTTCACGAATACCAAAGCCATCTACAATGGCAAAGATCATCGTGTTCTCATCTGTACTAATGGAAATGAGATTGTCGGCTGCGGTAGAATTGATCGGATTACCAATATTCTTGGCTTGACTCCATGTTGTATCGTCTAAAGCTGAAGACCAAACATCATCTTTATCATCAAGGCCTCCAATATTTTCATGGCTATGTTTGCGTCCAAAATATAAGGTGTTGCCCTTGGCATTAATTTTCGGGCTCACTTCATCATAGATCGAATTGATCTTTGACCCGAGATTCTCCTTTTCTAAAGTTTCGGTAAGGTTGGACAGTAAATTAATTGTTACATCATGGCGAAATATGAAATCATCAATTTCCAAAACCATTTGTGTATTATTCACAAAACCTATTCCTTTTCCATAAAGCGGCAAGGGCTGTGTGATCATCACTTGATTGTTATTGATAAAGAAGTAAAGTTTTGCATTCCGTTGTTCTATGCGCAACTGATTCAACTGTCCGAGCGGTTTTATCTTTTGATATTTAACCCATTCATTAAGTCCAGGCCTTTTTTCAGGTGAGCGGATCTGGTAATACCCATTTGACGAAATATTGAAAGTATTATATTGATTGTCCTCCTTCCCCCACATCAAACCTAATCCGTTATCAATCATCCCACTCTTTTGAACAAAGGAAGCTTCTAAGGAAAAATCTTTGGTATAATCAAAATACGGAGAAACAGTATAATACCGGCCTTTATCCTCTACTAAAGTGGTTAAGACAAACTTTCCGTTTTCAATGCCGGCTGAATAATTGCTTCCTGATCCTATACTCCAATCATTGATATTGTCATTAAATTCATCTTTAAACAGGATAGGCGATTGGGCCTCCGCTCTTAGAAAAGAGAAAAGTAACTCACCAAACAATAGACACACTATTTTCATCTCCATCTCTGTAGGATGTAAATGTATAATGACAGTATTAAAAGCGAAATGCCATTTACTCAATTAAAACAAATTGATACATCAATTGTATACCATTACAAGCTTCCTGTTCGCCCGCCATCTACCGGAAGGTTGACGCCATTAATATAACTAGCAGCCGGGCTTGCTAAAAAGGCAACTACCACTGCTACTTCTGTTGGCTCGGAGATACGTCCAGCCGGTACCTCATCAATCATTTTTTGCTTAGCTTCCGCAGGAGATGTTCCCGTTTTTATTGCATTATTATTGATAATGGCCTCTAATCGACCAGTCATAGTAGTGCCCGGCAAAACATTGTTAACGGTAATTCCAAAGGGAGCCAATTCATGAGATAATGTTTTAGACCAACTAGCCACTGCTCCCCGAATGGTATTAGAAACCCCCAACCCCCGAATTGGAATTTTTACAGAGGTTGAAATAATATTAATGATCCGCCCGTATTTCTCCCGCTTCATGCCGGATACTAACGCCTGGACGAGAATTTGACCACATATTAAATGGTTCGTAAAGGCTTTCAAGAAATCTTCCGGCTTCGCCTCTATGGCTAACCCCGCTGGAGGCCCGCCTGTGTTGTTGATCAAAATATGGGCAATGCGTTCACTGGCAAATGACTCAATTTTTTCTTTAAGTTGTTGTGGATAGTCAAAATCAGCGACCAGGTAATCATGTTGCTGATCCTGTAATGCTGAAAGCTCTTTTAACACAGCTTTCAGTTTTTCTTCATTTCGCGCAACCAACGTCACAGAAGCGCCCAAGGCGGCCAGTTCTATAGCCGATGCTTTCCCAATTCCTTGCGTACTACCACAAACAATGGCTCTTTTGCCTTTTAAATTCAACTCCATAAATTGATTTTTAGTAAAGATAAAAGAACATTAACTTTAAAGACTTTAAATGGTTTGTAAATATTTCACACTTTCTTATCAAATTAAACGTATGGCTATTCGAAGACCTTTCAATTTGAACAAATGGATCACTGAAAACCGGGACTTACTCAAGCCGCCAGTAGGTAATAAAAATTTATATACCGATGCCGGTGATTACATTGTGATGATCGTTGCAGGACCTAATGCACGTAAAGATTATCATTATAACGAAACTGAAGAACTCTATTATCAGCTGGAAGGCAATATTACCGTACGGATTCAAGAAGATGGTAAAGCGGTAGATATTCCACTCAATGAAGGAGATATGTTTTTACTCCCTGCGCGCGTTCCACACTCACCTATTCGCACACCTAATTCTATTGGGTTAGTCATTGAATGTAAAAGAGAAGTCGTTGAAGATGATGGCCTGATGTGGTTCTGCGAAAAATGCAACCACAAGCTACACGAATATAAATTCCATCTTGAAAACATTGAGAAGGATTTTATTCCCAGGTTCCGTGATTTTTATGGATCTCAAGATTTAAGAACTTGCAAAAATTGCGGCACCATTATGGAGTCTGACAAACGATTTGTTTGATATGAATAAAAATGAATTGAAAAAAGAGCTGATCAGCCATCACGCTCATTTTATCAAGAGCATGCAATCGTTACCCAAAGCACAGTGGCATGTTTCTTACCATGAAAAATGGAGCGCTTCCCAATTGCTCGATCATCTTGTTAAGAGTGTTTCACCTGTTAAGTCCGCTTTGAGTTTACCTGCATTCTTATTGCAGTTTATTTTTGGAAAGGCAAATCGAAAATCAAAATCCTACGAAGAACTCGTAGCCCGCTATCATGAAAAATTAGAAGCCGGGGGGCGAGCCTCAGGCCGATTTGTGCCTCCCCAAAAACCAGACGCAATTGATATCCTATCCATACAGCTGGAAAAAATTGTCATCTCGCTTGCCAAAAAAATTGATTCCTTTTCTGAAGATCAATTGGATCAGCTAATTCTCCCTCATCCGCTTTTAGGAAAACTCACTTTGCGCGAAATGCTCTATTTCACCATCTACCATGTACAACATCATCAAAGACAATTAGAAACTCAATCTATTACTTAACCTATTGCATGTCCGGTACCTTTCAGTCAACTCTTACGTTTGCAAAATATTTGGATAAGAACGATCCTTTAAAAATTTATCGCAAACAATTCTATTTACCAAAAGTAAATAATAAGACCGCTCTCTATTTTACTGGTAACTCACTGGGGTTGCAGCCGGTAACAGCTGAAAAATTTATCAATGAAGAGTTGAAGGATTGGGCAACCAATGGCGTAGAGGGACATATTCATGCTAAACGACCTTGGTTGCATTATCATAAGTTTAGTAAAAAAACGATCGCAAAATTAGTTGGCGCAAAACCTGTGGAGGTAGTCACCATGAACCAACTGACGGTGAATTTGCATTTGATGATGGTCTCTTTCTATAAACCAACCAAAAAAAGATACAAAATCATTACCGAAGCCGGTGCATTTTCATCTGACCAATATGCTTTTGAATCTCAACTAAAGTTTCACGGACTCCGTTCCAAAAACGCACTCCTCGAGCTAAAGCCAAGAAAGGGCGAGTATACGTTACGAACAGGAGACATCCTCAAAGCGATACGGGAAAACAAAGATCATGTTGCCTTGGTCATTTTAGGTGCTGTCCAATACTATTCAGGTCAATTTTTTGATATCCGAAAAATAAGCCGAGCGGCACATCAAGCAGGAGCTTATGTTGGATTTGATTTAGCACATGCAATTGGGAATGTACCCATGCAGCTACACGCTGATCAAGTTGACTTTGCGGTATGGTGTAGTTATAAATATTTAAATGCAGGACCGGGCGGAGTAGCCGGAGCTTTTGTTCATGAACGACATGCAAACAATTTTACTCTTCCTCGTTTGGCTGGTTGGTGGGGACACAACGAACAAGAACGATTTCAAATGAAAAAAGGGTTTTTGCCGATGCCCGGTGCTGATGGCTGGCAATTGTCTAATTTTCCGGTGCTCTCAGGTGCTGTCCAACTTGCCTCCTTAGCCATTTTTGAAGAGGCTGGAATAAATGCGTTGCGAAAAAAGAGTATACTATTGACCGGTTATTTAGAATTTCTCTTGAATCAAATTCATGATTCAATAAAATACTTTTCAATTATTACTCCGACTGATCCCCAACAAAGAGGCTGTCAGCTATCGATACTGATGAAGGAAAGAGGAGAAGTCGTCTTTACTAAATTGATGAAAGCCGGCATCATCGCAGATTGGCGAGAGCCGGGTGTAATCAGAGTTGCTCCCGTACCATTATACAATCGATTTGAAGATGTGTTTGAGTTTGTCAAGATTTTTAAAGCCGCCTTAATTAAATGATCTCTCAAAAACATATTGCCATTACAGGCGCAGGATTAGTCGGATCTTTATTAGCAATCTATTTAATCAAACGAGGCTACCGTGTATCTGTTTACGAACGAAGAAACGATATGCGAAAGAGTGTCGGTTATGAAGGCCGTTCCATAAACTTAGCGTTAAGCAATCGCGGTATTCGTGCGCTGGAAGAAGTAGACCTTGCTGAAGAAATAAAAAAAGAAGCCATTCCTATGCATGGCAGGATGATTCATGACTTGCAAGGAAATTTAAATTTCCAACCCTACGGAAAAACGGGGCAATACATTAATTCTATTTCACGAAGTGGATTAAACAAAGTGCTCATGACCAAAGCTGAATCGCTTGGGGTCGAATTTCATTTTGAACAAAAAATTACGACCGTAGATTTTGATAAAACGCAACTCTCTATTCAAGATGCGACATCTAAAATCCAGGCATTAACATTTGATTACATCATCGGCTCAGATGGTGCTTTTTCTGCGGTTCGGCTTGCTATGCAATTCACCGATCGTTTCGATTTTTCGCAAGACTATATCGAACATGGCTATAAAGAATTACATATCTCTCCAGATGCAGCAGGCTCATTTCAAATGGAGAAGAACGCGCTTCATATTTGGCCCCGAGAAAGTTATCTGCTTATCGCCCTACCAAATCCTGACGCAAGTTTTACATTGACGTTATTCTTTCCTCATCAAGGCGATCTCTCGTTTGAAAAATTGAAAACAAAAGAAGCCGTAGCTGATTTTTTCAAAACTAAATTTCCCGATGCCCAATCTTTAATGCCCCATCTCTTAGATGAATTCTTTCACAACCCTACTTCTTCATTAGTAACCATGCGTTGTTATCCATGGGTGCGAAAAAATACTTTATTGATTGGTGATGCTGCCCATGCAATTGTGCCGTTTTATGGACAGGGCATGAATGCTGGCTTTGAAGATTGTAGGGTCTTAAATCAACTGCTCGATCAACAACAAGACGATTGGACTAGAGCACTCCCTATCTTTCAAGATCAGCGCAAGGTAAACGCAGATGCCATTGCCCAATTGGCCTTGGATAACTTTATTGAAATGCGTGATTTAGTAAATGATCCGGACTTCATTCTCAGAAAAAAAATTGAAGCTAAACTGCACGAGCTTTATGCAGATAAATGGATACCCCTCTATTCGATGGTCACATTTCATGAAAACATTCCGTATTCTGTAGCCTATGAAACCGGGCAAAAACAAAAGAAGATCATGGAAGAAGTTTTGAAAATGCCAGCTATTGAAACTAATTGGACGAAGTTAAACTTCAAAGAAATTATTGAGCGCCTGGAGGCGTAAAAGTTATATCTCGAAGTCTACGCATCAATATGCACCTTATATTCCTCATAGCGATCTAGTATTTCTTTCACATACCGAACAGGTCCATCACAACGACAATAACCAGCGGCAACTACTTTATCATGGTAGTATTTTGGGTTTGACTTTTGCAATAAAAAATATTCTACACTATCATCCCATAGGCTGGCATTCCGTCCATTTTTCCGCGCCAGTTTCTGCGCATCAATAACATGCGAAGCGCCTACATTATAAGATGCTAAAACAAATTTCAGTCGTTCAGTAGGATCTGAAACCGTCTTTGCCCAATAGTCATCCAAAAATTTTAAGAACCGAATGCCTGCTTTAATATTTTGATGCGGATCCCACAAATCACCTGCATGTAAAAAATCACCTGTCTCAGGCATGATTTGCATCAAGCCAATGGCCCCTGCCCACGATTCAACCCTAGGATTAAAATTTGATTCCTGATAAACAATCGAAGCAATCAAGCGCCAGTCCCAGCCAATTTGCTTAGCTCCTTGTTTGATCTGTTCATCATATGGTGAAAGTTTATTTCCAGCCAATGAAGAATAGTCACTAGAAGCCATGCTAATAGAGAAACGTGGGCTATTGAAATAACGATCATAAATTACCTGAAAAAGTCCATTTCGTTTGCTGGTTTCAAACCATTGATCAATGGCAACCAATAACTCAGGTGAATTTTTTCGCACTCCCCACGCAATTTGCTGCGGCAAACTCAATACAGTATTGACATCCAGGTTAGGGTAATAAAGCGAATTAACATTCGCAATTGTTTGATCGGTTACGGTGTATTTTATTTCACCCGTAGCAACTTTACGGATCAACGATTCAGTCTCCGCGGAAGCGCTGTCTTCCATAATAAGAATATCACCACCAATCTCCTGAGACAGGTTTTTCAACCGCTCACCAAAAGAGGAGCCTTTCATCACGTACACTTGTTTTCCAATCAGGTCAACCGGATTACGGATGAGTCTTTTCTCTATAAGTTGTGGTGGTTGCAATCGCCAGTTGGCAGGTCGCTTTTGTACCAATACCTGGTTCGTACTATAATGTGCCCGAGTGAATGAAATGTAATTCGTCCGATCTTTGGTAATAGTTAGTGGAAAAGCCAATACATCACCGGCTCCTTTGTTTAGTTGATCAAAGGCCTCATCAATTCCAGAAATGACTCTTATTTTCAATTTGACCTTGAGTGACTTGCATAAGTGTTGAAGCAACTCATACTCGTAGCCCATGGGTGTGCCCTTATAAATAAAGTAACTGATAGAGTTATTATCAATGATGGCTTCTAAATAACCGCGCTTTTTGATATCCGCAAGATCGTACTCTACGACAGGATCAGGCGAAAAGGATAAATTTTCTGTTCCTCGCTTACATTGAGAAAGAGAAAATAGGCTTAAACAAAGCAGAAAGCGAAGGAGAAGTCTCATTGCCATTGTTGAAAGTAGGCAAATGAGGGTAAAATAAAAAGGCCACCTATATGGCGGCCTTTTTTATCATTAGATTAATCGAATCAATTGAAAATATAACGAATACCAATTTGAGCTTGCCAAACGCTACCTATAGAGATGCTTTTTACAAATGTGTCCTTTAGCAACACGGTCTCTCCATTAATATTTTGCGTTTGCATTCTATAAGATGGAAGGCCGGCTGCATCAATACTTGCAACTGTTAAAGGCTGTGAAGTTGTTGTCTGGTAGCCAACACCAAAGCCGTCATTAATTAAGTTGCCTACATTTAAAATATCTGCTCTTAACTGAATAGTATTTTTCTTCTGTTTAGCTCCAACTTTTACATAAAACTCTTGAACTACGCTAAAATCGAAGCGAGTTAACCAAGGAAAATAAGCGCCATTTCTTTCGGCATAGTTACCCCTTCTTGAGTTTAAATATTCGCTGCCACTGATATAGGATTCATAAGCCGCTTGCTGTTCAGCTGGAGTAAATGTCTTGCCTCCAGCAGTCAGAGTTGAAAAAGTCAATTCACTTGCGTTTTTGGGAACATATATTAAATCATTAGTTTGTCCATCACCATTCAAATCGCTGCCATAGGTATAGGAAAGCTTGCTTCCACTAGCCGATACCATTCCCAATGTGAACATGGTGGCTCCTCCGATTTTTTCGCCATACTCCAGACGATAATTTAAAAAACCAACAATTCGATGTCTTAAATCATTATCCGCAAATGATGAGGCTAGATAATTCTGTCCAGCAACCGTTGGAATATTAGCCTGAACAGTACTACCCACTGATTGCATGTCTGTTGCCTGTCCATATGTGTAGGCAAGCATTCCACCAAAACCTTTAACCGTTGGTCTTTCCAATTTGAAAGTAAATGTATAAGAATCTCCTACTGTAGAATTCTTAAGGACAAAAACGTTAGTTACCTGTGTGTTAATAAATCTAGCTGTATTTCCCGGTGCAGATCCTGGAAATCTATCACGTGTATCTGACCCTGTAAAATTTCTATTCTTAGGATTTAGATTCGCATCGATGTAGCGTAATGCCTGAATATTTTTATTATAAATGACTTCAAAAGTCCCGACAAAGCCTAAAGGAAGTTTTTGGTCAATAGCTAAATTACTCTTCCATATCGTTGGATATTTCAACTCACTATCCGTTGCATTCACTGCATAGCCTGATAGCGTATTCACATTAGGTAGTGTTGTTGGAATAAATTGTGAAGGATTTGTTCTAAATGGATATGCCGTTGAATTAGTCACATTCACAAGAGCTGTATTAACTCCATTGTTTCCTAACTGATTTGAAACTAATACTTGTGGTATCCGAGAAACAAATAGACCGGTTCCGCCTCTAATTTGTGTTGACCTATCTCCCTTTAAATCATAGTTAAAACCAACTCTAGGAGATAAAAGTACCCTTGCACTCGGGAAGGCGCCTGTATTTACTTTGTAATCCGCACTGTTTTCATCTTTAAAAGTAAATCCTGCAACAACAGGGTTCGTAAAGCTGGTGGCAGTTCCATTATCATAACTAAATAAATCTGCTCTTAATCCTACCGTTAGTTTCAACTTATCTGTAGCTTGAAATTCATCTTGTACATAACCACTGTAGGTAGCTACATTCAGAACTTGCAATGGCTCTGCACCTCCGGGTAGAAGTGAGTAACGAAGATTATACCTAACTACTGGAACTGGCGAAATTAAAGCAGTTGGATTTAGGACAAAGTCATCAACCGCTGCCTTGAAATCAGCTATGGAATTATAGGTATATACCCCATTTGAAGAGGGATAAAATACGTTATTAGATGTAAAAGCTTCATAGGAAAGGCCACCAGTGATGGTATGCTTGTCTGCATAATAAGTGGTGTTGTTAGTGATATTCAAAGTAGAATAATTCAATTTATTGTTAGGGGTGAATGGATCAAACCCAACAGACGTATAGGTTGAACCTGAACCCGTAGCATTAGGGCTGGTAATCGTTCCGTCCAAAATATCAATGGTCGGGAATAAACCTGTTTTATAGTCCCTATCTTCAGTCTGCTTATTATAGGTTACAACTAATTTATTGGAAAGTCTTCCACTGAAGGTTGAGTTTAATTCTGCCGCTAAAGAGAAGGTTTTATCTTTTTGGAAATATCCTGTATTCTCTGCAGAAATAGCCGTAGCTTGATTGGTTCTATTTCCGTTGCCAGCAGTACTACTACTATTACTCTGGCTAATATTAATACCTCCTTTGGAATCATGATCTGAATACCTTAATGATAGCTTGTGTTTATCACTAATGTTATAATCCAATCTAACCAAAAATTTAGTGCTATTAGTTTCATTATTATAACCATCAATCGCCCCTAAATTGAAGCCAAGTTTTGTGAGCATATAAGTTTTCAAATCCTCTAAAGCAACGGCTGTTACCCTGGATACGTTACCAGCAGCCCCTGGTCTATTAGCAACCCAATCCAAAGCTGGGGCTGAACTTTTAAATTGTTCATAATTGGCGAAAATGAATAGTTTGTCTTTTATGATGGGAGCACCTATTCTAAATCCGAATGTATTTTCATTCACTGTAAAAGGAGCTAGCTTATTACCTCCATTTGCGGTTTTACCTACTAGATCATTATTTCTGAATAAAGAATAAACTGAACCTGTAACATCGTTTGTGCCGGAACGAGTAACAGCATTAATACCCGCCCCCGCAAAACCTGATTGCCTTACGTCATACGGAGTGACGTTCACTTGCACTTCGTCCAATGCATCCAAAGAAACCGCTGAGGTACCTGTACGACCACCTGCTTGTGCAGAACCACCCAATCCAAATCCATTGTTAAAAACCGATCCGTCAATCGTGAAGTTATTAAAGCGACTATCCTGCCCTGCAAATGAACTACCATTGCTGTAAGCATTGTATTTAACAATATCGTTTACAGTTCTTCCAATAGTGGGAATACTATTGAGTGTTTGATTATTAAAGGAAGCCGCTGCACCAGCTCTGTCTGAGCTGAAAATATCATTTTTATTAGCCGTAACCACTAATTCCTCTAATTGAGTATTTTCATCTGCCAATTTTATGTTCAAATCGGCCGTTACTCCTAAGTTTAAGAAGATATCAGATATCACTTGTTCTTTATAGCCTACAAAACTGATTTTGGCTGTGTATGGGCCGCCTACACGCAAACCCGGTAGAAAATATCTACCATTGCCTGAAGAGGATGTACCATAGGTAGTACCAGAAGGCGTATGGGTTGCAACAATTGTAGCACCAGGTAGTGGCTCTCCTTTGGAATCGGTAATTTTACCAGCAATAGCAGATGTTGTAACCTGAGCTAATACCCCAAACGAGGCTACACACAAGATTGAAATAGTTAAAAGTAAATTTTTTCTCATAAGCATAGAGTTTTTATTCTGGGCAAAAGTATTCTTTTCAGCCTATATCTTATCATCGTCTATTTTAAATCTTTCACACATTTTGGTAACAATTTGATAAAAAACAAAACCGCTTATCCTGAATGGGTTGCAGGGGAGCAAAAAATAGGATTACTTGGAAATTCAATTAAAGTTTTACTTCATATGAAAGAACTTCTTGCCTTTACCTTTTCCCTGATGGTAGCCATCGCTACCTATTCACAGACTGATCTTGGCTATTATATGCCTCCAAATACGAAGCTTGATCCGGCCATTCCTACTCCCTACTCAATTATAGGTCATCAGGTGGGAGAATGGCATATTACCCACGATCGCCTGGTAAGCTATATGATGGCTTTAGACAAAGCCTCAGATCGGATTTCATTGGAAATTACAGGACAAACGCATGAAGCAAGACCTATTATTCTAATGACGATTACCTCCCCGAAAAACCATCAAAACATTGAATCCATCCGTATACAGCACATTCAACTTTCTGATCCGTCCAAATCGGGAAGCTTAATCACGAAGGATATGCCCGCTGTATTTTACATTGGACACAGTATACATGGCAACGAGGCCAGTGGTGCCAATGCTGCTTTGTTAACTGCGTATTATCTCGCAGCCGCCCAAGGGACTGAAATAGAATCCTATCTATTAAATACCGTCATTCTTTTCGACCCTAGTTTTAATCCGGACGGACTGCAACGATTTTCAAGTTGGGTCAACGCACGCAAAAGTAAACTGGCTAATGCAGACCCCAATGATGTAGAACACAATGAAGCCTGGCCAGGAGGGCGATTCAATCATTACTGGTTCGATCTCAATCGGGATTGGTTAGTGGCTCAACATCCGGAGTCACAAGCGAGGGTAAAAAAATTCCATCAATGGAAGCCCAACGTGCTCACAGATCATCATGAAATGGGTACCAATGCTACCTTTTTCTTTCAACCTGGTGTTCCCTCGCGCATGCATCCACTCACCCCTGAAAAAAATCTAGAGCTCACCAAAAAAATTGGAACCTATCATGCCAAAGCACTGGATGAAATAGGGTCGTTGTATTACACGCAAGAGGGCTATGATGATTTTTACTATGGCAAAGGTTCTACCTTCCCGGACATACAAGGGGCCATTGGAATTTTATTTGAGCAAGCCAGCTCACGGGGCCATGCACAAGAAAGTGTAAATGGAATACTTCGCTTCCCCTTCACCATCCGAAATCAATTTACAACGGCTTTAAGCACACTAAAGGCCGTGAACGAAATGCGTGTTGAACTGCTCGAGTACCAGCGCGATTTTTATAAAAATGCAGCAGCCGAAGCATCCAAAGATTTGACTAAAAGCATTATTCTGGGATCTTCAAAAGATAAAGTGAAAGCCTTTCACTTTGCTGAAATGGTGGCCCGCCAAAACATTGACATTTATAAATCCAGCAGTAGTCAATCCATTAATGGGAAAGGTTTTGAAATGGAATCGAGTTATGTCATTCCAATGAACCAACCACAATATCGATTAATCAAATCAATGTTTGAAAAACGTACCCAGTTTAAGGATAGCTTGTTCTACGATATTTCAAGTTGGACATTACCGTTGGCATTTGGAATCGACTATGAAGAATTAAAAATGATACCGGCTACCGGGGAAAAAGTGACCGAACCAATGATGCCCGTGGGAAAATTTGTTGGCAAGGGGGATTACGCCTATGTGATTGAACCTGTTGGTTACTATGTGCCAAGGGCAACGTATCGCTTGCTACACAAAAATGTTCGGGTGAAAGTGGCGAATGAACCGTTTTTTGCGAATGGTAAAAAATTTGAGCGAGGAAGTTTATTAATTCCAATCGACCATCAGGAAAAACTTCCCGATCAATTGCAGATATACATGAAAGAAATCACAGAAAAAGATGGGCTGGATGTACATGCCCTATCAACGGGCCTGGATTTTCAAGGAGTAAGTTTAGGCAGCCCCTCTTTTCTAACATTAAAAAAACCGGAGATTGCAATGCTCGTTGAGTCAGGCATTTCTGCCACTGATGCCGGAGAGATTTGGCATTTATTGGATACTCGATTTCAAATTCCGGTTACCCTACTACCGATCTCCGTTTTCAATACCGTAAATATAAATCGATACAATACATTGATCATACCGGAAGGCAGCTACGGTTCCATTACAGATGCGACCAAAGAAAAGCTAAAGCTATGGACACAAGCCGGAGGCCTCATCATTGGTTTTGAAAGTGCATTGAATTGGCTCAACACAGCAGGCTTGGGAAAATTTGAAACAAAAAAAGAAGAGGACCTCCCGAGTGCACAAGTTGGAAAAAAGGAGCCTGTTAAAGCAAAGCCCTATTCCGACATTGATGAAATAAAGGGCGCACAAGAAACCAGCGGAGCCATCTTTGAAGCTGATGCGGATTTAACAAATCCATTACTGTATGGTTACCCCAATGCGAAAATTGCGCTATTCAAGCCAAACAATATTTTCTTGCAAAAGGCAACTGGGGCATTTAGCAATCCATTGACATTTGGAAACAATCCATTGTTGAGCGGGTACATCTCTAAACAAAATTATTCCAAGCTAAAAAATTCTTCCTGCCTCGGTATTGCTGTAGTGGGGAAAGGACGAGTCATTGGCTTTACCGAAAATCTTTCGTTCCGAGCCTTTTGGTTAGGCACTAATAAATTGATGATGAATGCCATTTTTTATGGGCCATTGTTGCAGGCCGAATCAGGTAGATAAAAGCTATAAAGAGATGTAGGACGTAGAGATGTATAATTATACATCTCTATATTCTGCATCATAATTCAATTATTTCAACGCCCCTGCCCATTCGGCAATCGCCTTCGATTGATCAATCGTTAATTTTGCATCGTGATGCATCCATAAATAACTATCCAGTGGCATCCAACCATTAGCTGCAGCATCTTCGATCTCCTCAAATTTATGTTTGGCTTTCTTTACAGCGTAAGTACCAAATTCTGAAAAATTCAAATGATGTTTGGCTTCATTTACATGGCTCTGCATCCACCAACCGACAGGTTGAATGTTTGTATACCAAGGATAGCGCGTATGATTGCTATGACAATCGTAACAGGATTCCTTCAATACTGCATGTATCTCTGTGGTAATTTGATAATGCATGGAAATCTCGTTTTTACCTATAGCGTCACCTTCATTGCGGGTAGGACGTATAAATTGAATTCCTATCAGTACGATCAGAAATGCAATAAGTATTTTTTTCGTTTTGGACATAATCAGTGATTTATTGTAGTAAGTAAATATACTTATTAATGAGAAACAAGGTGAATACACTTTCGAAGTATTCAGCAAGGGATTGCGCTACAGAATTCAAGTCAACTTCAAGG